>DISL01000127.1:0-2492 GCA_002421845.1 Epsilonproteobacteria bacterium UBA6211 | reverse complement strand
TTTCTAAATTTCCAGCATAAGTAAGCAAATCTAAATTAATAAGATTATATTTTGGGTATTTTTCTAAAAAATAAGGTACAAAGTTGGAGCCGATAAACCCAGCTGTTCCTGTAAGTAAAATATTTTGCATTATCTTCGCTCTCCCAATCTCTTTAAACAATCCTCTAGTCCATCTTTCCAGTAAGGTATTGTAAGATTAAAGTCTTTTTTTATCTTTGATTTATTTAATACACTATAATGTGGTCTTAAAGCTGGCAATGGATAATCTTTTGTTTCTATAGGAGTTATTTTACACGATAGTTTTGTCATTTTCATAATCTCTTTTGCAAAATCATACCAAGAGAGAACACCTTCATTAGTATAATTATAGATTTCTGTTTTTTCATTTTTGATTTGGGGAATTAGCTCAAGAATTGCTTTTGCTAAATCTTTTGCATAAGTGGGAGTGCCTACTTGGTCAAATATAACTCCTAAACTATCTTTTTGACGACCTAAGCGTAGCATAGTTTTAACAAAATTGTTTCCATAGTAGCTATAAACCCAAGATGTTCTTATAATAAGTGAATTTTTCAAGTTGTATTCTAGGATAGCTTTTTCTCCATCAAGTTTGGTTTGCCCATAAACGTTTTTTGGATTAGGCGTATCGGTTTCAGTATATGGCTTAAAATTAGTTCCACTAAACACATAATCAGTAGAAATATGAATCAATTTGATATCAAGTTCATGAGCCAAATTAGCAAGATTTTTTACTCCCAAGTGATTTATCTTATCTGCTAATTCTTTTTCATTTTCAGCTTTGTCTACAGCTGTATAAGCTGCACAATTGATAAGAGTGTCAATATCATTTTTAACTATGAATTTTCTCATCATATCAGTATCAATAATATCAAAATCACTTTTACATGTAAAATAAAATCTATATGGATAATTAGAAGAGAGTTCTTGAATTTCGCTACCTAATTGACCATTTGAACCTGTGACTAAGATATTACCCATAGTAATTAACTCCATATTCAAATAGATTATTCGTTTCACTAAGTCTAGGTTGCTTTGTATCTTTCTGCGATAGTTTTAACTGATGATGATTTAATATCCAATTGATATTTAAAGTTTCATCATCAAATGCTATACCTCTATCGTTTTCTGGACTATAATAGTTATCAACTTTGTAAGTAAATATAGTCTCATTTTCAAGAACCACAAAACCATGAGCAAAACCTCTTGGAATAAGTAGTTGCCTTTTATTTTCACTACTTAATTCGACTGCTACATGTTTGCCAAAGGTAGGGCTTCCTTGGCGTATATCTACTGCCACATCAAGAACTTTTCCTTGTATTACCTTGACAAGTTTAGTTTGTGCGAAAGGTGGTAATTGATAATGAAGACCTCTTAATACTCCTTTGGAAGATTTGCTTTCATTATCCTGACAAAAATCAATTTGATGACCTAAAAAATTTTCTAATAAATCTTTTCTAAAAGTCTCTACAAAATAACCTCTATAATCACCATGCACAATAGGTTCACAAATGATAACCTCTGGTATCTCAGTTCTTATAAAATTCATTTTTCGACTCTTCCTTCGAAAGCTCTTTTTATAAGATATTGACCATATTGATTTTTTTTCAAAGGTTCTGCTAAATCTAAGAGTTTCTCTTTTGAAATGTACCCCATTTCAAAAGCAATTTCTTCAAGGCAAGCAATTTTAAGCCCTTGCCTTTTTTCTATTGTTTGAATAAACTGACTTGCTTCTAGTAAGCTTTCATGTGTCCCAGTATCTAACCATGCATAGCCTCTACCCATCAGTTTAACTCTCAATCTTCCTTCTTTAAGGTATTCTTGATTGAGTGAGGTTATCTCTAATTCCCCTCTATCGCTAGGTTTGACTTGTTTTGCTTTTTTAACAACATCATTTGGATAAAAATATAATCCTACCACTGCATAATTAGATTTTGGATTTTTAGGTTTTTCTTCTATACTAATGACATTTTTATGTTTATCAAATTCAGCTACACCATATCTTTCTGGGTCATTAACATAATATCCATAGACAGTTGCTTTCTTCTTATTACTAGCATTATCAATACTTTTTTCAAGAAGATTTGTAAGCCCATGCCCATAAAAGATATTGTCTCCTAAAATCAAGCAAACATCATCTCCGCCGATAAAGTCTTCCCCTAAGATAAAAGCTTGAGCCAAACCATCAGGGCTAGGCTGCTCTTTATAAGTAAAATGTAATCCTAAATNNATAACTCTATAAAACGGGGTAAATCATGAGGAGTTGAAATAATTAAAATCTCTTTAATCCCAGCTAGCATTAGAACTGATAAAGGGTAATAAATCATAGGTTTATCATAGATTGGAACAAGCTGCTTTGATACTCCCTTGGTAATTGGATAGAGTCTAGTACCACTTCCACCTGCTAGTATAATTCCTTTCAAAACTGTTTTTCTCCTTCATTAAAAATAGATAATACTAACTTATATTTTAGTATA
>DISL01000041.1 GCA_002421845.1 Epsilonproteobacteria bacterium UBA6211 | reverse complement strand
GTTGCAGCTGAAATACCTTCCGTTGGGTGAATATCGGTAGGAATACCACGACCGTTATCTTTTACTATAACAGTGTTTGTTTTTGTAATTGTTACGTTTATAGTATCACAAAATCCAGCCATAGCCTCATCTATAGAGTTATCTACAACTTCGTAAACCATATGATGAAGACCGTTGATACTTGTATCACCGATATACATACCAGGTCTTTTTCTAACAGCTTCTAAACCCTTTAGAACTTTAATATTACTTGCGCCATATTCTTGAGTCATTTATTAATTCCTTTTTAGTCTTATTTTTCTAATATTATCGGCATTATGATAGTAAAAAATTTATCATCTTCTAAATAAAACGGAAGATTAGAAGAATTGAATCCTAATTTAAATGTTTCATGATTTACTTGTGATAAGAAATCAAGTAAATATTTACTATTAACTGCTATATAAAAATCTTCATTGATACTTAAACCTATATCAAGTTGTGTTTTTGCTTCACTCTCTTCGTCTAATGATTCAAATATGATTTTATCATTTGAAAAAGATATTTTAATATTTGCAAAAAGTGAAGTTACAAGTTTTATAGATTCTATAAATTCATCTTTTGGAATATGAAGATTGTATTTTAAACTTGTAGGTATAATTCTTTGATAATCAGGGAATTTACCGTTTATTAATTTTGTAAAGAATTGAGTATTATCACTACTTATTACAAGGTTTGTTTCATCATATTTAACTTCAATTTCATTGTTTAAAAATATTTTACCTATTTCAATAACTGCTTTTTTAGGGATTATAAGTTGAGCAGAATTATTTGTACTGTTGTTTAGGTATGTTACACTTAATCTTCTAGTATCTGTTGAAACAAAGTTTATTTTACTCTCTTTTATATCTATTAATGCACCGTTTAATTCATATTTAGGATTATTGTTATCTATAGACGGTGTAATTTTTTTCATACTATTTACAAGATTAACTATATTTATTTCCAATTTATTTAGTTTTTGTAGTTCAGGAAATAAAGGGAATTCTTCTGCATTATACATAGGAAGTTTAAAATTTGAACGACTTTGTTTTATTTCAAGTTGACCGTTTGCAAGTGTTTGTACTGATATATTGTCATTTTTTAATCTTCTTATAATACCAAGTAAATTTACACCGTTTACCGTTGCTTTACCGTTTGAACAATCACTTATATCATTTATAGATACTTTTAACCCTATTTCATAATCCGTTGATTTTACTATTAAAGAATTATTTGAAACTTCAAGATAAATATGTGAAGTTATAGAACTAGCATCTTTTTTATCCAAAAAAGGTTGCATTGAAGATACAACATTTTCAAATATAGATTTGTTTACGGTTAATTTCATCTTTTTCCCCTTATTAATTTTCTTTATTTAGTGTTGGTAGTAGAGTAATGTGAATAGATGAAAATATTGTTAGAAGCCTCATAAAATAAGCCTTACAGCCCATGAAGAACTTTTAATTTATATTCACATCTATTCACATTTAGTGTCTAAACTTTTTCTACCACTCCTTATTTATTACTTTATTTTTTAAATTTTCTATAATTACTTTGAAATTTTCATCAGTTTCTATTAGTTCATTTGCTTTTTTTATAGAATGACTTATAGAAGAGTGATCTTTCATACCTAAGTACTGTGCAATATTAGGCATTGAATTATGCGTAAGCTCTTTTGCAAGGTATATTACTATTCTTCTTGCGTTTGCAACTGCAGCAGTACGTTTTTTTGATTTTATATCGCTTGGCTTTATATTAAGCTCTTTTGCTACTATATTTATAATATCAGGAAGCTTAATATTTTCTTTTTGCTCTTTTATTTGTTCTTTTAAAAGATTTTTGACTAAATCAAGGTTGATTTCTTGATTTAGAAGATTTGCAGAGGCATTTATTCTTATTAAAACACCCTCTATTTCTCTAATAGAATTATCAAGATTGGTAGCTATATAGTCTATTACGTCTTTTGTTAGCTTGATACCGTTGAGCTCACTTTTTTTCTCGATAATAGCTATTTTTGTCTCTAACCCAGGTATTTGAATATCTGCCGTCAAGCCCCATTCAAAACGGCTTTTGAGCCTATCAACAAGTGAAGCTATTTGAGATGGAAGTCTATCTGATGTCATAACTATTTGTTTGTTTGCACTATGAAGTTCATTGAATGTATGGAAGAACTCCTCTTGAGTTTGTTCTTTACCGCTTAAAAATTGAACGTCATCTATCAAAAGAAGGTCACATTTACGATATTTGTTTCTAAAATGTTCCATATTTTGATTTCTAAGTGAAAATGTAAAATCGTTCATAAATTGTTCTATAGTAACGTAAATTACGGTTTTACCAAGTTCTACATTATAGTTTCCAATAGCTTGTAAAAGGTGCGTTTTACCAAGTCCCGTACCACCGTATATAAAAAGTGGATTATATTGAATTCCAGGTTTTTTAGCAACTGCAAGTGAAGCATTAAATGCCATTTGATTTGAGCTTCCAACAACAAAAGAATCAAAAGTATATGAAGGATTTAAGATGGTACTTTCATTTATTTTAGTTGCATTTTGAGTTTCATTTGATTCTTTTTTAGTTGCTTTTTTTTCACCGGCAACTTTTATCTCTATTTTTGGTTTTTGTGAAGTAAGTTTCTCTATAGCATATCTTAATTCATTTGAGAATTTTGTTTTTATCCAATTCGCAAGATATTTATTCGGTGCATCAAATATTACAAGCTTCTCGCTAGAACCTTGTTTTCTATATGATAACTGCTTTAAAAATCTTTCATAGTCCGTAGATGTAGATTCTTCTTTTAAAATTGCTAAAATTTCTTTCGTATTAATATTCATATATCCTCTAGTATCTCTACTTTCAAAAATTACTTTATTTGAAGCCTATTATATCTTTATTTATATTAAAAATCAAAGAAAAGATTTACTTTATTTGAAAAGTTTCACTATTTACGTGAATAAGTTAAAAAAATATATGTGAAAATGTGAATAGTTTTATAAAAAATTCACTTTTATAGATAAGTAAGTGTAAAAGTTGTATAATCTTCTTAAGTGAAATATGGAGTAATATGTGAAAAGTCAATTACAAAAAAGAGATATATCTATCCTTTATGTTGAAGATGAAGAGTTGATAAGAAATGAGATATTCAATATATTATCAATGCTTTGTGAAAAAGTAGAGATGGCCGTTGACGGTAGGGATGGTTTAGAAAAATTTAGAGCCGGAAATTTTGATTTGGTAATTACAGATATAAATATGCCCTATATGAATGGTTTTGAGATGTTGCGTGAAATAAAACTTTTAAAACCTGAAACTCCTGCAATAATAATTTCTGCATATTCTCAAGAAGAGTATTTTTTACAAGCTAGTAAAATAGACGTTGTAAATGATTATCTTTTCAAGCCGGTTAAAATTACTGATTTGATTGATAGGATTAATAAACATACAAAAAAAATTGAAGAGAGAAGAGAATATCAAAAAACTTTAAAATTGTTAGAGCAGTACAAACTTGCCGTTGATGAATCTTCAATTTTGTCAAAGACAGATATCAAAGGTAATATTACTTATGTTAATGATACTTTTTGTACTATTTCCAAATATCATAGGGATGAACTTATCGGTAAGCCTCATAATATCGTGAGACATCCTGATATGCCAAAAGAAGCATTTAAAGATATGTGGAAAACAATAAAAGAAGACAAAAAAATATGGCAAGGTAAAATAAAAAATCTTGCAAAAGATGGTAGTATGTATGTTGTAAATACTACGGTTGTTCCTATTTTGAACCCTGACGGTGAAATAGATGAATTTATAGGTATAAGACACGATATTACAGAGCTTGAAAGCTATAAAGAGGTTTTAGAAACCAAATTAAACTCAACCGACTTAGACTTAAAAAATAAAATGCACTTAGTAAAAGAGTATGAGACGGCTCTAAATCTTGCAACATCTTTGATTAGAATAGATAATATTAGTCATAATATAACATTCGTCAACGATAAGTTTTTGATTGTAAGCGGTTACCAAAAAGATGATTTACTCGGTAAAAACTTTTTTAATATCGTAAAAGAGAATAAAAAAGAAGAGATAAAAAACCATTTAGAAACCGTAGAGGAAATAGGGCAGTGGATAGGTGTAGTAGAGTGTATAAACAAAGATGGAAAAACTTTCTATATGGACTTTACATTCAAAGCCATTAAAGATATAAATGGTATGATTACCGAATTCATGGGTATAGGTAAAGATGTATCTGAAATTATCGAGCTTCATAAAGAGATAGAAGATACCCAAAAAGATGTAATATTTTCCCTTGGAAGTATAGGTGAGGCAAGAAGTAAAGAGACAGGTAACCACGTAAAAAGGGTAGCCGAATATTCAAAATTATTAGCACTTTTATATGGACTAGATGAAGTTGAAGCAGAGTTGTTAAAAATAGCTTCACCAATGCATGATATAGGAAAAATAGGGATTCCTGATGCCATATTAAATAAACCGGCAAAGTTTACACCTGAAGAGTTTGAGATAATGAAAAATCACGCTGTTATTGGTTTTAATATGTTAAACGGTAGTGATAGAAAACTATTAAAAACATCTGCTACTATTGCCTATGAACATCATGAAAAATATGATGGTAGCGGTTACCCAAGAGGTCTTAAAGGTGAAGAGATACATATATTCGGAAGAATAACTGCAATAGCCGATGTATTTGATGCTCTAGGAAGTGATAGATGTTATAAAAAAGCGTGGGAACTTGATAAAATACTAAATCTTTTTAAGGAAGAAAGAGGAAGACATTTTGACCCTGTTTTAATTGATTTGTTTTTCGATAATCTTGATAGATTTTTAGTTATTAGAAATACATACACGGATGAGTATGAAGAGTTGGATCCTCTAGGGATAGAGCGAAGATGATTATTTTGGGTATTGACCCTGGGACGATTAACTGCGGATACTCTATCTTGGAGTTGGTAGGTACTAAAAAAAGGTTAGTTGAAGCAGGTCTTATAAAGATTAAATCAAAAATACTACAAGAGCAGATTATGGAGCTTGTTGAGGCTATAGATTTTATTTTAAAAAAGCATAAAGTTGATGAGGTAGCCATAGAAGATATATTTTATGCTTTTAATCCAAAAACTGTCATAAAACTGGCTCAATTTAGGGGTGCATTGTCTTTGAAAATATTACAAGAGATAGGTAATTTTAGTGAATATACACCTTTGCAAGTAAAAAAGGCGGTTACCGGAAACGGTAAGGCAGCAAAAGAGCAGGTTGCTTTTATGGTAAAAACTTTGCTTGGGATTAAACAAGAGATAAAGCCGTTAGATATTACGGATGCTATAGCCGTAGCCATAACTCACTCCCAACGAGTAAAAGGGTGATTTGGGGCGTTCTTTTTGAATATTTCTGTGTTGGATATCATATAAAATCGTCGTCATTTACTACAGTAAACTCCTAGATTTTACACAATATCCGCCTTGAACTATCCTAAAAATACCTACCCTAAATCACCCTTTTAGGGATTATTATCAGACAATTAAATTAATAATACACCAATAATTACTACTCTCTACTACCTACCAACTATTACCTAAACTCAATGTTCTTCGTTGTTTATACACTTCTCAAAAAGATATTTATGGTCTTCAGGTAGGCTTTCATATACCGTATTAGCTAGATTTCTTATCTCCCAAAGAGCTGATTTAGAGCTTCTAAGGCTCAAAAAGTTTTGTAAACTTCTAGCATTTATAGTCCAGCTAAGTTCTGTTTTATAGCTTTCAGGAAGACAGTATTTTGCTATGTCATTGCCTACACCGCTTTGAAGTATTTTTTGTAGATTATCTAATGCCATTCTTGATGCACTATCTACGGCATCATTACCCGTACATACCAAAAATTTACTGTAGTCTATGTCACTACACTCTTTGAGTTCTTTTAAAGTATATCTAGTAGATTTTACCGATAAACTAGCCATCCTATGACGTGCAAGTTCTTGCAACAAAGCACGACTAATCCCTGCGATATAAAAATTGTAAGTGATATGTTCTAGCGTTGAAGAGTGTTTGAATTTATTTCCGACTCTATCAATCAAAGCCATATCAGCTTCACCGCCATTGTCGCTTTTATCAAAACTTTGCCAACAAGTTCTTATAGCATTTGAACAGATTACTAGCGGGGTGTAGTTTAATAATGTAACTTTCATAGGCACTTCCTAAAAATATTTATGATAATTATATTGAATGTTTAATTAAACTAAAGAGGGAAATATCTCCTTTTACAAGATTGTTGACTTGTAATCAAACTAAATAGCTTTTAAGCAAACTTTTAGTATAATCGCGAAAATTTAAATAAATAATTGGAATTTATTTATTAAACAAAAGGAACACTTTGAAACAAATTAGAAATATCGCAGTTATTGCACACGTTGACCACGGTAAAACTACCCTAGTAGATGGACTACTTAGACAATCAGGTACATTTTCAGCTCACCAAGAAGTAGCAGAGAGAGTTATGGATAGCAATGCTATCGAAAAAGAAAGAGGTATTACAATCCTAGCTAAAAATACAGCTATTGACTATGAAGGTTATAGAATCAACATCATAGATACTCCAGGACACGCCGATTTCGGTGGAGAGGTTGAGAGGGTTCTTAAGATGGTTGACTCCGTTTTACTTCTTGTTGATGCACAAGAAGGTGTTATGCCTCAAACAAAATTCGTTGTTAAAAAAGCTTTGGCTTTAGGACACAGACCAATCGTAGTTGTAAACAAAATAGACAAACCGGCTGCTGAGCCAGATCGTGTTGTAGATGAAGTATTTGACCTTTTTGATCAAATGGGTGCAACTGAAGAACAATTAGAATTCCCGGTAATCTACGCAGCTGCTAGAAATGGTTTTGCTAAATATGCTCTTGAAGATGAAGATAAAGATTTAACACCATTATTTCAAACAATATTAAAAGAAGTACCGGCTCCAAAAGGTGCTGATGAAAATGGTCTTCAACTTCAAGTTTTCACACTTGATTATGATAGCTATATCGGTAAAATAGGAATTTCTAGAATTTTCAACGGTACTATTTCTTTAGGTGAAACTGTAATGCTTGTAAAAGCAGACGGTGAAAAAGTAAGAGGAAGAGTTTCAAAACTTATCGGTTTTAAAGGTCTTGAGAGAATAGAAATCAAAACAGCAGGAGCAGGTGATATAGTTGCAGTTGCAGGTTTTGAAACTATTGACGTAGGTGATAGCCTTTGTGACCCTACTAATCCAATGCCTCTAGACCCGATGCACATAGAAGAGCCTACTCTTAGTGTTACTTTTGCAGTAAATGATTCTCCTTTAGCTGGAACTGAAGGGAAATTTGTTACTTCAAACAAAATTCAAGAAAGACTTGAAGCTGAAATGAACACAAACATTGCTATGAACTATGAGCAAGTTGGTGAAGGTAAATTTAAAGTAAACGGAAGAGGTGAGCTTCAAATTACTATTTTGGCAGAAAATATGAGAAGAGAAGGTTTTGAGTTTTCTATAGGAAGACCGGAAGTTATCCTAAAAGAAGAAAATGGCGTTAAAATGGAGCCATTTGAGCACCTAGTTGTTGACGTTCCAGATGAATTCAGCGGTACTGTTATAGAAAAATTAGGTAGAAGAAAAGCTTTAATGACAAATATGGTTCCAATGGGTATCGGTTTTACAAGGATAGAGTTTGAGATTCCTGCACGTGGACTTATCGGATATAGAACAGAGTTCTTAACGGATACAAAAGGTGAGGGTGTATTAAATCACTCATTCTTAGAATTCCGTGCATATAGCGGTACTGTTGAAAGTAGAAAAAATGGTGCACTAGTTTCTATGGAAAACGGTGTGGCTGTTGGATATTCTATATTTAACCTACAAGACAGAGGTATGATGTTCATAAAACCTCAAGATAAAGTGTATATCGGTATGGTTATCGGTGAACACTCAAAAGACAATGACCTTGATGTAAACCCAATAAAAGGTAAAGCACAATCAAATGTTAGAAGTAGTGGGGCGGATGAAGCTATCAAACTTGTTCCACCAAAAAGCCATTCACTAGAGAGTGCTTTAGAATGGATTGAAGATGATGAACTTGTAGAAGTTACTCCTATTTCTATCAGAGTTAGAAAAAGAGAGCTTGATCCAAACAAAAGAAAAAGAGCTACTAAAAAAGGAGACTAAATAATAGGGTGGAAACACCCTTATTATTTAACTTATATGATACATTATTCTTACTCACAATTTATCAAAGATGTTAAATCGCTTGAAAAAGATATAAGAGTTTATTCTCCCGAAGCCGTTGTGGCTATAGCAAGGGGTGGAGTGACTTTCGGACATTTTATATCAAGCCTACTAGATATTAGAAACTTTTATACGATAAACTCCATTCACTATAATGATACAAAAAAACTAGATGACATCCATATATTTAATATCCCTGATTTGGAGAGATATAATACTATTTTACTTGTTGATGATATTATAGATAGCGGAGATACGATAGAAGAGGTTATAAAAGTATTAAAAGCCAAATATCCAAAACTTCAAATCAAAACAGCAACGCTTTTTTATAAAAAAACCGCAAAAATAGAGCCTGACTTTAGTGTAAATGAAGCAACCGATTGGATAGAGTTTTTTTGGGAAAAGTTTTAGTTATTCGTACATAACTACTTTATTTCTTCCTTGGGTTTTTGCTTTATAGAGTGCATTATCGGCTCTTGATATGGCACATTGTATTTCAATATCATCCACATTGAGAGAACTTACCCCAATACTTACAGTAAATTTTAATAAACCGTTTTGATCGGTATTTATACTCAATTTTTCAATGGATTTGATGATTTCCAATCCTTTATTGAAGGCTTGTTCTTGGCTAGTGTCAAGTAATAATATTACGAATTCCTCACCGCCGATTCTTGCAAAAATATCATTATCTCTCAAAAGGGAAGATATTGTTTTTGAAAAAAGTTTTAGTGCTTCATCTCCAATATTATGTCCATACCTGTCATTAATATTTTTGAAATAGTCAATATCTAACATAAGTAAAGAACATAAAGTATGGTGTCTTTTTACTCTACTTAGTTCTTTATTTGCAATATCAAAAAAATATCTTCGATTGTAAATTCCTGTTAATTGATCTGTTGTTGCTAAGGTTTCAAGTAAAATTTGTTGCTGTTGAATATTATTTAAAGTATTTTTGACAAGTGTAGTAGCTTTTCCGATTTCGTCAATTTCTACTAATAACTCTTTGTTTATAGGTATATTTTCTTCACCGTTTTCAATACTATGGAGTACATTTGTTATCCTTATAATAGGTGCAAAAACGAAGAAATATAGTAAAACACCTAAAATGGTAAACAATAAACCTATGATTAATACAATCACAAAAATATTATGTTTTGAATTATCGGCACTTTGCGAAATTTCTAATACTTGCTCTATCCCAGATTCCGTTGCTTGTATGGTAACCGTATTCATTGTTTGTTGTATAGAATCTATAGTCTCAGATTTTACTTTCCACAAGCTGTTAGCTTCCGTTTCCATGATATGTGCACTTAATAATAATTCTGATAAATGATACATTTGTTTGAATATAGGGGTCTTTTTGGTGTCATTATCCATATTATTCATGTATAGTATAATCATATTGGTATTTGATAAATGTTTTTTCTCAATAATAAGTTTAATAGAATCCCTAATAAAGCTAAATTGTGAATCCAGTGTTAAGTTTTGTATTGCCGTAAAAGATGTAGTCGCATTATTAAGAATAGTATCTATTTGATTTTTGAGAGAATATATAGTTTTCATATCTTTCCATATATTGTTTACTTCGTTTTTTAGTTCTTGATTTTCATCAAATATCGGGTCAAAAGCAATAACTTGAGCTGTAACTCTAGCCTTTAATCTCTCTTTTTCCTCAGAAGAGCTATGTATAATATCACCGGCTGTTTTTAGTCTATTCATATTCACTACAAATCTTATTTTTGAAGCAATTCCCGAAAAAGATTCATCTTTTGTCTTACTTGATAGGGTAGATATTTTATTTTGGGAAATAACAAGTTCATATGCAAGATATGTAAACAAAAATACGGTTGTAAAAGTTATAATAAAGAAAGCATTTAGACTTTTCAAATTTAGCTCTTTTAGTATATTTCAAAAGGGAAATATTTTCTACTCATTTTACCTAGAGTACCGTTTTGATGAATTCTTTGAATAATATCATTTACTTTTCTTTGTAACTCTTTATTATTCTTTTGAATGCCGATATAGGCATAGCTAACATCGGGAGAATTTGGAATATCTGGTAAGTTGCCTATTATTTCAAACTTATCACCGTTACCATTTTCGGTAAGAAAAAAGAATGCACTGAGTGTATCTCCAAAGACCGCATCAACTTTTCCTTCAACAAGTAAGTTTACAGATTCATCAAAAGTACTTGTTGAAATGACTTTTGTATTATTGGCAGAGAGATTTTTTGCATAAGTTTCTTGAATGGTACCACCTTGAATAGCTATTGTTTTATTTATAAAAAAATTCTTACCGCTGTAGAAAGTACCCATTTTACCTATAACTACGGGTTTTGCTCGATAGTATGCTATAGAAAAATCAATTTTTTCTTCCCTCTCTTTAGTTTTAGCCATACTAGCGACTATCAAATCAATTTTTCCATCAATCATAGCAGGTAGTAACTCATTAAAATCCATCTCTTTAAAAATACATTTTATTCCCATCTCTTGACATATCGTATATGCTATATCTATATCAAATCCATACAAATTACCATTTATATCTTTTGAGCTAAAAGGAGGATAACCGGACTCTACCCCTATATTGAGTTCTTTGGAGAGAGTAAAAGTTGAATAAAATAACAAGATTAGAAAAGTTAGTAATTTCATATGGGAATAAACCTTATAATTTTGTAATTACGAATGAGTTTACTTAATAATACCTAAATACAAATAAAAATAATCTTATATTGCATATAAAGTTTTAGTTATTAGTTATTTTGTTTATTATGGGTACAATATAATAAAAGTAAATAGAGGATATGGTACAATATCGCATATAGAACAAAGGGTTAGATATGGAAGCTATTGGGAGTTTGATTTGGGTTTATAGTATCAAAATAGTTGTTGCTTTGGCAATTTTCTTCATAGGTAAGAGATTTGCTAGGTTTGCTGTTGATATGCTTGTGAAGATTATGGAAAAAGCTAAGGTTGATATAACTTTGGTTAAATTCTTAGATAATGTATTGTATGCTATAGCTTTGATTGCTATAGTATTAGCTGCACTTTCACAACTAGGTATAGAAACAACATCTTTTGTAGCCATATTAGGAGCAGCAGGTTTGGCTGTAGGTTTGGCTTTTAAAGACTCTTTATCAAATGTGGGTTCAGGTATTATGATAATATTGTTTCGCCCATTCAAAGTTGGAGATTTTGTTCAAACAGCGGGAGAAATGGGTATAGTGCAAGAAATATCAATTTTCCATACTATAATGAAGACTACGGATAATAAAGTAGTAATTATACCAAATTCAAAAATCACAAGTGATAATATAGTAAATTTTACGGGTGAAGATACCAGAAGATGTGATTTTGTTTTTGGTGTTAGTTACGGTGATGATATAAAGCTAGTAAAACAAACATTAAAAGATATTATCGACGCCGACGCTAGAGTGTTAAAAGACCCAATTCCTTTGGTAGCAGTTAGTGAACTGGGCAATTCAAGTGTAGATTTCACGGTTCGTGCTTGGGTAAAAACAGATGATTATTGGAACTTTAGATTTGATACTATAGAAAAGGTAAAGCTTACGTTTGATGAGAAAGGAATATCTATACCTTTCCCTCAAATGGATGTTTATTATAGGCAAAAAGACTAATGAAATTTTCTATCAATTCAAAATGTCCGTGCGGAAGCGGTGAAAAATATAAAAACTGTTGTGGGATATTTCACAAGGGTTCAAATCCAAAAAATGCACTCTCCCTTATGAAATCAAGATATAGTGCTTATGTAGTTGGCGATGTGAATTATATAATCAAAACAACACATCCTGATAATAAAGAGTATAAAACCGATTTAGTAGAGTGGAAACGTGATATAAAATCTTTTAGTGATGAAACAGATTTTGTAAGACTCGAGGTATTTGATTTTATAGACGGTGAAGAAGAGGCTTACGTGACTTTTAGGGTAAATATGAAATTAGATGGTACTTATACGTTTTTCACGGAAAAGAGTAGATTCCTTAAAGTGGACGGTAGATGGCTCTATATAGATGGAGAGTTTATAAATAACTAACTATTAATTTGCTTTGGATATGTAAATAAATACAAACTACAATTTGTATTATCAATCATACTCCAATCTGATATATCCACATTGATACCTACTATACCGCTAGTAGGTATGTTTTCTTCAAAACCATTTAATAGATAATCGACTAATTCATTTAGACTAGGATTGTGCGAAATTAAGAACACATTATCATACATACTGTGAGTTGTATGCAAAACATTTAATAGTTTTCTTGCAGAACTTTCGTATAAATCGTCACTAAAAACTATATTTTTATCTTTTATATCTAGGATTTCTTGATAAGCTTTTAGACTCTTTTTAGTTCTAAGGGATGGACTACAAAGAACAAAATCAGGGTAAATACCATGCTCTTTTAAGAAGTTTGCCATTAGATACCTATCTTTTTTACCTCTACTATTTAGAGGTCTGTCAAAGTCATCTAAGTCAGGGTTATCCCAACTTGATTTGGAGTGTCTTATTAAATATAGCTTTTTCATAGTATAATTGTACCATATTTTTAGAAGGTTGATAATATGGACTTGAATAAAATAGAAACAAGATTTTTATTTAGCGGTATTTTTTTGCTTATATTGTTACTTGTTAGTTTGGGTGTTATTGGATTATTTGATATGGAATTATCAAGTAAACTTCTAGGTACCGCTATTACAAATTTGATAGTGGGCAGAATGGGTGGCTTGTCTTTTGGTTTTTCAAGTGGATTGGATTTTTATACTGTATTATTTATTAATCTCTATTTTGAAGTATTGCTTGTTCTGATAGTTTATTCACTTTTTGTACTTAGTTGGCAAAATGCGGTCAAATTCAAAAGATTAGAACATTTTTTTGAGGTCGTTAAAGCTTTTGTAGCTAAACATCACGATAAATTTGATAAATACGGAACATACGGGATATTCTTTTTTGTTTTTATGCCCCTTTTTATGAGTGGACCTGTTGTTGGTGCTATTATAGGATTTATTATAGGTATAAGCCACATAAGAAATATATTGATAGTTTTATCAAGTACATTTTTGGCTACTACTCTATGGGCATTCTTCCTAAATGAAATCATAACGTTCTTGAATAATATAAACCAATATGCTTCTTGGGGGATTTTGGTTGTACTTATTATAGTGGCATTGATTGCAAGGAAAAGAACGAATTAAATAAATCTACTAATTATCTCCTTACAATTACGTAAAATCTAAACTAATTTTAATAAATGTGTAATTTATTGCTATTTTTATTATTTCTGATACTTTTATGATACTTCTATTCTATAAAATGCCTCAATATTTTTTATTAAGAGGTAGACAAACATGGAATTTAATGCAAAAAAACGTTTGCTTAGCATAGTTGCGGCGAGTAGTTTAGGGTTGTTTAGTACAAATGTAAGTGCTTTGACCCTTCAAGAGAGTGTAGGGGAAGTATTAAATACTAATCCAGTGGTGGTTGAAAGACTAAAAAACTATAGAACGACTCAACAAGATTTGAAAATAGCAGAATCTGAGTATTATCCAAGATTGGATTTAAAAGCAATGACTGGATATAACGACGCAGGTGAGTTAAAGAAAAATAGAGTTGCGGATATAGATTATAGAAACTATGAAACTGCTCTTACATTGACTCAAAATATCTTTGATGGTTTTGGAACTATGCATAAAGTTGATTATCAAGAAGCTAGAATACTTGCTGCGGGTTATCATTATATAGAAACAGCAAATGATATGACATTTAAAATGACAAATGCTTACTTGAATGTGTTAAGGGCATATGAACTTTTACAAGTATCATTGGAGAATGTTCAAATAATAGAGTCTTTATATGATAAGGTAAATATTTTATATGAAGGCGGATACACCACGGATTCTGAAGTACAAAAAATTAAATCTGCTTTATCTTTGGCAAATTCAAATTTAACTGTACAAAAACACAATACTTTAGATGCTGAGAAGGCTTATCGTAGAATACTTGGGCGATTACCTGAGATTGAAAATATGACGAAACCCGTGATAGATATGCAGATGCCTGAAAGCATAGAAAGAGCAGCAATGATTGCTATTAAAAACAATCCATCTATAATGGTTAGTCATTATAATATAGAGGGTGCTCAAGCTTTACATAAACAAAGAAAGAAAGAATACTATCCAAAAATTGATTTTGAACTGTCTCAACATTACAACGATGTAAGCAAATTAAATAATGGATTTGATCAGCCCGATGATAGATTGAAAGCAAGATTGATTATGACTTTTAATCTATACAAAGGTGGAGCAGATAGTGCAGACGTACAAAAACATTTAAGTACTATACATCAAGAAGTAGAGATACAAAGAGACTTACAAAGACAAGTTATAGAGTCTTTGGATTTTTCATGGAATGCTTATGAAATGATACAATTACAATTAAAAGATTTGAAAGAATACAAAGGTTTTGCAGAAAAAACTTTGGAATTATATAAAGAAGAGTATGACATGGGAAGAAGAACATTACTTGACCTATTATCTGCTCAAGGTGATGTTATTAATGCAAAAATAGAAATTATACAAGCAGACTATGAGTATTTATTTGCACATTATAGAATACTTGACGCAATGGGACTTCTCGTACAAAAGCTTACAAACAATGATAGTTTCCTTACAAATAATGTCAATATAAATACAGGTAAGAAAGCACATTTTATCGAAGATACGTTACCAATCAATTATGATGTGGACGGTGATAAAATTCCTGATTCCGTTGATTTATGCAATAACTCTTTACCTAATAAAAGTATTATGCCTCATGGGTGCCAACAAGATGATATGAATAGTATTCAAGCGGTAAAAACGTTAAACTCAAAAACAACACTAAATACAAAAAAAGAAGGTAACTAACATGAAAAGATTAATTATTCCTACATTAATTGCGACTTCTTTAGTGGCAAGTAGTACTTATGATTATAGTTATGATGCGATTAATCAGACAAACTCTACAGAAAAAAGTTTATTTATGTACGGTAAGTTTGAAAAGATTATACGTTTTGATATGTTGAATTTTGAAGACGGCGTATTGTCTTCAAAATCTAATGAGCTTTATAGTGAAATAGTTAAAACTATCAAACAATATCAAAAAGACTCTAAAGAGTTGAAAATATCTGTTATCGGACATACAAGTCAAACAACAGATGATTTAAGTGAAAATAGTATTGATTCGGATACTTATGCAAACCGTATACAAAACCTTTTTAGACCTAAGTTAAGCACGGAAGAGAGTGATAAACAAAGTTTGGATTATGCAAATTCTATAGCTTCTAAACTTACTAACGACGGTATAGACCAAAGTTTGTTAGTTGTTGAGAACAGAGGTGGAGAAGATAGAGCTTTTAGTCAAGAAAGTTGCTCTTCAAGAGAGTTGAATAACCGTGTGATGGTAGCTATATATCTTGTAAAACAACCTGATAAAGATAGTGATAATGACGGAGTTTTAGACGGTATGGACAAATGTCCTAATTCTCCTAAGGGTGCAATAGTCGATAAAAACGGTTGTTGTTTGGACAGTGACGGTGACGGAGTATATGATTATAAAGATAAATGCCCTAATACACCAAAAGGGGTAAAAGTAAATGAAGAGGGATGTACCCTTGTCAAAACATTAAAAGTTAATTTTAAAACTGCATCTTATGAAATATTACAAGATTATATGGATGATATAGTCGAATTTAAAGAGTTTTTACAAACGTATCCTACATATAAGGCTAATATTATAGGGCATACGGATAATGTAGGCAAAGAATCGGCAAATCTTGTATTGTCCCAAAAAAGAGCTGATTCTATCAAACAATTCCTTATCGATAACGGTATTGAATCTACTAGATTATCGACTGAAGGTAAAGGCGAATTAGAACCGATATCTTCAAATGATACGGAAGAAGGCAAAAAAGAAAATAGAAGAATAGAAGTAACTATTTCTGAATAGAAAGGTTTTTTATGAGTGAAAGAACTCAGAAAATAAAGCAAGATTCGTTATTGGACGCACTTGTTTTATATACGAAATTATATAACAAACCCTTTACCCATGAAGCCCTTATAGCTGGGCTTCCTGTGGCTAGTAATCAAGGTGAAATAGAATTATTCTCAATAAAACATCCAAAGTCGTTATTTTCAAGGGCTGCTAGTAGGGCAGGGCTTAAATCTACCCTTATAGAAAGGGAAATAACTGATTTTCTGTCGTTACAGTTACCGATTATTTTAATTCTTAGCAACAATAATACTTGTATTTTGGAAAGTTTTAATGATGATAAAACTGAAGCTACGGTAGTTTTCCCTGAGGGTGACGGTTCAATAAGCACAGTTAGTGTAGAAGAGTTAGAAAAAGAGTATTTGGGCTTTGCATTTATGCTAAAAAAAGAGTATGAATACGGTAATAAAAGTGCTAGAAATCTGCAATTTGACCATAAACATTGGTTTTTTTCTACTTTAGAACTATCAAAGAATATTTATAGAGATGTATTAGTAGCTTCTTTACTTATAAATTTATTTGTTTTGGCAACACCTCTTTTTACCATGAGTGTGTACGATAGAGTAATACCTAATAATGCCCAAGAAACCCTTTTGGTATTTACGATAGGTGTTATTTTAATATATCTTTTGGATTCATTCTTGAAATATATTAGGGCATATATGCTAGAACTAGCAGGTAAAAAAAGTGATGTTATTATGTCGTCTATTATTTTTGAAAAGGTACTAGATCTAAAACTTAGCGAACATCCAAAATCAGTCGGTTCTTTTGCAAGTAATCTTAAAGATTTTGAGGCTGTTAGGAATTTCTTAACCAATGCTACTATGACCGTTGTTATAGATTTTCCGTTTGCAATTATATTCTTAATAGTTATATATTATATAGGTGGAGTTATTGTTTTTGTTCCATTATTGACGATGGCTTTAATTTTTTGGTTTGCATATTTTATAAGTAAACCTTTGAAAGAGGTTATTGAAAGTACCCATGAAGTGAGTGCTAAGAAAAACGGCATTTTGATAGAAGCTTTGAATAATATAGAAACAATAAAAACAATGAGAATGAACGGTAAAATTCAATGGAATTGGGAAGAAGCCGTAGGAGAAATAGCACATAAAAACCTAAAAACTAGAATGTTATCGTCCTTGATTCCTAATATTACGAATTTATTAATTCAACTAAATACGGTTTTTGTAGTAGTAGTAGGTGTATTTCTGATACAAAAGTTTGAACTTACAATGGGTGGTTTAATAGCCGTCGTGATTCTTACATCAAGAACTGTAGCACCTATGGGACAGGCTGCTGCTTTGATAACAAATTATTCAGATGCAAAAAATTCTTATGACGTATTAAACTCAATTATTACAAAACCGGTAGAACGACCGAGTGCGAAGCAATTCCTCACTAGACCTAATATGGTAGGAAAAATAGAGTTCAAAGATGTAAGTTTTACTTACCCAAATGCAGATATTCCTGCTTTGCAAAATGTTAGTTTTGTGATTAATCCTGGAGAAAAGGTAGGATTTATAGGGAAAATAGGCTCCGGAAAATCGACGATAGCAAAATTGATTTTGAAACTTTATGAACCTACAAACGGTAGCATACTTATAGATGATATTGATATTTCGCAAATCGACCCTGCAGATTTAAGACGTTTTATGGGATATGTACCCCAAGAAGTAAATTTATTTATGGGGACAATTAAAGAAAATATAATATCTTCCGATAGACATCCTCATGACGAAGATATTATAAAAGCTTCTTATATAAGCGGTGCAGATGATTTTATTCATGCTCATCCTAGGGGATATGATATGCTTGTAGGAGAAAGAGGAACAGGACTTTCAGGCGGGCAAAAGCAAAGTGTAGGGATAGCAAGGGCATTGTTACAAGATAGTTCCGTGATATTGATGGATGAACCTACAAATGCTATGGATCAAGGTAGTGAGAATATTATCTTGAATAGATTAAAGCCTGAAATAGCCGATAAAACATTTTTGCTAATTACTCAAAAGTTATCTATGTTAGAGCTTTGCGATAGAGTGATAGTGATGCATAAATCAAAAGTTTTCCTTGACGGTGAAAAAGATAATGTATTGAAACAATTAAATGGATAAATCGATGGAAAATAAACACAAAGAGAAAAAAAGCCTAACAAATAGAGATTATGAATTTATGCACTCTTTAAGCGGTGCGGTTTTGGAAATGACTCCCAAATGGTTGTTTGTTGTTTTATATTTCTGGGCAGGGGCTATTTTTGTATTTTTAGTATGGGCTAGTCTTGCTTATGTTGATGAAATAGCTAGGGGAGACGGGGCAGTAATTCCAAGTGGTCATAATCAAATGATACAAAATCTCGAAGGCGGTATTATAGAAGATATTATGGTAAAAGAGGGTGATGAGGTAGAAAAAGGTCAAGTTCTCTTAAAGATAGATAATCAAAAGTCACAATCTTCTTTTAGTACAAATACAATTAAAGCAAATGCCCTAAAAGCAAAAATATCAAGGCTTACTGCCGAGGCTAACGGAGTAGATTTTGTTATAGATAGTGAAAATTCCGAGTTCTTAGAAAATGAGATGCAGTTGTATATAAAAAATCAAAGTCAGTTAAATGCCAAAACTCAGGCATTGAGAGAACAATTAATGCAAAGAGAGCAGGAGCTCAAATCTTCTAAAGTATCATTGTCTCATTTAAAATCATCTTTTGAAATGATATCAACAGAACTTGAAATGGCAAAGCCTATGGTTGAAAAGGGAGTTAAATCAAGAATTGATTATCTAAAACTTCAAAGAGAAACCAATGAAACGGAAGAGAGATATAATTCTCTTAGACTTTCTATACCAAAACTCGAATATTCAATCAATGAAATGAAAGAAAATATAAAACAAATAAACTTTGATTTTCAAAGTAAAGCACAAGAAGAGTTAAATGCAACTAAGGCAGAACTAGACGGTATTTTATCAAACTCGGTAGCCCTTGAGGATCAGGTGTCTAGAACATTGGTTCGTTCACCTATGAAAGGTATAGTGCAAAAAATGTTTGTTAATACGGTCGGAGGAGTTATCAAACCGGCAGATAATATCATCGAGATAGTACCTAGCGATGAAACATTACTTGTAGAAGTAAAAATCAAGCCTTCAGATATAGCATTTATTTATCATGGGCAAAGGGCAATAGTGAAGTTTTCTGCATATGATTTTGCAATTTTCGGTGGTTTAGAGGGAGAGGTTGTGCATATAAGTGCCGATACTATAAAAGACCAAAAAGACAATGTTTTTTATACGGTTAGAATCAAAACACAGCAAAATTATCTAAAAAGAAAAGGGAAAATACATAAGATAATTCCCGGTATGACTGTTAACGTAGATATTATTACCGGTAAGAAAACAGTTTTGGATTATATATTAAAACCTATATTAAAAACCAAACAATATACCTTTAGCGAGAAATAAAATGAAAATACATATTTATAGTGAAGATGTGAATCTAGTCTTGTATTGGGAAAAGAACATTACGGAGTATCAAACTATGACTTTATATTCTATGGAAGATATGTTGAGTTTAGAAGGAACTTTTCTCTTGACCGATATATCTTCTTGCGGAAAAGATGGTGAAAACGTTATTAGAGGGTTGCTTCAAAAAAACAATCAAGTTTTTTTGCTTGATAGAACTCCAAATATACAAAAAGCTAAGAAATATCTAGGACTTCGTGTAAAAGGTTATGCCAATGCACTTATGAATAGTAGCTTGTTTAACTATGCAATCAAGATAATTAACGATGGTATGATTTGGCTACATCCTGAGTTTGTATCAAGTCTTATATCGGAAATACCGCATAGTTCTACAAAAATAAAAGCCATATTGGATGTTTTAACCGATAGGGAAAAAGAGGTAGCGGTTATGATAGCCGATGGATTAAGTTATAAACAAATAGGAGAAAATCTTAATATTACATTAAGAACGGTAAAAGCCCATGCTCAAAATATTTTTACAAAACTTAACGTAAAAGATAGATTAGCTTTAGCTTTATATCTCAAATAGTTATTACTGTACCAAGGTACAATTTACGGATATTTAATATTTTAGTAAAGTACGAAATAAAATTTAAGGAGTTGTGAATGAAAACAATAGGTGTCGTATCTGATTTGACCGGTAAATTCTTTGCAAAAGATATGAACGGTAATGTAATAGAGTTAAAAAACGGTGATAGTATAGTAGAAGGGATGACGGTTTTCGGTGATAGTTTAAATAATATAACGGATGTTATTAATATAACACTTAGCAACAATCAAAATATCTCTTTATTTTCAAATCAAAAACAGTTGTTTGATAATAGTATGACGGATGTCGCACAAGACATCGTTGAAGATAGTGTAAACGAAGGTAGTTTTGACGATTTTATTAAATTACTTGCATCTGCACAAGCTCAAGAAGAGGGTGAAGAAATAGCTGAAGAAGAGACAACGGAAGGTAATGAAGAAGTTAAAGAAAGCGGTGAAGATACTACTACTTTTTCTGCTCGTGACGGAAGTGCTACCGATGTTATCAGTGACTTGCGTAATGCAAGATTCAAACAAAAGAGTACAACTTTTGATGTTAAATCAAAATTTGCAACGGAAACAGATGGATTGGAACAAAATAATTCAGAGAGTAAGAATGCGTTTTATATTCCGGTGGAAAGACCTACTTCTCCAGGGGCTACTACTCCGGACCCTATACCTCAACCTGAGCCTAGCCCTGTAGAACCTACTCCTGTACCTCGTATTCCGACTATTGTTACGTTGAAGCTTTTTGCTATAGATAGTTTCGGTAATGAAGTCCCTGCAAATGAGGCTAATGAAGGTGAAATAGCAGAATATATCGTAAGAGCATTTAACGGTACTACACCGGTAAATCTTACAGGAACAGTCAAAATAGTATTCGGTGATATAACCGCAAACGGTAATTCTACACAAACTAGTAATAACGGTACGCAAGATTATAATAATACCCCTCAAACTGTAACGGTAGGGCAAAAATTTAATACATCAGTATTTGATGATTATATTTCAGATAATGGGGAGGTTTATCAAGTTTCAATAGTAGATCAAAGTTATGTAGGTTCAAAAGGCGGTTTTGATATAGTCAAACATGATACTACACCTGTTACTACAACAATTCAAGATAATAGTAAACCGGTGGATGAGAATACACCTCATAATCCAAACGATACGGATGAGCATACAACGGAAGGCGATAAAGAGATAGTTACTATTAAACTTTTTGCTGCAGATGCTAACGGTAATGTTTTGAAAGACGGTAATGGAGATTATTTGTTGGCAAATAGTGCCTTAGAGGGTAATGATGCAGGTTATATAGCCTATGCTTTTGAGTTTGGAACTACACAATTTAATGATTCTACAAAGCTTGATATGCAAGTTGGGAAAGTAAATGTTACTTTTTCGGATAATACGGCAAACGGTGTTGGAACACAAACTTTAACAAATGGTACACAAGATTTTGATAACACGGCTCAAACTATAACCTTGGGACAAAGTTTTAGCACGGAAGTCTTTAATGACATAATAAATGAAGGTAATGAGAACTATACGGTAAATATAGTTGACGGTTCTTATGTCAAAGATACTTTAAGTGGTGGATATGAGAGTGTATCTATAGATATGACACCTGTAACCACAACTATAACTGATTTTACATCTAAAGTATTTGTTAAAATAGAGCCTGATATTGATGAGATAGGTGAGGGTGGGAATCTTAAATACAAAGTGACTTTAGTAGATGAGAATGGAGAAGAAGTACTCGTCCCTACCGGTAAAACTGTTACCGTTGAGCTGAGATATGATAATATTACAACGGATAATACAGACTATATACCTGTTACTAGTGTGACGATTAATGGCGGAGATAGTAGCACTGAATTTGAAGTAGTAACTACGGATGATTATTTTGCAGAGGGTGATGAAACTCTTAAAATTACTATCGATAGCGTAACAAATCCTGATAATATATTTGAGAGTATAGTGCCTCATACTATAGCAAATGGTGCTACTAGTGACAAAGATGTAGTAAATGGGACAATAAAAGATAACCCTGCAAATGATACGACAAAAGATCCGCAAGAAACTCCAAATGAACCAACTGATCCAAACAATCCAACAGGTGGAAATAGTTATGGAGAAGAAGATACAGTTTATGTGAAAATCACTCATAATGACTCAACCGTAGAAGGCGGTAACCTAACGCATACCGTAACGCTAGTTGATAAAGACGGTAATCTAGTTACCGTACCGGTAGGTGAGAAGATAACGGTAACCTTTACATATACATCTACAACTGGAGATGTTACGGATAATGATTTTACTACTATCATAAAAACAGTAGATATCGAAGGTGGAACTAGTAGTACGACTATAACAAATATAACAAAAGATGATTTCACGGGTGAGGGTGACGAGGTATATACTTTAACAATTACGGATGTGACGCAAGAAAACGGAACATTTGAAAATGTAGCTATTCATACAACTGATAATAGTGTAACGGGAACTATAAGAGACGGTGTTACTTTGGGTATTCCTACAAATGCAGTTGTTGATGAAGACGACTTTGATGTGACAGACTCAAATTCTAAATTAGAAGATACAAAATCTTTAAATATCGTCGCTCCTAATGATGACAATGGCTATACATTGTCTTTTGACGGTAATCCTACATTTACATCAGATGATAGTAATTACACAGATTTGACATCAGGCGGTACTGTAATAGAGTATGTGGTAAACGGTAATACGACAACGGGTTATTTAGGTTCAGGAAGAACGACGGCTGATAAAGTGTTTGAAATCGTACTGAATAAAAACGGTGTAGGTGGAGCAGATGATAATTATAAATATACTCAATACAAAAATATAGACCATCCAACCGTAAATAGCGATGATGATGTTGTCTTGACTTTCGGTTACAAAATTACCGACGGAAGTGCCGTAAGTAATGTACAAAACTTTACGGTAACCGTTAATGACTCTTTGCCTTTTAGTACTCCTCAAAATATCTCTCTTAATGAAGACGGAACTAGAGTAATAGTTATAAGTGATGAATCGTTTAATAACGGTGAGATTACTCTTAATAACGGAGTAAGCGGAGATCAAGTGGTTTCAATCGGTGGAAGCATAGCTATTTATGATGTAGAGTCAAATGATATTGTTGGGGCATTAACTAATAACGGTGACGGTACTTTGACTTTTACTCCAGTTGAAGATTATAGTGGTGATACTGCAGGGTTTACTTATACTGTAAGTGATAGAGACGGTGATACGGTAACCTCTACCGTTGCTATTACCGTAAATCCTGTCGTAGATACTCCGACTGTAAGCGTGAGTGATGTGTCAACTACGGAAGATAACGGAAATACTGCTGAAGGGACGCATAGCGTGGCTTTAGGATTGACTCTTCCAAGTCTTAGTAAAGACCAAACAGATAAAAATAATACAGCTCCTGGTGACCATCCGGAAAGAAATGGTTATATTGAATTGAAATTTACAAACGGTACAAGTGTAAGCGGTGCGGTGCTAGAAAAAGGTGACGGTACGGATTTGGCTACCATATCTAGCGACAATCAGACTATAAAAATTTATATTAGTGATTTGGGAACTGATTATCATCATAGCGGTTTAGATCCAGTTGCAGACGGTGCTATACAATTAACTCAAGCTGAATATGAAGCATTACAAATTATTCATGCAGAAGATAATGACAGAGATATTAGAATTAACATTAAAGTTACTTCATATGAATTGGATGATTCAGGTGTGCCTTTGGTAGGTGTTGCAGGGGTCTCTGATGATAAAAATATGACAGTGAAAATCCATCCGGCAACTGATGATATTTCATTAAATTGGGATAATAATGGTAGTGGATTAGGAAGTTATAGTGGTGATACTTTTACGTTTAATACGGTAGATGAAGGTGGATATTATACAACATCCATAGACTTAAAATCACTTTTAACGAAAACAAGCGGTTATGAGAGCGATGCAAGTGGAGATTTGGATGGAAGTGAAAAAAGAACATATACTATTGAAGGTATTCCTGAGGGTAGTATAGTAACTCTAGGCGGACAAAGTACAACTGCCAATGCAAGTGGAGTGGCTACTATAGTTTTCAATGATACTAATAATAAGTTAGAAGACCCTAGTTTTACGTTACAGTTACCAGAACAATACAGTGGTACTATCACAAACGCAAAAATTACTTTGAGCGTTCAAGATAATGGTGTAGATAGCGGTGATACGGTTGGAGTAGTTAAAACTGCCGAGGTTTATTTTAATGTGACAGTGAACTCTATAGCAGATATTGCAACACTTCAGATAAAACAAGCCATAGGTAATGAAGATGCGGGAAGAAGTACTGGTAATACAGCTGATAACTCATCTACGATTGACCAGCCTCAAAACGGTATTACCCTTGATATAAAAGTTAGTTCTGATGATAAAGATGGTTCGGAAACATTTATCGTACGTATAGATGATATTCCAAATGGCGGTCATATTTATTATAGGGGTGGATTATTTGACGAAAATGGTTTTGTTAGCGGTACGAATGTAGGTGGTATTACCATAGCTAGTGGAACATCTGCTAACACTTGGAAGATCGTAATAGAAGATTTCCAAAATGACCAATTACCAAAATTCATTCCGCCACATAATAGCGATGATGATTATATATTTAAAATCAATGCTCAAACAGTAGATGGTTCAAGTACATGGAATGGAACATGGTTAACTTTGACGGATAAAGATATGCAAGTAACAGTAAAAGATACTGCAGATGTTCCGGTGGGTACGGATTTAAATGAAGTAAGTCAAAACGGTGAAACTTATGCTTTAGTGTTGAATGAAAATACAGATTTAGACAATAGTGTAAATAAATTTGACCTAAAAGATGTATATGTAAATTCAGCTTTATTGGATTCTTATGATAGTGATTCAGAAACACTTTCTATAGTAATTAGTAATCTACCGAGTGGTTTTGGAGTAGAAGGTGCTTCCCTTATCGGTAACGGCGTTTGGGCATTTTTAGCTGATAACATCAATAATGTCAAAATCACTACACCGGTAAACTTTAGCGGTGAAGCAACCTTTAATTTAAAATATGTCACAACAGAAGATGCAGGAGATAGCAAAACACATTACACAGACACCGTGAAAATATTTGTAAGCCCAAGTGCAGAAGCTACAATAGGTACTGCTACAACGGCAAGTGAGGATGTATTGACAAAAGTAGATTTCAGTATAGCTCATCAAAACGGTGATACGGATGAAACTTTAGAGGAAATTAGAATTAAAGTCGATGATGTCGAAGGTAAAGATTTTACGCTTTATCTAGGCAGTGACGGTAGTACAACGTTAGCAAATGCGGGATTAAATGTTGTTGGTGGATACTATATCCTAACGGCACTTCAAGCTAATAATATTTATGCACTAAATACTACGCCACATGAGCATGGAAACTATACTTTTGAAGTTGGTTATACCGTAAGAGATACAGAGAGTGATAAAAATACATATGATGAAAAAACAGGAACGATTAATTATGGTTTAACTATCAATGCGGTTACCGATGCACCGACTGCAACACTTGAAACTATAACCGGCGGTACGGGATATAGCGTAAGCGGTAATACTGTAAGTGTAAGTCCAGAAGATACTACATTTAGTGTTCCTGTAAAACTGACAAGTCCAGATATGGATGGTTCAGAGAGTGTAACACGCTATGTTATTACCGGTGTTCCTATGGGAGTAGAAGTTATAGGGGGTACATACTATGGATATGCAGGAAGCGTACACAACGGTATTTGGGTTTTAGATATCGGCGATACTGCAATTAGTGATGCAAACGGTCATACTGAGAATATCCAGTTTAAGGTCAATATCGGGGCTGATTTTGAGACTAGAAATATCACAATAGAAGCGTTCAATCAAGATAGTGGAGCTAGTGAAGAAAGTGATAGCGTAACATTTACTCTTGAAAAAACATATACTCCAAGTGGCGTAGTAGGTACTCCACCTGAATTTACACTGAGTGCAAAAGAAGTTGATATATCTGAAGATGTTGCGTTTAATCTAGGTAGTGCACTTGGCGTGACCAAAACAGGCGGTGGTTTAATCGGTGGATTTGCCGTAACAATTACAGACTTACCAGAAGGTAGTAGTGTAAGCGGACATAGTTATTCTTATGTAGAAAACGGTGTAACAAGATATGTAATAACAGGTACAGGAGGCAACGCGGCAGATGTTGAAGCTGCATTATCAGCGGTTAGTATTACTCCACCTGCAAATCTAAATGATAGCAATAGTAGTACACAGTCTATGACTTTTACGGCTACTATTGCAACATATCATAACGGTACTTTCTATAGTGGAAATACGCTTCCTTACAGTGAGCATATATTGCCTATAACCGATGATATGACGATAGCTATAAATGCAAGTGCTACCAATGAAGATGTAGCTACAAATTTCACTATCACTTTATCAAATGATGCAGATGCGGTGACAGAGATTATAGGTGGCAAACTTTATATTAAAGTAACTGAGAATTATGCAGATGGTGGTTTTGGTGAAACGGCTCTTGGTTCACTAGTTTTTGGTGGGAATACGCTTAGTGCTACAACTAATCCTGATGGTTTAACGGGTGATTATTTTGTAATTGATGTTTCAAGTTACACTATGGGTACTCCTCTTAGTTTTACTTTCAATCCAGGTGATAATAGACACGGAAACGTAGCTATAGAAGCTGTGGTGAAAAACAAAGAGGGGCATGGTTGGGATACCGGTGTTCATGATACGGCGATACAAACATCTACGAACTCTACTACGATAGCAGTAAATCCTATTATTGATGGATTTGATCCACAAGATATTCAAGATTCTGTGGGTAATGAATCTACAGGAAGTGATTTGAATAGAATAAGACTTGATATAAATGCGACACTTAGTGACCCATCAGAGTCTATGGCAAGTGCGACGCTAGATAAAGTGCCAAATGGTTTTCTAATCTATTTCGGTCCTGATGCCGATCATTTGACTTTAGCTACCAACACGGGTACTAGCGGAAGTGATACATTTGTAATCAACCCTAACGGTGATAATGTAGCAGTAAGTTATAATCAATGGTTGATTCCTCTAACATCAGGACAGTTACCTGCACATATTTGGATTCAAGCACCTCAAAATTGGAGTGGTGTACTTGATGATGTGATATTAAATCTATTTGGATTGTCTGACGGTGGGGTAACTACTAATGAAAGTCATACTTTTGATGTCACATTTACACCTGTTGCAGATGGTGTGACAATAGACCCTACTCTTACATTCGGTAAAGTTTATGATTGGGTTGATTTAAAATTAAATGCAAATATGGCCGATGTTGACGGTAGTGAGACTATGAGCTTAGAAATAAGCGNNAGTGCGGCATTTAGACTAAATGATGGTACATTGATAGATGCAGTTTATGCTGATAATAAATGGACATTAGAAGATATTCGTTATGATGAGATTAATAATATCCAATTAGCCCATGATAGTAGCGTAGGAAGTGTGACAGTAAAAGCTTGGACAGTTGATGGTGCTAGTGAATCTTCTTTTGTGACAGATACTTTTGCATTGACACTTTCTTCAAGTAGTACTGTTGTAGGTACAACAGGTGATGATATGCTTGTATATAACCCTAGTGCGACTTTGATAGATGGAAGAGAAGGAGAAGATACACTTGTACTTTTAGGTGGAGTTGGACTAGATTTTGATTCTTCCGTAGCATCTATTTCTAATATAGAAAAAATAGATTTAGGTGTTAATGGAGCAAATTCTATTACAAACTTAAAATTATCTGATGTGGTTTCTATGACGGATAGTGACAATCTTCTGACGATTGACGGGGATAGTTCGGATAGCGTGACATTCAAAAATCAAAGTGAATGGATAAAAGGTGCATCCGACGGCACATATACAACATACACAAATAGTAATGATAGTTCCGTTACTCTCAAAATAGATAACGAAATACAACAACCTATTAATTGATGATAGGCGGAGTGTTAGACTCCGCTTATTGTAATTTTATTTTATAACCTTCGTTGAAAAGGTTTATGATTGTACCCTCAGGAAGTTTCTTCCTAAGCCTTTTGACAAGATTTTTCAAGCTATTTATTGTACCTATTTCATCATAACCCCAAACATATTCAAGAATCTCATCATGGCTAAATACTCTACTTTTATGAGATAATAGCAATTCTAGAAAACTTTTTTCTTTGTGAGTAAGTTCTATTATTTGGTTATGATATTTTAGTTCTTTAAGTTCAATATCCCATATATATTCATCGGTTATAGATATATTCTTATTAGGCATAATTGTAAATGAGTTAATCTCATTAATGGCTAATCGTAAAGTATCTTTTAATTCTTGACGATTTATCGGTTTTACTAGATATTTTGTAAGTTGTAATGATGTAGCATCAAGCAATAATTTCGTATCTGTATGTGCTGTTAGCATAATCATTCTAGTATTATAATCTTTTTCTCTTATTTTTGATACCATCTCCAAACCGTTCATTTTTGGTAAGTGAATATCTACAATCATAATATTAGGTGTTTTATTTTTATATATCACTAGGGCTTCTTCTGCGTTACGTGCTTCATATACCTCTTGGAAATAGTTTTTTAAATAAGATACGTAGTTTTGTCTTATGGTGTCCTCATCCTCTACAAAAAGTATAGTATAAGGATATTTTATATCATCCATGATTTGCTCCTTCTTTTGGTAGAAAAATCTCAAAACAAGCACCGTTGTTTTTATTTGAAATAGATAGTTTACCTTTTATTCCATCTTCAATAATCTTTTTAGCCAAATAAAGACCTATCCCTGTCCCTTGTTTCTTATGTTTTGTCGTAAAATAAGGTTCAAAAACTTTATCTATGTATTCATCTGGTATGCCACCTGCATTATCGGAGATATATATGGTGTATCCTTTTTGATTATTAGTAACCTCTATATAAATCTTAGGATTTTGTGTATTATTGATTATAAAAGCATCCTTTGCATTGTTCAGGATAACAAGCAAGACCTCTTGAAGTTCTTTTGGATAACCGTTACATATAAAAGTTTCATTTACTTTTATATTGGTATTTATACGATGGTGTTCAAATACTCCCTTGAGAATTATCAGTGTCTCTTCAATAATATTTTTTAGGATAAATTGTTCTTTTTGTTTTAAAGGGTTGAAGAAATCTTTGAAACTATTTATAGTTTTTGACATATGTTGAGTAATGCTTTCGATTTTAGATAACGATTCTTCAATATCTTTATCATCTATTTGAAGTCTGTGTAGATGTTGCTCAATAAGTAATATAAAAGAATTTATTTGAGATAGAGGTTGACGCCATTGATGGGCAATGTTTTCTATCATTTCTCCCATTTGAGCTAGTTTATTTTTTTGTATTAGGGCTAATTGACTCTGAGCATTCTTTTGTACCTCTTCATGAACTCTTTTTTCCAAAGAATTATTTAGTTCTTCAAGTGTTTTTTTTGCAAGTTGTAGTTGATTTGTCTTTTCTTGAATTTCTAAGGCATTTTGACTTTCTTTTGTTATATCGTATCCCACATGAATAATTTCATCATTTGGTAAATGAATATTCGCCCACATGGTTATAATCTTTTTCCCTGATTTGGTTTTTGGATGCCACTCTCTGTATGTAGGTGTTTTATCTGTATTTAATGTATTGAAAAATCTTTCTTGGTCTTTTATATCTGGATAAAATGCCTCTATGGGGTTTTGCATATTTTGTAACTCTTCCAAAGTATAGCCAAAGACTTTTTCACACTCTTTATTCCAGAGTTTAACTTTCCCGTTACTATCAAATGAGTCCATTAGTACCGGTGCTACATCAAAAAGCATCCTAAACTTCTCTTCACTCTTTTTTAACGCTTGTTTTGCAAGTTCTTTTTTCTTAATTTCTTCTCGTAAAAGTAAATTCCAATAAAAAAATATACTAACCAACACTATACCGAAAAAAGCTATTTGTGCTATAAGTTTGTAGTCAGTCTTAATTTGATAGTTGACGTTATGCCATTTGTCCATGATAATGTCTCTTGTAGATTTATCTATGGAATTTAACGCTTTTTCCATAATATCATTTAATATTTTTTCATCATTTCTTGTCGCAATGCTTAAATAGAAAGTGTCTCTAAATTGCCCTGATATACTTAGAGTGTTTAGTTTTTCTTTTTGTATTTCATGATTTATTACTATTGAGTTATCAAGATAGCCAAAGATTTTTTCTTGTTCTACTTGAGCCAATCCATCTTGAATAGAGCTAACTTCAACAAGGTTTATACCGGGGTATTTAGTTTTTAATAATTCTTGCATTGAATAGTTTTTGATAATACCCAATGAGTGATATTTTATATTTTCAAGTTTATCAATAAAAGAAATACCGCTTTTTGTGGCAATCACCAATGGAGTAATGATATAAGGAGTAGTAAAATCAAGATATTCAAGCCTATTTGGAGTATTTTCTGCTAATGCTAATATATCACATTCTCTTAACTTGGCTTTTTCTAGTGTTTGTGCCCAGTTTGTTGTTTGTATAAGTTTAATCGGTATATCTATTTTTTGTGATATGATTCCCATAATCTCAGCAGCAATACCTACATATTGTCCATTTTCAATTTTTTCCAAAGGCATCCAGTTTGGGTCAACACACATTCTTAATTCTTTTTTGTTTTGTAGGTATTGTTTTTGTTGATTGGTAAGTTCAAAGTGTGTAGAAGGCGTATCGTAAATCAAATTATTTAATTGTTTGGTATCTATAAATTTTGATGTTAGTTTATCTTGCATATAGCTATTTGCTATAGTGCCAATCTTTTCTAAATCAATACTCCCTATAGGATAGATATTCGGTAACATTAGGTATTCAATTTGATTTGCTTCAAATAACAAAGCATCTTTAGATTTATTTTGAGTATTGTATTTTTTAAGAATTATATCAACGGTTTCTTCTTTATTATCTAAAGCATATTGCCATCCTTTGATGGATGCAACTCTAAAGTCATCTACCCGCTTAGGATTTTTGATAAGTTCATCCATTGTTGTAAAAAGATTTAAATCATAGAATTTTGTTCCAAAAACTGCTGGATCTAAAATATTGTATTGTACACCAAGTTGATTGAGCGTATAAACTTCATTTGTTGTAAAAATAGCAATAGCATCAACTTCTTGATTAATAAAACTATCAAGGTCAAAGGTTCTTGTAATATTTATAAAATCACTAGGTTGAATATTAAATTTATTTAACATAGATAAAATAGTCTTATTATGAGTACTGTCAAGAAGCCCCATGACTTTTTTGCCTTTTAAATCATATGGCGTTTTTATATGTTTTTGTGTCGCTAGTACAAAAGGGGATTGCTTGAAGAAATTTGCAATCATTACTAATGGTTTGCCGTTAATATAATCAGCTACAAGTGAAGAAAAAGAGAGGCCATATTGGGCATTCCCATCAAGAACTTCTTGTGTAATATTAACATTGCTACCGAATTCTATGAAATCAACATCTAAATCCACATTTTTATAAAATCCTTTTTCTTTAGCCATATAAAAACCTGCAAATTCAAATTGATGTTTCCATTGTAATTGAAGTTTTATTTCTTGTATTTCTTTAGAACATAGGGGCATTAGAATTAGGATTATAAGTAAAAAAGTTCTCATATTGTAAAATTAATTCTTTGAAGATTTATTATCTATACTACCGTGGTATGATAAACTAATTTGCAATGTAAAAACCACAGCCAACCACATTGTTACAGCAATCCAATAAATATATAGTGAAACTATCATTGTTTCATTGATACGAAGGAAATTAGCAGGTATTTGGATAATAGAAATTTTAATAGCACTTACAATTAATCCTATTGCAAATATAAAGAATAATCCGGCGGTAAATTTATTCAAAATTATAAATCTTGAAGAAGAGTAATCCCAAAATACCCAAGCTATAATAATACTATACAAAACACAAAATAAACAGAATATAATTATTCTAACTTGTGTATCATAAATTACATATGTAAAAAATAGAAATCCCATTAAAACAACGATTATGGGGATAAAATATCTATGGTACCATTTTGAGTCAATCCCAATAAGCCCTCTAACTGCCAGATATAAGAAAAGGTATCCTGATATTTGTAAATTACTTCCCACGATAATAGATAAAAAATCAGGGATAATATTCCGTAAACCTGTCAATATTTGCCCTACAAAGAAAAATAAGGAAAATACAAAAAGATTTTTTACGCTTTTATGTGTGGGAAAGTTTTTCATCAATGTATAAGAAGATATGACTAGCATAAATAGAGTCACAAAAGAGATAATTATAATAGTCTTAATATCCAAATTAAGTTCCTTGTTATTCAATAAACAAAATTAAGTGTAATAGTGATGATATTATGCCTATATATTACTTTAAATATCCTTTTAACGTAGATTGTTATTTATTGTAGATATTTATAAGTTAATAGAATAAATCAAATATTAAATCCCTTATATCAAATCTTGGATACGATATAATTACATGGTATGAAATTAAATTAGAGAGATAAATATGAAAATATTATTAGCACCCAGTGAAACTAAGGTATCAAATTTTGGAGAAGAAAGCTCTTTTTGTAAAGAGAATTTTAGTTTTGAAGAGTTGTTTGATAAAAGGGAGTATATCTTAAATCTCTATGAACAACATATCAATAGCTTATCTTTGGAGGAGTTAAGTGAGTGGTTTGGGCTTAAGTCTTTAAAAGATGTACAAAAGTATAGTAAATCACCAAGATTGGGAAAAACTGCCAAGGCGATACAAAGATATACGGGAGTTGCTTATGAGGCTTTGGGATATGATACTTTAGATAACAAAGCCCAAAAATATATAGAAGAAAATGTAGTGATATTTTCAAACCTTTTTGGTGCAATATTAGCAAAAGACAATATCCCTGATTACAAGTACAAGCAAGGTGCTAAGTTACCTGATATAAATATAGAAACCTATATGAAAAGCGAATTTAGCCCATTTTTAGATGAGTATTTGGTTGAAGTTATAGTCGATTTAAGAGCAGGGTATTATGAGAAATTTTATACACCAAAATGTCAGGTGGTTACCTATAAATTCTTAAAAGACGGCAAAGTAGTAAGTCATTGGGCAAAATATTATAGAGGTATGGTAGCCAGAGCTATGGCAATAAACAATATAAAGACGTTAGATGAACTTTATAATATGCCGATTAACGGTTTAAAAATAAAAGAGATAACAGAGTCAAAGAATATTAAAACGTTTGTTTGTGATGTAGATTAATACAATAGACTCCAAATCAAGTTTGGAGTGACCGTATTTATGTCATCCTGAGCTTGAGTGTTGTTGTCATCCTGAGCTTGACTCAGAATCTAGTAAGTGTTATACCGCAATATGCTTTTTACTATGTACATGCAAAGCCGTAAAAGCAATCAAAGCAAACAAGGCTGAATACAAAAACAAATACTCCCCATATAGCCATCCAGCTACAAAAGCACCTATAAACCCACCTAAACCGTAAGCAACACCAAACATAAATTGTTGTGCTAGTTTTTTATTTGAATACATGGTATAAAGATATACGATAACTGCACTATGATACAGTCCAAAACTGAAGGCATGGATACTTTGAGATAAAAATAAAACGGTAAGATTATCAGGGAACATATATACTATAACCCATCTTATGATAGTTACGAATATGGAAAACTTTATAAGAAATAATAAATTGTTTTTTAGGATACTACCTTGAAAATAGAGCATTACTATCTCACACAATACACCAAATGACCATAGATAACTAGCAGTTTCTAAGGAAATCCCGTTTTGGGTTGTATATATGGTGAAGAAGTTATAAAAACCACCGAAACTTATTTGCATAAAAAGAAGGCTTATCCAAAAAGCCAAATACTTCATTATGGAAAAAGGCTCATCTTCGACACCTCCAAGCTCTTCATTTTCATCATATTTAAGAAGCAATAAAGAAGATGCTATTGTTAAAATAGATGTTATTAGATAAAAGTGTAAAGCAATAGTAGATTCGCTCAAATATTTAGCCAAAACCAAAGCAATAAGCATAAATCCTATAGAGCCAAAAAGTCTAGTTTTGCCGTATCTCTCTTTGCCTACGTTTTTAAGGGATATTATCTCTATATATGGTAGAATCAAACTAAGTGCAGCACCTAGTATTGCATTGGTTATCAAAAACATATAAAAATCGTGTATGGTTACGTAAAACAGTAAAGAACATACAAAAATTATAAAAAGAGCTACCTTAAAGGTTTGTTGATTGAGTTTTATATGTTTGAGAAATAAAAATGGGGTTAAAAATCTCATCAAAGGGGCTAAAGCAAAGATAATACCTATTTCATAAGGGTTATAACCTATATCATGCAATACTTTCGGCAAAAATATTACATATACTCCGACAGCGGCAAAATAAAAAAAGTAAAATGCCGATATTTTAATAAATAGCATTATTTTTGCGGTTCTTGACTTACCACAATGCTACCGGCTACCATATCTTGCAGTGTAGCCTTATCTTTTCTAAAAAACGGTACAAACCATCCTACAATACTCATTGCCGATATAATAAAAGTTACGTATCTCAAGATTGATTTTGTAAGAGAGAGGGTCTTCTTGGATTGTTTATCTAGTATTATTAAGTCATAAGCTTTAAGCCCGGGTGTTTGACCTTTTATCTTCCAAAATGCGACAATAATAGCACCATAGACAAAAGATGTTATCCATCTTGCCATATCGCTATTTTGGAAGTCGTCTTTACCGTCCATGATGAGGTAAGTTGTTATATACATTATAGGCATCATAATCAAAAACATATCGATTATAAATCCCTTTAATCTTTTTAAAATAGGTGCATTTTCACTAAATTCAGGAGTAGATGCAGTACTTGTAGGAAGTTTGTTCTTCTTTGCATCTCTCCATCTAGCCATTAGTTTCCTCTGCTTCCAGGTTTATATGCAATATCTTTAAAATCACACTCATCCGGTGAATACATAGCAAAATCAAAATCAGCCAAAGCAAAAAGAGGTTTGTCGCAAGGAAGTTTACAGTTAGATTTTGATTCTATGCTACTTCCGACTCTTTTACAAAATCCTCTATTAGCTAGAGCTGCAAATGCTACTACTTTACCGCCTGATGCTTCTATTTGAGCAGCAGCTTCCAACGCACTTCCACCTGTTGTGATAATATCTTCACACATGATATATCTTTCACCCTCTTTTACCTCAAAGCCTCTTCTTATAGACATCTCACCGTTTACACGCTCAGCAAATATAAATCTCACATCAAGTGCAGTCGCAAGAGCAAATCCAGCGAGTAGTCCACCAAGAGCAGGAGAACATATAGCGTCAAATTCTATTCCACTTTGTTTTATCTCAAATGCCAAAGCTTCCGCAAGCATTTTTGCAGTTTTTGGGTCTTCAAGTACTTTTGCAGATTGCAGGTAGTGTTTAGAGTAGTTTCCACTACTTAACTTGAAGTGACCTTCTAGATATGCACCTGCATCTTTGTATATTTGTTCTATATTTAAATTCATTTGGCTACACCGTTAATATTTCTTTTTCTTTTGCTTTTAGCGTTTCATCAGCTTTAGCAACAAAAGCATCAGTAATTTTTTGTACTTCTGCTTCACCTTTTTTACTTTCATCATCAGTTATCAGTTTGTCTTTATGGAGTTTTTTAATTTTATCATTTGCATTTTTTCTGATATTTCTGATTGCAACTTTTGCATCTTCAGTCATACCTTTTGCTTTTTTCACATTATCGTTTCTTTGCTCCATAGTCATCGGAGGGAAGAAAAGTTTTACGGCTACGCCATCATTATTTGGATTTACACCTATATTTGCTTCTTGAATAGCTTTTTCTATAGGTCCTAACATATTCTTTTCCCAAGGTGTAATAGAAATAGTTGTAGCATCAACAGTCAGTATTGTAGCAACTTGTGAAAGGTCTGTAGGCGTACCGTAATAACTCGCTTTTATATTGTCAAGAACTTTAGTAGTTACTTTACCTGTTCTTAGCGTTCCATAGTCTTTTTTCAAAGCTTCTATAGACTTGTCCATATGCTCTTTTGTGTAGTCATATACTTCATTTAACATATTTTTCTCCTTTATTTGATTAATATTTGGCTTGATGTTTTATAGTAGGTTGTACCTAATGTTACCCTTGATCGAGTAGTATTAAGTGGAATATTTAAGTCCACATCTACTATTCCATCATTAACTTTAACATTCTCCATCCAACCATGATCTGTAATAAACAACTTAATGGTCTTAATATCCTTATTAACTTTAGCTTTTACTTTTCGTAAAACTCCGTCTTTTGGAAATTCGGTAGGTTCTATCCACTCTACGTCCAATACAGAGTATCTTAGACCGCCCGATATATTTGATTTCCCTACTAACGGTACTCTAAATAAATCATAAGGGTCGCTATCTTTACTCGTCGCTCCGGCAGTTTGGTTTAAAATAGCCTCAAGCCCAAAGCTTTTTAGATATTCTTGAACTTTTTTGTTATATGAACCGTAAGGATAAGCATAAAATCTAGGTTTTGTACCCATTCTCTTTTCAAAAATCTCAAACGCTTTTTGAGTATCAGCTAATATAGCCTCTTTAGTAAGAGATGTAAGTTTAGGGTGATTATACGAATGAAGTTCTATTCCCCCGTATTTTGATGCTTCTTTGACCATGTCCCATGTCATGAAATCACCGTATTTTTCCTCTGTAGCTCTTACATATACAAAAAGAGTAAAAGGGTAACCGTATTCTTGGAATATCTTCAAACCGTTTGTATAAAAGCTTTTGTAATTATCATCGATAGTGATAACTACCCATTTGTCTGGTACTTCTTGCTTGTTTTGTATAAGCTCTACCACTTTGCTTAAAGGAACTACTTTATATCCGTTGTTTTTAATATAGTCAAAATCTTTTCTAAGTTGCTCTATACTTGTGTTTGTTGACGGATGTCTATCATCTCCGAATCGATGATACACGAATATAGTAGCATCAGCTATTGAATATATGTACATTAAAAGCCAAAAGAAAAGAATTTTTTTCATTTAAATACCTCTATAGCAACTATTGATTAGTTGCTATTTATTTTAGTTTTGAACAGGTGCGGCAGGTGCACTATTTTCTTGAGGTGCACTAGGAACGATAGACTCTATATTTATTTTGTCTATAGCACTTTTTGAAGTTTCTTGATTATAAAAGTATCCTAAAGCTAGAGTGTTTAGAACAAATAAAAGTCCCAAAGTGTAAGTAGCTTTTTGTAAAAAGTTTGTAGGACCTTTTGAACCGAACATAGATTCGTTACTTCCGCTATATGCACCAAGTCCTATGCTTGAGCTTTTTTGTAATAAGATTACTATCGTTACAAGTATCGTTAAGACAAACTGGATTACTAACAGTGTTGTTGTCATTTGTATTTTATCCTTTATCGTTTTACTCTTTATTGAGTTAAAAATTTGCATATTTTATCTAAAATTTATTTAAACAAAGTTAAAATAGTATATGATTAAAGTTAAAGAAGAATTTTCAGCTCATAGTAAAGAGTACGGTACCCATAATATTATCCAACAAATTATAGCAAAAGCACTTGTTCGTGAGATGACTTCCAAACCTTCAAGGATACTTGAGCTTGGTTGTGGAAGCGGTCAGATATATAACAATATCAATTTCCCTATAGAGTATTATAAGGCTGTTGATTTTTCTCAAGCCATGTGTGATTTGCATCCAAAGTGTGATACTACTGATGTGTGTTGTTTTGATTTTGATAGTGATGAGTTTTTTAAATCTTTACAAAATGATAAATACGATATGGTTTTATCATCTTCTGCTATGCAATGGTCAAAAGATTTATCAAAATTAGTCTCGTTTTTACTCTCTATTTCAAAAGAGATAAATGCAACACTTTTTACGTCAAATACCTTTAAATCTATTTTTGAGATTACAAAACAAAAATCACCTATCCTTACAAAAGAGGATATTATAAAAGCTTTTGAAGAAAACATCGATTGTAAATTTGAGATATATGAGTATAAATTAGAGTTTGAGAATAAAAAGCAACTCTTTGATTATATTAAAAAAAGTGGAGTTAGGGGAGGCTTGACGCCGTTGTCATTTAAAGAGTCCAAAAAACTCTATGTAGAATATCCATACAACTATTTGGAATTTGAAGTAATTTTTGTTAAAACTATCTCTAAATCATAAAGTTCATATCTTATATGTTTGAACTTGCTAGAAATATCTCCCGAAAGCATTTTTGTAAACTCTTCCAAAACTCTTGCACTCTCTTGAGCTCTCTTGAAATTTGCTATTAAAATAGAATTTATATCTACTCTTGTGGATTCTGATTTGGTTGTGGATTTTAATACATCGTTTTTGATGTCTCTTGAACTTAAAAGGTCATCGTATAAATCAATTCTTGATAAATGTCTTAATTCTTTTAGTTTTGAAGCAGTTGTAGAATCATTGTAGATATATCTAAATATATCTTCCACAACCCTGATGCCTTCCCTAAGTCTATTAAGGTTGGCATCTAGGATTCTAAGATTGTTTTTATTCATCTCTTCCTGCAAAAGCAGATAGTATTTGTAATAAAGATATAAATAGATTGAAGAAATCTAAATATAAAGCAATAGCAGCTTCTACCGGAGTGCTAAAATTTCCTTTTATGATTTGTTGTGTATCATAAAGTATAAAAGCAGAAAAAAGTATGGCACCGATTCCTGCAATAGCAAGTTGTAAAACAGGTGAAGCAAAAAAGATATTAAGTAAAGAAGCTATAACAATTACTATTAAAGTAATGAAAAGCATTTTACCCATTGATGAGAAATCTCTTTTTGTTGTTAATGCAAACATAGAAATTCCACCGAATGCAACACTTGTCATCAAAAATGCTTGTGCTACTATAGTAGCACCGCCAGGCATACTAAATACAGATGCAAGGAGTGGAGTTATTGTTAAACCACTTATAAATGTAAATCCAAATAATACCGCTAGATTAATTCCAGGTTTTTCTTTAACTGCATATAATGCAAAAAGTAAAACAAATTGGAATATAACAAGACCCCAATACCAAGTAGCTATAGTGCTAACCATATCAAGACCTATATATGCTCCGGCAGTCGCAGCTAAAAGCGAACCTGCAAATAACTGATAAGTAGCCTTCAAAAAAGCCATTAGGTCAGTTCTACTTCTTTGTGCAGTACTTTCATTAGCATAAGCACTATTTGAATTAGTGCTTCCACTAGTTAAGTAATCTCTTTTGTACATATAAACACCTTCCTTTGTTGTTTAGTTATTGTATGTGCTATTTTAGTGAGTATTCCTTAATAAATACTTTAAAGAACAAAACTAAGTATCTATATTTATAAACATTGGTGTAATTCTGAACATCTTATACATATATTATATATAGCACACAAAATATCCAAAAAGTGAAATCCATAAGCTAAAAGCAAAAAAAATCAAAAATCTTGGAAAAAATTGCAAATTTCAGTTATATTTAAGC
>DISL01000113.1 GCA_002421845.1 Epsilonproteobacteria bacterium UBA6211 | reverse complement strand
AAGGTGCAGATATACTTATGGTAAAACCGGCACTTGCCTACCTAGACATCATAAGAGATATTAGAAACAACACTACCCTACCCCTTGCCGTTTATAATGTTAGCGGTGAATATGCAATGCTAAAACATGCAGGAAATGCAGGGCTTATAGATTACGATAAGGTTATGATGGAAACTTTAATAGCTTTTAAAAGAGCAGGAGCAAATATAATAATCACATATCATGCAAAAGATGCAGCTAAACTGTTGAAAGCTTAAATCGTGAGTCGTGAGTCGTGATTTGTGAATCGTGAGTCGTGAATTGTCAAAGAAGGTATTTTTACTACTTACTATTTACGACTTACGCACGAAAGGGAATAATTGTTAGAATCACAATCTTTACTGAATACTAGGCTTCAATGGCTTTATTTGATAATTTTATTTAGTATAATATTCTCTTTTAATCTTTTTAGGAGTTATCAAAATTATCTGGAATTTAAAAAAGAGATATTTTATGAAACAACTGCAGATGTCATAAATATATACAAAAAAGATAACAATTATCTTCTAAGACTCAAAACCAAAGACTTTACAGTATTTACTTCAACAAACAATCCAACACTTAACCAAAACGATAAGATAAAAATATCGCTAATTACTTCAAATATCAGCTTTTTTGATTATTTAAAAGGGTTTTTAACCAAAAATTTTCATATAGAAAAACTCCAAAATCAAAAATCAATCATAAAAGATGATTTAGGCAACTATATTTCATCGCAACATCAAAATCAAACGATGTCAATGTTATACAACGCACTTTTTCTTGCTATTCCACCGTCAAAAGATTTAATTAATTTTTTTAATAACTACGGAATGTCCCATTTGATAGCTATTAGCGGATATCATCTAGGTGTTTTAAGTGCAATTTTTTACTTTATATTAAATCTTTCATACTCAAAAATACATCAAACCTACATACCATATAGAAATAAAAAAGTCGATATATCCATAGCAGTTATAGTTTTGCTATTTTTATATTTGCTTTTAATAGACGTGGCAGCATCTTTTCTTCGCTCATTTATTATGTTTGTGTTTGGATTTTTACTTCTTAGAAGCAATATCAAGATTTTATCCTTTGAAAACCTACTGATTACCGTTTTATTTATATTAGCTTTTTTTCAAGAATATATGTTTTCTGTTTCACTATGGTTTTCCGTAGCAGGTGTATTTTATATTTTTCTTTTTATTCAATATTACAAAGAAATGAACAAATATATTCTGTTTTTCTTTTTCAATTTTTGGATTTTTATGGCAGTAAATCCGATAACGCAATATTTCTTCGGTGCTGTCTCTTTATATCAGTTAGCTTCTCCCTTTTTAAGCCTTGTTTTTACCCTATTCTATCCCTTATCACTATTGCTTCATATCATAGATTACGGATGGGTATTTGATGAACATATACTAATGTGGCTTGACATAGATGTACATTCTATCGAACTTTTTGCTTCTGTCTATTTTATAGTGCCTTATATCGTTTTATCGGTGTATGCCATATATTCAAAGTTTGCATTTAGAATAGTAGAGTTAGCTTTTGTTATCTTTAACCTTTGGCTATTTATAACATTATTAAAGGGATATTAACTGTTTTTTTGGTATATTATCACACTTTATAAACAAATATTAGGGTATTTTAGTGAACGAAAAAATTTTTGATTTTACTGCAATAAGCGATGATTGCGTTAAGTGCGGTAAATGTAAACCTGTATGTACTATTTTTAATATCAATCAAGATGAAACTACAAGCCCAAGGGGTTTTATAGATTTATTAGGGGCTTATAAAAGAGGCGAACTCGAGCTTGATAAAAATGCAAAAGATATTTTTGAAAGCTGTTTTTTGTGTACCAACTGCGTAGAAGCATGTCCAAACGACCTACCTACAGATATGATAATAGAACAAGTAAGAAGCGATATTGCCAAAAAATACGGCATTGCATGGTATAAAAGAGCATTTTTCTGGCTTCTTAGAAATAGAAAAATCATGGATATAGCTGCAAAATTAGGCTTTGTATTTCAAACGTGCGGTATCAAAATAAACGAAGCAAAACAAAGTGCGGTAGCAAGATTTGATTTAGGATTACCGCTTATCAAAAATAGAGCTTTACCCTTTGCAAAAAGAATCTCTTTTTTAAACAAATACGATGAAAATATAGATAATCACGGTGACAAAAAAGTAGCTATATTTATAGGTTGTATGGCAAATTATAGCTATACAAATATAGGTGATAGTTTGGTTGATATTCTAAAAGAGCTTAAAATCAACGCTTTTATCCCTAAAAAACAGCTTTGTTGCGGTGCACCTGCTTATTTTACCGGTGATTTTGATACGGTTGATTATCTAGTAAAAAACAATATAGAATATTTTGAAAAATGGATAGATGATGTTGATGCCATAGTAATACCTGAAGCCACTTGTAGTGCTATGATAAAAATAGATTGGGAACACTATCTTCATGACCAACCTGATTGGCTTGATCGTGCAAAAAAAATAGCGCCGAAAATCTATATGGCTACAGAGTATCTAGCAAAAAAAACAAACTTAAAAGAAGTGCTAGAGAAAAAAGGTAAAAAGTTTGATGAGCTTGTGACTTACCATGACCCATGTCATGCCAAAAAAATGCAAGGTATCCATAAAGAGCCTAGAGAGCTTATATCTAAAAACTACGTCCTAAAAGAGATGAGTGACCCAAATAGATGTTGCGGTTTTGGTGGGGTAACGATGCAAAGTGAAAAATACAGCTTTGCAGTTGCTGCAGGTAAGCCAAAAGCAGCTATGATAAAAGAGACAAAAGCACAAATAGTAAGCGCAGAATGTAGTGCTTGTAGAATGCAAATAACCAACTCTTTACATCAAAACGATGTTGATGTGGTATTTAAAAATCCTATAGAGCTGATAGCTGAGGCTATCCGTAAGTAGTGAATCGTGAGTCGTGAATTGTGAATTGTAAAAAAACAGATTTCCCAAACTCTTCTCAACTTACGACTTACGAATATCTACTCACGCTAGAAAAGGAACTAATTGAATAATTGGCAAAATATTTATAATTTATTTGACCCTGTAGCATTTCATATAGGCTCGATACCTATTTTTTGGTATGGAATAATGTACGCTACAGCTTTAATAGTAGCCATACTTGCAGCAAAATACATAATCAAAAAAGATAAAATCAATATAAAAGAGGATATTTTTGACGGATATATTTGGTGGGCTGAAATAGGTGTGATACTAGGGGCAAGGCTTGGCTATGTACTCATATACGATAAAAATACCATGTACTACCTTGCAAATCCTTGGCAGATATTCAACCCTTTTGTAAACGGAAGCTATGCAGGAATAAGCGGTATGAGTTATCACGGTGCAATAGTAGGTTTTGTAATAGCAAGTTATTTGTATTGTAGAAAACACAAAATATCTTTTTGGAAGATAACGGACATTGCCGTTATTGCCGTACCACTTGGGTATATATTCGGACGTATCGGTAATTTCTTAAACCAAGAACTTGTAGGTCGTGCTACAGATGTACCTTGGGGTATATATGTGGGGAGTATTTTAAGACACCCATCTCAGCTTTATGAAGCTATTTTAGAAGGTTTATTTGTATTTTTAGTCCTTTATTGGTATAGAAACAAAAAGAAATTTGACGGAGAACTAGCACTATTATATGCTATTCTTTACTCTTTTGCTAGAATTACGGCTGAATTTTTTAGAGAGCCTGACTTCCAAATAGGCTTTTTATGGAATACAAACTGGCTAACTATGGGTATGTTTACATCATTTTTGGTATTATTGGTTACTAGTATATTGTACGTATTGATAAAAAGAAAAATCAATATTAATTAAATATTGGAGAAATGTATGTCAAAAACAAATCTAACATTTGGACCTGTACCTTCAAGACGATTTGGTGTGAGCCTTGGCATAGATTTATCACCTGATTTTAAACAATGTAACTATGACTGCTTATATTGTGAGCTTAAAGCTGCAAAAACAGTCTCTAAAATGACAAAGTATCCTAGTGTAAAAGAGCTTATAGATGCCGTCAAAAATAAAATATTATCAACCCATACAAAAATAGATGTTTTAACAATAACAGCAAACGGTGAGCCTACACTCTATCCTGATTTAAAAGAACTTGTGACGGAACTAAATAAAATCAAAGGTGATTCAAAACTTCTTATACTATCAAACGGTAGTACTATTTATAAACAAGATATTCAAGATGCACTTATGGATATAGATATAGTGAAACTATCACTAGACTGCATATCAAAAGAGTGTTTTACCAAACTTGACCGTGCAGACAAAAGTATAGATACAGATAAAATAGTATCAGGTATGATAGAATTCAGAGATAAATTCAAAAAAGATTTAATACTTGAAATTTTATTTGTAGATACACTAAATAACAAAGAAAAAGAGATACTTTTTTTAAAAGAGGCTATAGCACAAATCAAGCCAAATAGAGTTGACATAGGCACTATAGACAGACCTCCTGCATATAAAGTAAACCCTATAAGTTTTGATGAACTTGAACAAATTTCACATAAACTTGAATATCCATATATCAATATAGCACACAAGAATCGTCCTGAATTTCAAGAATATTACTCAAAAGATTCAATTATAACACTTCTAAACAGAAGACCTCTTAGTGAACATGATATACAACATACCTTTGATAAGGAAAGTAAAACTAATTTAGAGACACTTATTTCCGATAAGAAAATAGAAGTTATCAATAATAGCGGTGTTAAATTTTATAAAATTTGTTAAAAATAGATAAAAAACCTTGACAAAAAATGTTTTTTTTACTATAATTCCACCCTCTTTATAGTACATGTTCCGAATTAGCTCAGCGGTAGAGTAGGTGACTGTTAATCACTTGGNNTCGAATCCAGCATTCGGAGCCACAAAATCATCTTTTAAATCATCATAAATCATACATCTATTTTTACCTTCTAATTTAGCTTGATACATAGCTTTATCGGCTTGTTTTATTAATTCACTAAAATCAATACGTTTATCCTGCTGTGGATAAAAACTAACACCCAAACTAGCAGAAACCAATAGCCTATTATTGTTATCAAGAACTTCATCATTTATAGTCTGTAAAATTCTTGTTAATGTATGAAAAGAATCTTCTTTAGTTTTTAAATCACTAAGCAATACAACAAATTCATCACCACCAAGCCTTGCTATAGTATCTACACCACGTAATGATAGTTTTAACCTATTTGATATAGTAACAAGCAATCTATCACCACAATCATGCCCATATGTATCGTTAATCAATTTGAAACCGTCCAAATCAATAAAAACAACGCCTAGTAAGTTTTGATGTCTTAGTGTTTGAGCCATAGACTGTTTCAATCTATCCAATAATAAATTTCTATTAGGCAAAGAGGTCAAAGCGTCATAGTTAGCCAAATATTCTAAATTTTTTTGATACTCTTTGATATTGGTAATATCATGAAATATCCCTACATAATGACTTGTATTGCCTGACTTGTCTTTAACGGCAGATATGGAAAGCTGAACAACATATAAATTACCGTTTTTTCTCCTATTCCAAACTTCACCTTGCCAATATGACTTACTTTTTAAATCATCCCACATTTTAGAATAAAATTCTGTTGAATGATGCCCCGATTTCAACATAGATGGATTATGACCTACAATATCGGATTTTTCATACCCAGTCAAACTCACAAAGGAGTCATTAATATCTATACAAACTCCATTATGTGAAGTAATAATGATACCTTCACAAGATTCTGTAAAAACCGTTGAAAATAGAGTTAGCTTATTATTTGCATGTTCTAACTCTTTTGTTTTGATTTTCAAAGCTTCTTCATCTTTTTTTCTATCCGTAATGTCATAACAATACCCTATATATCCAAGAAATTTCCCATCAACGTCATATCTCGGATTGCCTAAATCCAAAATCCATCTATACTCATCTTGATAATTCTTTAATCTATACTCCATAGAAAAAGGTTTTTGTTGGTCAAAATGAGTGACATATATATCCAAACAATAATCAAAGTCTTCAGGATGGACACCTTGTGCCCATCCATTTCCTAGCTCTTGTTCCAATTTTCTTCCGGTAAACCTTAGCCAAGGTTCGTTAAAGTAATTACAAAGTTTATCCGTATCTGAAGTCCATATAAGTGCCATACCGCCGTTAGCTAGAGTTCTATAGTGCTGTTCACTATCTCTAAGAGCTTTTTCGATTTTTATTTTATCATGTACGTTAACCAAAAGTTTTGCAAATAATGAAAATAACTTTGTTTCTTCATCATTAAACTTATGGTAATTTTTTACAAAATCAAATCCTACAAAACCTAGGCATACCCCCTTATAAAGCATAGGTATCGCAACCATACTTTTTATCTCTTGTTGTAATAAAACATCTTTTAACGGTGAACTACTTATATTTTGTATATCTTCAATAAAAACAATTTCACCTTTTTCGTGTCTTTCAATCCAATCTGAAGCAAGATCTATTGGTATATTTTGAAGATTTTGTATTTGTGAAGGTATCCCTTGATTACACCATTCATGAGTATTGGTTGTTATTTTATGTGTATAATCATAGGTAAATAAATATGCCCTATCGGCATTGAGGTATTTTGATATTTTTTCAAGAGAATTCATGATATTAAAGTCAATATCACCTATTTCAATATTAATAAAACTCATGGACAGTTCAAACAACAAACCGTCATATGTGAAGATAGCACAACCTAAAGCTTTATTATGCATATTATGCCTTCATTACTGAGCTAAATATAAGTATATTTGAATTAGTCTTAATTCAATATTAAAGTATTAAAGCTTCTATAAAAACATTTATATAAATTTAAAGTTTTATGTTTTATTTATATTTTACTTACATTATTGTACAATACCTCATATTGTTCATATATAGGTGTGTAATTTGAAACCGATTATCTACTGTGTATTATTACTATCTTTTTTATTTGCTACAGAACCCATAACACCGATACCGATTAAGATGGATATTGATAAGAAAAAAGCCTCTTTAGGTAAAGAATTATTTTTTGATACTATCTTATCTAAAGACAACTCCATATCATGTCATAGCTGTCATCTACTGGACCAAGGTGGCGATGACAATTTACAATTTTCCGTTGGAATAAACGGTCAAATGGGTAATATAAATGCTCCTACCGTACTAAATGCTGTTTTTAATTTTGTTCAATTTTGGGATGGCAGAGCAAAAAATCTTCAAGAACAAGCACTTGGACCAATCACAAATCACATCGAAATGGGGCATAATTTCAATGAGCTAATACCTAAAATGGAAAAAACCCACTACAAAAATAAATTTGACGAACTATATCAAGATGGAATAACACCACAAAATATCACAGATGCTATAGCTGAATTTGAAAAAACGCTTACAACTCCTAATTCACCCTTTGACAGATACCTTATGGGCGATAATAATGCAATCACAAAAGACCAAAAAGAGGGTTATGAGCTGTTTAAAAACCAAGGTTGTATTGCTTGTCACCATGGGATAAACGTTGGAGGCAATTTATATGCAAAATTTGGAGTTATATCTCAGCTAAAAAGTGATTCAAAAGGTAGATTTGAAGTTACACAAAATGAAATGGACAAATATTATTTTAAAGTACCTACGCTTAGGAATATAGAGCTAACAGCTCCTTATTTACATGATGGAAGGATAGATGAACTAGATAGCGTAGTCAAGTTTATGGCACACTATCAGCTTGGAAAATCGTTAAGTGAAGATGAAGTTTATAAAATAGTTGCTTTTCTAAAATCCCTAACAGGAAAAACCAATAACTATGAATAATACAAATTTTATAAAGAAGATAATAAAATACTTTGATCCTGTATTGATTTTCTTATTGTTATTTATTGTTTTTCTAACGCTACTTGTTTATAATTTAGAACAAATCAATAAAAAAATAAAAAGCTATAACCACTACCAGACTACTATCAATAATATTAAAATATTAAACGGTGAATTTGAAGCTTTAATACAAAATAAAGCAACTTTTATAAACTATGACGATGTTGTCAAAAAAGTGGATAAAACATACGAATTACTAAATACGCTAAAAGATGAAAATCTTTACAATGAATTTGGAGAAAATTTAAAACCGACGGTTAAACTCTTAAATAATAAATGGTCTCAAAAGCATGAATACATAGAACGTTTTAAATCAAACAATTCAGCCGTTATAGGTTCACTAAATTATATTATAGAACTTACAAAACATATAAAATTAAACTATCTTACGGATAAACCTGCTGATATTTTAGTTATAGACAATTCAATTACAAATTTATTTAAACTATTTATTAATATAAATTTGGATGACGATACTTTAAAATTGGGGCTCAATAACCTAAATGTATTATCATCAAAATATCAAAACTCAGACTTTAGATTTTTGTACACCAAATACAACGCAACACTAAATGATGTTATAAGATTAAATACGATAAAACTCGATTATATGTCTATAGATACTATGTTAGTATTAACAAATATCGAAAATATTTTGCGTAGTGAGTATGACGCAAGTATTGAAAATCAACAAAGAATGTCACAACTCTTATTGATAATATCGTCAGTGTTGTTAATTACTCTTATCATATCTTATTTCAAATCTTTAAAAACAAAAAAAGAGTTGACCGCTTTTAAATATGCAGTAGAAAATAGCGATAACTCAATAGTTATGACCAATAAAAATAGAAAAATCACTTACGTAAATGAATCTTTTGAAAAAATCACTGGATATACAAAAGATGAAGCTTTAGGTAAAGAACCTAGTATTTTAAAATCAGGTAAAATGCCGAGCGAATTTTATCATCAAATGAATGAAATTCTAGACAAAGGTCAGAAATGGACTGGAGAGTTTGTAAATATCAATAAACATGGCGAAGTATATTATGAGACAGCTTCTATAACACCTATTATAAACGATGATGAACTGACCGGCTACCTTGCCATCAAACTAAATATAACCGATTATGTGAGACAAAAAGAGAAAGTTGAGTTTATTGCCAATCATGATAATCTAACAATGCTACCAAACAGACGAAGTTTAGAAAGAAAAGTAAATGAGTTGATAGATAAAGCATTAGAAGATGGTAGCCATTTTGCAATTTTATTTTTAGATTTAGACGGATTTAAAATAATAAATGATGGTTTAGGTCATGATATAGGCGATTTATTACTAAAAGAGATAGCAAATAGATTTACAGATGTTCTAAGAGGCGATGACTATATATTTAGAGTCGGTGGTGATGAATTTGCTATACTAATAGAATACACTACAAACGACCAAATTATAGAGATAGTTGCTAAAAAAATAATCGAAACGGTAAATCAACCTATTTTTATAGCAAATCACTCCTTGCAGGTTGGATGTAGTATAGGTATAGCTAGATTTCCTCAAGACGGCGATGATTTATTAAGTTTATTAAAACATTCAGACACTGCTATGTACAAAGCAAAACAAGAGGGTAAAAATAGATTTGAGTTTTATACAAAAGATTTATCAAGTACCGTCCATACTAGACTCAATATCGAGCAATCATTGGCAAAAGCCCTTAGAAATGAAGAGTTTTACGTCGTATATCAACCAAAATACAATCTTGCAACAAAAGATGTATTTAGTGTTGAAGCTCTTATCAGATGGAATAACCCAACTATGGGAAATGTCGGTCCTAGTGATTTTATTTATATTGCAGAAGAGACAGGTTTTATAAATCAAATCGGTCTTTTTGTTTTCAAAAAAGCGTGTGAAGATTTCAAACAGTTACAAGAAAAGATTAAAATAGAGATGATTTCTATCAATGTATCCACCTTACAACTTGTAGATAATAATTTCATAGAAGATATAAAAGTAATACTTGATTCGACGAATATGTCAGCTTCAAACATAGGGATAGAGATTACGGAAACTTATATTATGAAAAATATTATGGATATTCAAGATACGTTAAATAAACTAAGAGAAATCGGATTCAAAATAATAATAGATGACTTCGGTACAGGATATTCATCAATGCACTATTTACAAAAACTCCCTATTGATATTATTAAAATAGACAAATCGTTTATTGATGATCTTACTACGAGCAACAATCAATCTGTTATCAAAGCTATTATTGCTATTTCAAAAAGTTTCGGATACAAGACTGTTGCAGAAGGTATAGAATACAAAGAACAAGAAGATATTTTATTAAAGCTAGGTGTTGATTTTGGACAAGGGTATCTATTCTGCCGTCCAAAACAACTCTCAAATCTTAATGATTGCAAATCGAAGATTGAATCTCATCAAGAAAATATTTAATTTCAAACATTTGTCTTTTTAGGTCAGTATCTTCCAATTCATCAATCTGAACAAGTTTTAAGTAATTATTCCATACTTGTTTGCTTTGATTTACCCTACCCTTTTTATATAACTCAAAACTCACAGAAGCGTTAATAAAACCTTTAAGCGTATTATAAAAGGGGTTTTTACTATGCCTATTAGGAAACCAGAACTCTTCTAAGACTTCATGGGCTTCATAAAATCTACCCTCTTCTATCAGTGTTTTAAACTCTTTAACTATACTATTAGATAGTATCAAATCTTGCTATCCTAAAAGCCACTGTGTGTTCAAAAATAAGTGGATAACTATACAAACAAGTCACTACCCCATCAACACACGAAACAATTTTTTCTTTTGTTTCACCGGTCATAGAATCATAAATAATACCCAAAACGTCACCTTTTTTTACCCTTGTAGATGGCTTGATATTCGGTTTAAAAATACCTGCGGTTTTTGCCTTAATCACCTCAATATTATCCCTATTGATTAAAGAACTTTTATTACCGCCGAAAATACTAAAATTAATTGCATTTTTTGACGACAAAAATCTAATCAAAGAATCAATAACCATAGTAGCATCGTCTTTAAAAATATTGTTTTTTGAACCAAATACTATAGAATATGCTTTTGTATTCCACACACCTAGATTATAAAGCAACGAACCGCTATCTATAGGCTCAAAATCTTTAGTATGTATAAACGGTAATCCAAATTCTTTTGCACCGTCAATATCTTCATATCCTGTTTTGATTAGTTTGATATAAGGGAGACAATTTCCTTTATCTTTTCTATCTTCCAAAATAATCCCGTATTCATAATCTTTAAGAACTTCAAAAAGTTTATGAGCTATTCTTTGGGTAGTTTCACCCTTATCATACCCTGGAAACATTACATTTATATCCGTATTATCCAAAGGCCAAAATCTTTTTCCCATATTCAATGCAAAATGATTTACTGAAGGTACAATCAATATCTCACAATTCACAAAATCAGGATTATGTACCGATTTCTCATTTAAAAATCTCACCAACTGAGAACAAGCAAACACTCCTGAAATCTCTTCTCCGTTAAGTCCTGAAATAATAGCTATTTTTTTATCGCTTTTTTCACTCCCGAATTTATAGCCGTAAACATTTAAATCATCCCGAGAAGGCGATGCAAAAGAAAACAACAACTCTTTTTTCATATATTTTCTCCAAAAATTCTAGCTATTAAAGACCCTTCATATACAATAGGATATTCACGCAATGTAAATAATACTCCATCTGCAGGTGAGAATATCTCTTGTTCTATCTTACCGCTTATAGGTGCAACTATTTTACCTATAAGGTCACCTTTTTTTACATATTCACAGTGTTCTATAGATGGTATAAATAGCCCTGCACTATCTGAATTTATATAATAAACTTGACCGTTTTGTGAAATAATAGGTTGTTTTAACTCTTTTGTTGGAATATCAAGCACTCCTATTTGAGCCAACATATTTTTGATACCATTTGCCAAATTGATACAATATTCAGTGGTTACTCTCATACCCACACCCATTTCCACAACCAAAGTTTTTGTTCCTCTTGAGTTTAAAGAGTGTGCAAAAGTAGCTTCCAAAACGGTTACCGCATCGTGTATCCAAACAAAATCAATACCCAAACTCTTTGCTAAAGGTAAAAGTTCTTCACTATATTGTTGACTCATTCTTACCTGTGGAATTTCACGTAAAAATATATTACTTGAATGAATATCTATAGCCACCGCACTACCGCTAATCTCTTCAACTATCGCATCAGCAATCTGTGCAGGTAAAAAATCCTCTTTATTTCCTGGGAAAACTCTATTTAAATCCACGTTATAAAAAGGGATACTTCTTGTAATAGAGTCTATCCCCAAAGAGTTCATAGCAGGATAAATATCTATAATACCTTTGATTTTATCTTGATTATTATTTAGCCACTCGCTAAGCAAAAAACAAACATATTGCCCCTCTAGTTCATCACCGTGAATACCGCTTACGATAGATACCCTTTTTTGTTCTTCTATATTTAAATCTTCACAACAATATCTATTTTTTCTTATCCTAAAATTCTCACCTACAGGTAACTCAATATTTAAACTATTTACAATCATTCCAAACTCCTACTGCTCAACACTAGCAGTAATTATTAAATTTTGTGTAGTTTTACCTACAAAAACTCCTTTATTCATAGAAGTATCGTATGCATCTCTACCTTGTGCTACTTTAATATAAGGCTCTTTTGTTATCAAAATATTATGTGTCGGGTCTGCACCTCTCCAGATACTACCGTCAAAATACTCAACCCAAGCATGGCTTTCACCCTCTCCGCTTACAAACCCTATTACATACCTAGCAGGGATACCGTAATATCGAAGAACTCCTATCATCAGATGAGAGAAATCCTGACAAACACCTTTACGATATGCTAATAACGTATCGATAGTACACGTAGATGTAGTAACGCCTCTTTGATAACTAAAATTATTAAAAATCATACCGACCACATCTTGTACAAACTTTTGAATATCGCCATTATATTCAATATTCTTTATAAATCCCAAAAAACTATCACTATATTTGATAAATTGACTCTCAAAAAGATATAATTTACTCAAATCAATAATATCCATATCATAATAATCATCAAAAAACTCTATTTGTCCCTTTGTACTTATATCAAGAGACTTATGTTCCTCTTTCACGCAACCAAAACTAATAATATTTCCGAAACCGTCTTTAGTATGAAAAAGGCTATCACTTGTTTCCATATTTAAAATTCTATAATAAGGTGCAATTCTAGGTGTTACCTTCAGTGAAAAATAGTGGTTTGATACTAGTTCTTCAAACTCAAGGTGAAACCTATAATCAAAATTAACTATCATATTTTATAATCGAACCTATTTTTGAATTAACTACATCCAAAAATAAATTTATATTGGAACTTTTAAGCTCAATAGCCTCAAAATTCTTATCCAAAATCTTACCCAAGACATTAAGCTTATCCAAATCGAGCAATACCATAGATAAATCACCGAATAATCTCAGTTTCAAATCTATAGCCTCTACAATCTGACCAAACTCTATAAATGCCTGTGTTTTACCTCTAAATGTTTTTACGAATATAAGTCCCCAGAATCTATCAAGCTCCCTTATAAGACTTTCCAACTTCTTAGTATCGATTTTTGCATTTAAAACCAATTCATTATATATGATATTAATACTTCTAAAAGCTTCATCATCTATGGTATCTCTCAAAACTATCGCATTTTCTCTAGCATTTCTTATATAATAAAGCAAACTGCCGTTTTCAAGCCCTTTAGCGATAACGTTTAGAAAATCTTTAGAGTTTTTGTAGTCTATATTATAACCCATTTTAGAAAAAAGCTCTTTGCCTTCATCAAAATTTATATCTATTATTAAATCAAAACTTTTTATAGACTCTTTTGCAACTATCTCAAATCTTTGTAAATACCTACCTATCCAATACAAACTATCGGCATTTCTAATACTAAAATATCTCATAACTCACCCCACAACCCAAGTATCTTTAAAACCACCGCCCTGAGAAGAATTTACTAGATAATTGCCCTCTTCTAGTGCATATCTTGTAAGTCCTCCCGGCCATACATATATATCTTTGCCGTAAGCCACATAACATCTAAGGTCTGACTTTCTTGGAGCTATTTTACCGTCAAATAAACACTCTATATCATAAAACTCTATAAGCTCTTGTGCTATAAATCTTCTTGGTTCTTGTTTGATTATATTTTTAAGATTTTCAAGCTCATCTTTAGTCATTTTATATCCAAAAAGTACACCGTATCCACCTGCCTCAGCAACATCTTTTATTACAAGTTTGTGCATATTTTGCAACACATATTCCATATCTTTTTCAAAATAAGGTAAATATGTAGGGGCATTATCCACAATAGCATCTTCACCTAAATAATATTTTATCATTTGAGGTACAAAATAGTATATACCTTTATCGTCTGCTATACCGTTACCTACTGAATTAATAATAGCAAGATTACCGCTTCTATACACATTTGCAAGACCAGGTACACCTATGAGACTACTAGGGTTAAACTCCAAAGGATCCAAAAAGTCATCATCAAGTCTTCTATACATTGCACCTACTTGTATTTTCTTGCCGTTATAACTTTTCAAAAATAGTTTATCTCCAATTACCTCTAAATCACTACTCATCGCAAGAGTTGAGCCTGTCTCTTTTGCCAAATAAACATGTTCATAAAAAGCAGAGTTATAACGCCCAGGAGTCAAAACTATATTTATACCGCCCGTTGATACATAATCCATCATTTCTTGAAGTTTTTGAGGATAATATCTTATTTTCTCTACTTTCATTTGCTCAAAAATCTCTGGATAAACTTTTCTGTAAGCTTGTCTTATAGACAAAGGATAACTAGCCCCGCTAGGAACTCTTAGATTATCTTCCAAAATAGTCCATCTATCATTAACACTATTTTTAACCAAATCTATTCCACATATATGCGTTCTTATATTTTTAGGTGTTTTAAGACCATGAAATGATTGATTATAAGCTTTTGAAGAAAAAATAAACTCTGCAGGAATAATACCGTCTTTTATGATTCTTTGTTCACCGTAAATATCGTTCAAAAACTCATTTAAAGCATACACTCTTTGCTTCAAACCACGCTCTAAATCATCAAACTCATTTTTGGGAATAATTCTAGGTATCACATCAAAAGGGAAAGAACGTTCCAAAAAAGAACCGTCTTTAAAAAGATTAAAATTGATTGCGAAATTGTCCATAAAAGACTGTAACTGAGCCACTTTAGACTTATCCAAAGTATTAAATATATCGATAAACTGCCTAAACTCTACACTATTTTCTACCATTATAAACCTTTAGTTTGAACTATGTTTAATTATAACATAAAAACTAAAGGTTATCGGTATAAATTGTATATTTTATATTCATACTTTATTACTACAATATAATCTCTCTGTCACCTTTGATATTTGGCGTAGATAACACTCCGTTGGCTTCAAGTTGTTCTACTATATTAGCAGCTCTATTGTACCCTATTCTAAGTCTTCTTTGAATATGACTTATGGATGTTTTTCTATCGGTATAAACAACCTCTTTAGCCTCTTCATAAAGCTCATCAAGTTCCAAAAGCTCACCGCCTGATGCACTTGAACCGCCACCTAGTGACGTCCCTTTGTCTTTTAAGAACTCTATATCATAAGATACTGTTCGTTGGTCTTTTAAGAATTGCACCACTTGGTCTATCTCTTCTTCCGTACTCCAAGGGGCATGGATACGAACTATATTAGAACTTCCCGGTGGTGTAAATAACATATCCCCACGACCAAGAAGTGACTCAGCTCCCATAGCATCAAGGATAATTTTACTATCAACCCTCTGTCCTACTTTATAACTTATTCTACTAGGTAAATTTGCTTTTATAAGTCCCGTTACAACATCCACACTCGGTCTTTGTGTAGCAACTATAAGGTGTATTCCACTTGCTCTTGCCATTTGTGCAAGTCTTGCAATAGAAAGTTCTACCTCTTTACCGCTTGTCATCATCAAATCAGCCAACTCATCTATAATAACAACAATATAAGGGAAAGGGTCAAATCCCTCTTTTTTTGCTTTTTCATTGTAGCTTTCTATATTTTTTGTTTTTGTCTGACTCATGAGAGTATAACGTCTTTCCATCTCCCCTACCATATTTGCCAAAGCATTGATAGCTTGTGTAGGTTTTGTTATTACCGGAGTTAGAAGATGCGGAATATCGTTATATATTGAAAACTCTAGCATCTTAGGGTCTATCATAATAAGCTTTAGATTATCAGGAGAATTTTTATATAGCAAAGATAAAATCATAGAGTTTATACCCACACTCTTACCGCTTCCCGTTGTCCCTGCTATTAGCAAGTGAGGAAGTTTTTTAAGGTCTGTGATAAAAGGTTTCCCTACTATATCTTTACCCAAAATCATAGTTAACGGAGATGTAGAGTTTTGGAATATCTCACTTTCTAGTATCTCTCTTAAATATATCGTTTGTAAGCTTTCATTCGGTACTTCTATACCAACTACGTCTTTACCTGGGATGGGTGCTTGTATCCTTATTGTTTGTGCTTTAAGTGCCATAGCTAGGTCATCTTGAAGATTTAATATCTTAGATACTTTCACATTTGGTGCAGGTTTAAACTCAAAAGTAGTTACAACCGGTCCCGTATAAGTTCTTACAACATCACCCTCTATTTTGAACATAGCAAGTTTATCAAGCAAATTTTCTATATTTTTATCTATAGCAGCTTCATTTACCTTACTCTTACTATCTTCTTTAGGTGCATTTTGAAATATCTTTGTAGGTGGCAATATAAAATCTTTTGGTTTTTCACTCACTCCAAATTCTATATCTTCAAGTAGCTTTTTATTTTCTTCAAGCTCTTCTACCAACAATGGATGTACTTTTTCTCCATCTTCACCATGATTTGCTTCAACGTCATTTATGGTCTCTTCAAAAACACTACTTTTTTGTATCTCTTTTTGTTCTTCTACTTTATTTAAAGTAATAGTTGCTTTTCCATTCTCTTCTTTGACTGAAATTTTCTCTTTTGGTTTAGCAATAACGGAAGGTTTAAGAACTACTTTTGGTTGTTCTTTTTTAATCATAGGTTTTTTAAGACTATTAAAAACAGAATCTGCAAAATCTTCAAGAGCATCTTCAAAAAGTATAGTAGCAGCAACGATATATCCGATAAGTACAAACATCCAAAGTCCAGCTTGTCCTATATAAGGGTATAAATAAGTAACTATTTCATTCCCTATATTTCCGCCTAGCTCACTACTTATCAACAAAGATTGAGCAATAATCGTAGAACAAAAAGCAAAAAAACCTGCCAAAGAATTGAGTGCTATATCTATAGAAGCATATTTATCCGTATTAAACTTATACAAAGGATACAATAAAACCAAAAGCAAAATATATGCAACATACCCAAACTGCTCCAAAGCAAAATTTGCATATACAAACCCCAACTTACCTACAAGTGCATTATCAACGGCAAATACACCTATAGTTAGATAAATAAAAACAAAGCCGATAATTATTGATACTATTTTAGAAATAATTGTAAATCCTTTATTTTAAAAGATTTGATATTTTGGCTTGAAGTTTAAGCCATGTTTTATGCTCAACCAAAGGAAAACCAGCCCAAATCTTATTTCCGTCTTTGATAGTCTTTGTGACACCGCCACGAGCTGCTATAGTAGTAAAAGGTGCAATTTCAAGGTGTCCTGCAATACCGCTTTGAGCCCCCATAACCACATTTCTACCTAGTTTAGACGATCCGGCAATACCTGTTTGAGACACGATAATAGAATATTCACCTATCACACAATTATGCCCTATTTGGACAAGATTATCTATTTTTACACCGTCAAGGATACTTGTTGTACCAAATACCGCTCTATCTATAGAACAATTACTACCTATTTCCACGTCATTACCTATATCTACATTTCCGTTTTGATAGATTTTAATATGTTTGCCCTCTTTTGTATGTGCAAAACCAAATCCATCGCTACCTATTACCGTACTAGAGTGGATAATACAATCTCTTCCGATATTGCAATCTCTATAAATAGTCACATTTGGATATATCACGGTATTGGAACCTATAGTTACATTATCGCCGATAAAAGCACCTGACATCAATACACAACCGTCACCGATAACACTGTTTTTACCGATATAGACATTATCCATGATAGTACACTCAGCACCTATTATAGGTTTTTTACCATCTTTTTCAACTATATTAGGTGCAAAAAGCTTAGTCGTAAATGCAAGTTTCAAATAAGGCTCATTGGTAACCAAACCTATACAACCGCTCGGTAAATGTTCCACAAACTCTTCTTTTAGTAAAACTACACTTGCTTTAGTAGTTTTCAAATCTTCAAGATATTTTGGATTGTCAAAAAAAGATAGCTCATTTTCACAAGCATCCTTTAGCGTATTAAGATTGTTTACAATCACATCTTCGCCGTTGTATTCAAGCTCCAAAAATTCAGCTATCTCTTTAAGTCTAATTTGTTTTTCCAAAAACTATCTCTCCATTGCGACAACACCGCTTCTAACTATCTCAAGCGGATGAAATCTTTTTTGTATAACTTTGATAAAATTCATTATTCTAGTAGGCTCATCCGTAGCAGATACTACTATAGCATCTTCCGTTACGTTTTGTATAGACCCTTTATAAGCAGCAGCCAAAGCAGCCACATCACTTAAATTTTGGTCTATCGGTATTTTTATCAAAACAGTATCTTTTTCTATAACATTTGAGTGTTCATTTACCTTCAAAACAGGAATAAGCTTATTTAATTGTTTTACAATCTGATCAATCACTCTTTTGCTTCCAACAGTAACGATAGTTATTCTTGAATATTCACTATCTGGAATAGGTGCAACTGTCAAACTATCTATATTGTATCCACGAGCCGAGAAAAGTCCAACAATTCTTGAGAGTACGCTATCTTCGTTTATTACGATTACGGATATTACCCTTCTTGTTTCTATAGTGTCATAATAATGGTTAAAGTTGTTCATAATATTAGTCCTTCAATAAATACATTTCATTTAACGCGTGTCCGTTTGGAACCATTGGAAGAACGTTTTCTCTTCTATCAACAATTACTTCAATAAACGCAACTTTTTTTGACTCTACGGCTTTATGTAAAGCTTCGTCAAACTGCTCTTTGGTACTTACTCTATACCCTACTCCACCAAATGCCTCTATAAGTTTTATAAAATCAGGTTGCATAGATAGGTCGGTTTCCGCAAGTCTATCTTCATAGAACATTGTTTGCCACTGTCTAACCATCCCTAGATAGTTATTATTTAAAATAATATTAACAACCGGCAAGTTATACTCTACACAAGTCATAAGCTCTTGAATATTCATCAAAATAGAGCCGTCACCTGTAAAATTAACACTTACTTTATCTTGCATACCTCTAGCAACACCCATAGCAGCAGGTAAACCAAAGCCCATAGTCCCCAATCCACCGCTTGTTACGAATTGTCTAGCAAAATCAAATGGATAAAACTGTGCAGCCCACATTTGGTGTTGTCCAACGTCCGTAGTTACTACGGCACGATGACCAAGAAGTTCACCCGTTCTTCTAATAGCCCATTGAGGTTTGATTACTTCATCACTATCTATAAATCTCAAAGGTTCTGCTTTTTGATACTCTTTTAGTGCCGATACCCATCCGCTAAAATCAGCAAATTCAAACTCTTGAACTATATCGTTTAAATCTTCCATAACAAGCTTCAAATCACCTACTATAGGGTAATGTGGAACTACAATTTTACCTATACTAGCAGGGTCAACATCCACATGTATGATAGTTGCACCTTTTGCAAACTCATCAAGTCTTCCCGTAACCCTATCATCAAATCTAGCACCCAAAGAAACTATTACATCAGCTTCATACATAGCCATATTAGCTGCATATTCACCGTGCATACCTAGCATACCAACAAGTAACGGATTCTCATGCCCCATTACACCCCTTGCCATAAGGGTTTCAACAACAGGAATATTTGTTTTTTTAGCAAATGCTCTAATATCACTAAAAGCATTACTTAAAACTGCTCCACCACCAACATAAAGTAAAGGTTTTTTCGCAGTTGCCAAAACTTCTAAAGCTTTTTTAATTTGTCTTTTATTACCTTTTGTAGTAGGCTTGTATGTAGGCATATTTATCTCTTTTTCATAGTCAAAGATACCAAATGTTGCCGTTACATCCTTTGGAATATCAACATGAACAGGTCCGGGTCTTCCGGTTCTTGCTACATAAAAAGCCTCTTTTAAAATTCTTGGCAATTCTTCAATATTTTGTACTAGATAGTTATGTTTTGTACAAGGTCTGCTTATACCTACAGCATCTATCTCTTGAAAACCGTCAGTTCCTATTATCGATGTAGGTACCTGACCGCTTATAACAACCATAGGTGTAGAATCCATATATGCCGTTGCAAGTCCAGTTACTGCATTTGTAAATCCAGGTCCGCTTGTCACTATTGCAACACCTACTCTTCCAGTTGCTCTTGCGTATCCATCAGCAGCATGAACTGCAGCTTGTTCGTGTCTTGTTAAAATATGCTGAAAATGATTTTGCTTATAAATTTCGTCATAGACATTCATAATAGCGCCGCCTGGGTATCCAAATACTACATCTACCCCTTCATGCCTTATGGCTTCTATTACCATTCTTGCGCCATTTATTTTCACAATAATTCTCCTAATATAGATTAATAAAACCTTATTTTATTCAAATTATGATTAATTTAATCTAAATTGCCTTTTGTAGTTGGTAAATATACCGTTTTTTAATATTTTATGATATAATAGAAAAATAAGAATTTAAAGAGGAGGTTTGTTATGGATACAAGTATGATTACCCAAAATATAAACAGTACAATCCCCTTAACCAGTCATGCACAAGAAACGTCAGGTAGTGGATCACAAAAGGTACAGAAAAACGAATCAGCAGTGCTTCACAAAGAAAAAGATGCTGCGGTTGTTAGCTTATCACAAGCTCTTGATGCAAAAAAAAGCGGTATTTTCGAAAATATCTCTGCGATCAACAACGTATTTGCTATTACACAAATAGCTCAACGTGGACTTGACGATCAAGAAGAGATGATAAATAAAATGAAAGACGTGATACAAACGGACTCAGCAGACAAAAGCGTAAGTGAAAAAAAAGCAGACCTTATCAACCTAGTAAAAGATTTCAATCAATCCATACAAAAAACAACTTACAACAATGAAATGTTGCTTACTACACAAAAAAGTTTTGATGAAATTACATTTTCTACTCAAAACGATACTTTTTTTGTCCAAACTCCTGATATGCAAAAATCAATGGAGAATATTGCAAAATTAGCCGTAAGCTATGACGGTAGTGAAGAGACCAATGAAAAATTGATGAAAGAGTTTGATAATACTTCGACGAATATCGCAAGTTTCAGTGACACTTATACAAATTTACAAGATACCGTAAGAAGCAATTCTCTACAAAGTATGTTTGCAAATATGGATACGTCTGCATTTACTTCAAATACATTTTTTATGGATTACGGTCGTGATGTTACCGACTTTAACAAAACAAATATAACTTCACAGCTTGGCTACCTAGCAGCTGCTCAAGCAAATATACTACAAGAACAAAGTTCAAGACTATTAGTTTAGTCTTACTTTGTTTTCTCTTGTAAATAGTCACTTATTTGGATTAGACAAAAGGTAACTATAAATATCATAAGCCCTGGGAAAAAACTAACCCAAGGGGCTATATCCATCACCTCTTTACCGGAACTAAGCAAACTACCCCAACTCATTTGCGGTGGATTTATACCAAGACCTAGAAAGCTCAAGCCTGATTCAGCCAATATCGCACCCCCTACACCAAATGTAAAAGATATAAGAAAAATAGGTGCAAGTAACGGTGCATAATATTTCAAAATTATCTTTATTTTAGATACTTTGGCAAGATTTAGTATTTTGATAAACGGCTTGTTAGTTATTGCAAAACTCTCACTTCGTATAAGTCTTGCCATACCCATCCAACCGGTTACCGATATAACCACTATCAAAACAAATATAGAAGCACTCATATAGCTAACAAGTGCCAAAAGCAAGAAAAATGTCGGGAAAGTAAGAAACAAATCTATTATTATCGTGATACTAGCATCGACCTTACCTCTAAAATATCCTGCGGTAATACCTATAATAAGCCCCACAAAAGAAGCTATCAAAGCACTTAAAAACCCTATAATCAAAGATGTCTGACCACCTACTAAGATTCTAGCAAATATATCACGTCCTAGCCTATCCGTACCGAAAATATGTTCCAATGAAGGTGGCAACAAAATAGCTTCAGGATTCAAATCATAAGGCGAAACCGTATAAATAAATGGAAGTAAAAACATAGTAGCAACCACACCAAACAGCAGTATTGTAAAAATCTTTATACTTGATTTACTTCTCAATTATTGCCTTTTAGTCTTCTTGACTTTTTCTTATATAATAACTCAAAGAGCTTTTACCGAATTTCTTGATTTTCAAAAACTTAAAATCACCCAAAGTTTCAGGCATTTCAAGCTTTGAAAAATGTTCAAATACTACCAACACTATATTTGGATTTGAAAACTCTTCTACCATTTTAAAAGATCTATGATAAATCTCCTCCATACCGTCACGAAAATCAAACGGAGGGTCAAGATAGATTATAACATCTTCACCGTCAAAACTATTTTTCTTCAAAAGTTCAGGCAACGTATGAAAACTATCACCGAATATTGCCACGGAATTTTGTGGGTCTATACTTTTAATATTTTTTTGTAAAATATTGTAAGAACTTCTATCTATCTCAAAAAAATAAGCTTTTTTTGCCCCACGGCTCAAAGCCTCAAGCCCTATCGAACCGCTTCCGCCGAAACCCTCAATAAAAACGGTATCTATTACGTCTTGCTGTAAAGTATCAAACAAAGACCCTTTTAATATCGATTTTGAACTTCTTGTAACTTCCAATGAAGGTAGTTCTATCTTTTTGCCTTTGTATTTTCCTGCTATTATATTACTATGCATATTTTCCTTTCTTGTTTATTCCGTGAATCGTGAATCGTGAATCGTAAGTCGTGAATCGTGAATCGTGAGTAATAAAACTCTACAACCTACCCTCTACCACCTGCCATCTATTATCGAGCATAACTTTGAGCTCTAAGTTCTCTTATTACGTTTACTTTTATTTCACCTGGGTATTGAACTTTTTGTTCTATTTCAGACGCTATTTCCCTAGCTATTTTTATCGATTCATCATCATTTACTAGTTCAGCATTTACGATTACCCTTATTTCACGCCCTGCATTTATTGCGTAAGCGTTTGTAACGCCTAATTTACTTGTTGCTATACGCTCAATCTCTTCTACCCTTTTTAAGAAGCTTTCAAGAACTTCTCTTCTTGCCCCTGGTCTAGCAGCACTTAGAGCATCTGCTGCACATACACTAGCACTTTCTATACAGGTAGGCTCTTCATGACCGTGGTGAGCATAGATAGCATTGATTACCACATCAGGTTCATTGTATCTTTTACACATCATTGCACCCAAGTCCACATGGCTTCCAGGCATTTCATGTGTGAGTGCCTTACCTATATCATGAAGAAGTCCTGCTCTACGAGCAAGTATCGGGTCTCCGCCCATTTGAGCAGCTATCAGACCTGACAAATGAGCTACTTCCAAAGTATGAGCAAGTGCATTTTGTCCATAACTAGCACGGTATCTTAGTTTACCTACAAGCTTAATAAGTTCAGGGTGCATCGACTTAATACCGAGTTCAAGTACCACATCTTCACCCTCTTTTTGGATGTTATTATCAAACTCGTTTTTAACTTTTTTGTATATCTCTTCTATACGAGCCGGTTGTATTCTACCGTCTTCTATCAAAAGCTCTATTGTTTTTGTTGCAACGGCACGTCTGTAAAGATTGAAAGAGCTTATAGTGATAGTGTTTGGTGTATCATCTATGATTATATCTACACCTAGCAACATCTCCAAAGTCTTAATATTACGCCCTTCCTTACCTATAATTTTACCTTTTGTCTCTTCATCTTTAAGAGGTAAAGTATTTATAAGTCTCTCCGCTGCAAACTCTCCTGCATATCTTGTAACAGCTTGTGAAAGCATATTGTTTATCTCTGCTTGAGAATCTTTTTCTGCAAGTTTGTACTCTTTTCTAAAAATAGAGGCTATTTGAGCACGTGAATCCTCTTTTACTTTTTGAAGCATAATCTCTTTTGCCTCTTCCTGAGTCAAACCACTTGCATTTTCAAGCACTTTTAAGGCTTTTGTAATCTTTTCTTCATAGGCTTTTTTTTGATTTTCTAAACCTACTTTTAAAGTTTCCAATTCTCTTTTATTAGAAATCAAATCGGCTTTTTCTGACTTAATCTCTCTTAGCTCTGCTTCAAGATGGTCATTAAGTTCTTTCTCTTTTCTCTCTATCTGTCTAAACATCTCGTCATATTCTCTTTTAATATCACGAAACTCTTTTTCATACTCTTTTCTTGCTTTTAATTGAGCATCTTTTAGCAAAACTTCTGCTTCATGTTCTATAACTTTTGCTTTTGCTTTTGCTTGTTCTACAAAAATATCAAACTTTGCTTGATTCAATTTTTTGATTACAAAAACAGTTACAATTACCGATAATAACGCCGTTACTATCCCTACTACTAAATATTCCATATTAAAACCTTTATTATATCCATATAAACAAAGGCATCGTTTAAAAAGCGACTATTATATCCGCACGAATATCATGTCCACAAGACAAAATTTTATCTGTTTTACAAAGCTCCCTTTGAACAAATACAACTATAGGTTTTTTTGAAAGCGTGGCAAAAAATTTATCATACATACCTTTACCGAATCCTATTCTTTTAAACGCTCCATCTATGCCCACAACAGGCACTATAGCCATATCAAGATTATGAATACGAGGTGAAAAAAACGGCTGTTTTATACCGAACTTAGACTCCGCCAAAGGGAGTCTATAAATAACAGACACAAAACAATCATCTTTTATATAAGGAACATATACCCTCACACCTCTTTTTCTTAACACTTGTATCAATGGTCTTACGTCCACTTCTATATCCATAGGGATATAAAGCAAAACATTCTTAACTTTAAACTTATCAATCAACCCAAAAAGCTTTAGATTGATAATCTTATCTTTTTTGTATTTTGTAAAATTTGAAAACTTCTTTAATCTACTCAAACATGATTTTCTGAAATCACTTTTATTCACGAGGCCACCTTAAGCCAACTTTAGGTAAAATTCAAACCTAAAATAGATTTTACCACTAAGGAATTAAAATGAAGTTTAAAAAATTAGCATTTTTAGCAATTTTATCAATTTTTATATTTACAGGTTGTGATGACAAAGATGGTATAGACTCTGACTCAATAGCTGCAAAATCCCAAAAACCCTCTTTTTTCAAGCTTACAACAACATCTTCACAAGAACTTGAGATAAAAGTGGAAAATAACAAATGGTTATTTAAAGGTCTTGAAAATAAAGTAGTGATGCTTAACTTTTTTGCTACATGGTGTCCACCTTGTAAAGCTGAAATCCCACATCTTATCAATCTAAAAAACAAATACCCTAACTTTGAAATCGTAGCTGTTTTGGTAGAGCAAGACAAATCAAACGATGAAATCAATGCTTTTATGCAAGAACACAATATCAACTACATCGTAACAAATAGCAATATAAACTTTATACTTGCCGATGCGGTAGGTGGAGTACAAACCATACCGACTATGTTTTTATTTGACTCTGAAGGAAATCCTTATCAAAAATACGTAGGCATGGTACCTGAAGAAGCCTTAGCAGCCGATATACAAGCTGCAACTAAACCAGAAGCGAAATAATATGTTCGGTCTTTTCAAAAAAGATAAAACACCCGAACCTATCCAAGCCCAAGAGGAACAAAAAGAAAAAGAAAGTTTTTTCCAAAGGGCATTTGGTAAGACGTTTTCAAATATCAAAGCTATAGTTCCTCAAAAAAGTGAAAAAATAGACTTTGAGACCATAGAAGAGATGCTTATAGAGTCAGATATGGACTATGACATCATCCAAAAAGCTATGGATGGACTTGATGAGAAAATATCTAGAAAAGATTTAAGACATAGGCTTGTTTCACTTTTTGAGCATGTGGATGACTATAATCTAGTGGTAGAAAAACCTCAAACTATACTTATAATAGGTGTAAACGGTGCAGGTAAAACTACTACTATAGCCAAACTTGCAAATATGTACAAAAAACAAGGCAAATCGGTAATACTAGGTGCAGGTGATACATTTAGAGCAGCTGCAATAGAACAACTAAGTGCATGGGCAGGAAAGCTTCAAATTCCTATCATCAAGACAAAACAAGGTCATGACCCAAGTGCAGTGGCATACGATACCATAAGCTCTGCAATAGCAAAAGATATAGATGTTTGTATCATAGATACGGCAGGTCGTCTGCAAACACAAACAAACCTTGCAAACGAGCTAAAAAAAATATCAAAAGTGTGTTCAAAAGCACTTAACGACAAACCTTTCAAAAAGATTATGATACTTGACGGCACACAAGGAAATACGGCTATAGCTCAAGCAAAAGCATTTAACGAAATGATACAAATAGACGGTATCATAGTAACTAAGCTTGACGGGACTGCAAAAGGCGGTGCGTTGTTTTCTATAGCAAATAAACTAGAACTTCCTATTTATTATATAGGTATCGGCGAAAAGGCTGATGATTTGATGGAGTTTAGCCCTGATTATTTCGTAGATAGCATACTTGATCAGATATATTCTGCATAAACTTACAAAAAAACACTTCCAAAATACAATCATTTAGTATAAAATCTCCAAAATAACGGAGGTTTTATATGGCAACTATTATAGTAGAAAAACTTTGTTCATGTGCAAAGAAAAGAAAATCATGGGCTGAGTCTATACAGTGTAAAGATATAGAAGATGCTATACAAAAAGCATCTACCATGTGCGAACAAGGTAATACTAAGTTTTGTAAAAAACACAAATTTAGCTACTCTTTAGACGGGGGCAATGTTCTTATAAAAGTGGAAGTTAATAAATAACTTTCACAATTTTAATCATCTTCTGTTTTACTTATTGACCGTGTATCTTTTCCATTTCTCATATTATCTAATTTCTTTTGTATTATATCTAGTCTTACTTCAAAACTTGTATTATTTTGATTAAATGAAGCTTCATCATCTTTTTCAATTATAACTACACCGTTAAGTTTTTTTTCAAGTACAAGAATCTCTTTTTCGATAGCTTGGATTAGTTTTTCTATGTCAGAATCAGAAATCTTATCATTGCCCTCTTCTTTTTCTCTGATAAGTTTTTTAATCTCGTCAATAAGTTTTTCTATATATTCCAACTCTGAAACGGTAAAACCGGTACGCAGTACGGAACGTATATCTTCCATAAGTCTTTTAAGATTTGTTTTACTCTCTTCTTCAGCTTCATCTTTTGAAGCTTTGGTAGTAGTGCTTTGTTTTTCTATCCTTTCTTGCTCATCTTTGGCTTCTTGTGCTTGTGTAATCTTATTTTGAGTAGCTTGATTATTGTTTGTATAACTAGCAAGTATGGAATTCTTTTCTTTAACCCTTTTGTCATATTCATGCTTAATACTTTCTTCATAAGAAATCATTGATTGCATATATTGATACTGTTTATCTGCTGGAGTATAGTTATAGTACTCTATGAGGCTTTGAGCACCTTGTTTATTATATTCAAATACCTGAAAAAGCTCTTCTGCCGAGATAGTCTTTTGATTTTCTGGCACCACCGTTTCTTTCATTATTTGTGAATTTATTCTAGAATATTCACCTATCCATTTGTCAGGATGACCTTCAAACTTAATACCGTGTTCCTTGATATACTCGTCTGTTTTTTGCAAAGCAAGATTAAATTGCTCTATCATTTCCCAATGTTCCATAATAATATTGAGCATTTGTGAAGTTCTTTGTGTAAATTCCGAATCATCTGACTGGATTTCCTTATCAAATAAAACTTTATTCAATATCTCATCATCTGTTCCTGTTACTTTTATCAACAAAGAGTTTGCCTTTTCGTTTTCTTTTGGCATTATATCTTGTGGATATAGTTGTTCAATATTATCTTTTGTAAAAGTTTTATACTCGTCATAACTTATGTCTTTTGGGTCTTTTTTTGCATAATATGCAATATCAAACCGTGCCGTAGCTTCAGTCTGTTTTAAACCGATAGCCTGTTGTGTTTTATAAGTAGTAACAGTATTTATAACTTGCATTATATCTCCAAAGATTGTTGTGCAAAAGAATTATTGATTATACTCTATTGTTGAATCAATATCTTTCAGGGAAAATTCCACATATTACAATATAATACTGCATGTTAGGATTAGGTACGGAATCTCTTAAATCAGGAAGTGCAAAAGTACTATGTCCATCTCCACCGTAAGTAGAACCTATAAGTGCAAACAATGTTTGATAACCATTGATATTTAATGTTCTTCCGTCACAAGGTAAAACATCACGCATATCAAATTTAAAAGGCAATAACAAAATTTGTCCAATCATGAATTCCATAATAATACTCCTAATGATAATTTATTTTTTATTATAACATAAAATATTCTTAAATATAGATTATTGTAAGTTTAATATCGTAATCATTCAATGTTCTCATCCAATATTTGACTAAATATATTATGTATAAACTTACAAAAACTACTATTTAAATGGCAATAATGTATTTATTAGAAAAACCATAGTTAGAGATAATACTTTTTTAGAAAAAGTATCCAAAACGCAGTTTCCTTGAAAAAGCGGTGCAAGGAGTTACAATTTTTGGAATTTATTTTCCATTTTTGTTAAAAACTAAAAACTCACTTCGTTCAAACAGTTTAGTTTTCTTAACACAAAAATCTCAATAAATTTTAATCCAAAAATTATAAATTGCACCATCTGTGGTATCGCTAAAGCGATAGTTGTTTGATATTATTTGCTTCCATTTAAGTCTTGAGTGAGTTTAAGAAAAGTTTCATTTTGGCATTTTGGGGTCTGACCCCTTAATTTATTAAAATAAACTGTTTAAACTAAACCTACAAATTACTTCTTTATTGGAGTTTTTTAGTTAGATAATAAATTGCTACTTGTGAAAATTCATTAGAAGGATTTGAAATATGTTCATTGAGCTTTTTTCTTATCCTTTCCTTATCTGACCAGTTTTTTGTAAATATTTTCAAAGCATTTATAATATTAAGTCTTCGTTCCTTTAAATTATTACAGTTAAGATTTAAAACTTTTTGTATATCGTATTTAATATTTTCCATTTCACTTAAATTCTCATAGTTACTTAATTTTTCAACCTCTTCGATTGCTGTAAATTTATCATAAAAAATCATTCCTTGAGGAGTAAACTTTATATTTTGCATTATTCTATTTTCCAAAGGAGTAATAAACAATTTTCTTTGAGGATATTTCTTTTGAAATTTTGACCGATTAGTATCACAATGTTCTTCTTTATTGCAACTTTTACCATTACATACTGCCAATAGATTATCATAATTCAATTGATTCTGTTCACCTAATTTATTACCATCTTCATCAACATATTTTTGCCCTATAATATGTTCTATCGTTGCATTTTGTAGATTTATTTTCTGCATACAATATGCACATAGAAAGTTCTGCTCTTTTAGTAAAGCTTCTAATAATTCAGTTTTGAGTTCATCGGTAAGATTTGGATATATTCCATTAATACCTTGTTTAAACTCAACTATTTTATGATGTAAGAAAGAAGGCTTATTTTTACTTATCAGCTTCATTGTCTTTAATCATATCTAGTAAAATTTGAGCTTCTTGGACTACGGAGTCTCTTTCTCCATAATCTTTTTTTAATTCGATTAAAAGCTCTTCTGATTTTTCTATATTTTCATCTTCTAAGTATCCAAAAAGGTTATCTACCTTGTTTTCATACTCTTGAGTTCTTTTAGGCACACCCATCAAATCATAAAGTATAGAGTTTATGTCTCTTCCTTTTGTATAAAAATCTAAATCTGATTGTTTTCCATCTTCTAAAATAATAATCTTATCTTTTTCAATACTTCGTAAAAGAATTGGGCTATGAGTAGTGCAAATAAACTGTATATTTGGAAAAGTTTTTTGAAGATTTTCTATAATATTCATTTGCCATCTAGGATGTAGGTGCAAATCTAATTCATCAATTAAAACTACACCATTTGTTTTTTCATTTGCTTCCCCTTCAAAGTGAGGATTTAATATGGCAGCTCGTCTAGCAATATCACAAAAAAGACCTAAAATCGTTCGTTGACCATCACTTAAATGTTCAAATGGGATAGATTTATTACCTTCAAAATCAACAATAACTCTACCCTCTTCAAAATCGAAGCTAATATCAGTACAATCTTCAAGAGCATTTCTAGCAGCATTTTTTATAGCCTCTAATACTGGGGTTTCTTTTTTTTGCTGTAGTTTTACAAGTTCATATTTAAGTAACCATTCTCCAATAGCCGTATGATTTGCACCTGTATGAAAACAATCCGTATATGGAGTAAATCTTGAGTACTGTCGTTTTGCTGTATCTTCAATATTAAGTTTATCTTCAACCAACCATAATCTATCGCATTCGTAAAATGCTATTATTGGTAGATTGAAGCTATTACCTTTGTCTATAAAATTCAAGGTACTTCGCCCAAGATTCGAAAAATTAGCATAATTATACCATTTGGAAGATCCTTGATATTTAACTGAACAATAAATTTCTGTTTCCTTATTTTCTTCTGTTCTTTTTCGTTTCCACTCTATATCTATATTTTTTTTATTATCATAATCATCAATAATAACTGCTTGTGCAGTTGATTCTATAGATGTTTCTTTAGTTTTATCAAACCTACCATCTTTTTGAATCTCTCTTATTTCATTATCTTCAATAGGTCGTAAATTTTTATCATCTTTTATATAAGCATTAGCCCAACCTGCCAAAGAAATAGCCAAAGCTCTCAAAAGAGAAGTTTTACCACTTCCATTAATACCAATGATTAAGTTAAAGTTTTTATTAAATTCAAATTCTGTTTCATCAAAGATTTTAAAATTTACTATATTTATTTTATGAATTTTCATACTCAATCATCCCTTTATTTGAAAGTAAGATTCTAACATAAATTACCGTAAATTATCAAATTAAATGTTATATATACTACCATAATGCCACTTTTTTTAGAAAAAAGTTGCGTTAAAACGCGGTGCAAGGAGTTAAAATCTTTTGAAGTTCAGATAATGGAACCCCAGGTTCATCTGGGCTTGTCTTATGATACCGATTAAAATAGGCGTTCCTTAAAATATAGCTTTTGCGATACCGCTTCCTCTTTGTGGCACTTTACTTTTTGAAGAAATAGATTTTTGGAAAAAATTTAGTTAAGAAATTGCAACTGTTTGAACGCAGTGAGTTTTGCAATTTTATAAATTTATGAGAAAAATCCTTCAAAAAGTAACTCGTGCCACGATTTTTTACGATACTTTTTTCTAAAAAAAGTATTGAAGAAGCCAAACCCATAGTTTAATGCTACTTTTTAAAAATATCGCTAAAGCGATAATGGTTTAATATTCTCTGCTTCTATTCAAATCTTAATTTGGCTTGATAAATGTTTCATTTTGCATCCTGAATACTTAGTTTATTTTTCATTTTATTTCTTCAGAAAAACAAATTTACACAATCCAAAAGCCTAAAATAAAGACTTTTTGGAAATTTATTTTCTATCTTATTTAAAATTTATTTTTTATTTGCCAAAAAAACAAACCATGTTTTTTTATCTCTTTGCATTTCATCATTTTAGCTATTTTTTAAATATATTGTAATATAATACTTTTGCTCAGATACCATTGAGTATCAAGAGGTGGCTTTCGTCTAGCCTATAGGCGAACAACTTTTAAAACCATTCGCAACCTCATAACTAGATTATTATTTCATTATCGCCTCTTAATACACTTTCAATCTCTTCCCTTAATTCATCTTTGTTTGGAAGATAAAACTGATATTGTTGTACGAAAAGTTGACTGTTCATTCCATAGGTTGCATATTCTACCAATAACTCATCTTTTTCTTTACTGAGAATTATTCCGATGGGTGGATTATCTCCTTCAATATTTTCTTCATTTGCAAAATACCCAAGATACATATTCATCTGTCCGATATCTTGATGTCTTACTTCATTTATTTTTAAATCTATCAAAACAAAACATCTCAAAATCCTATGATAACTAAATCAACTTTATAATGCGTATTATTCAGAGTTATTTTATATTGTCGCCCTACAAATGTAAAACCTCTCCCTAATTCAAGAAGAAAATTTTGAAGATTATCACAAAGCAAACTTTCTAGCTGGGTTTCTGCTATATGATACGGTTCTGGAATTTTTAAAAACTCAAATATATATGGATTTTTTAAAATATCTTTTGGTTTGTCAATAATCTGCCCACTTTTTGCTAAAGTTAACACTTCTTTTTTATCTTTACCTACACCAAGTCTCAAAAAAAGTCCACTATCTTTTTGTCTTTTGAGTTCTCTTACAGACCAATTTTCAATAACAGTTTGTTTTTCGTAAAACTCTCTTTCAGTATCATCACTTACTTTTACAAGTTCAACAATATGCGACCAACTCAATTTTCCAGACACTGTCTGGATTTTTGGAAATTTAGTATAAAATGCACGGATTTGAAATAAATTTGACCGACTAAATCCTTTACCATATTTAATACTCAAATCACGACTTAATTGTTCTAAAAGTGCTTTTCCATACTCTGCTTTTTTTGCTCCATTTTGCTCAAACTCTACGATATATTTACCGATTTCCCAATAGGTTTGTACAAGTTCTGTATTTACAGCATTAAATGCCTTTATTTTTCCAGTTTCATAAGTCTTACAAATCGTATCTAATAAAATTTCATATTTTGGTTCTATGTTTTGTATATTCATTTTAGTGCCTTTTTGTTTTTGTTATCCTAGCATATTTGAGAAATATATTTAAAAAATATTGCATTTTGCAATATTTAATAAGTAAGTATATTATTGTTGCGTAAAAAATCGGTGTAAGGAGTTACAATTTTTGGAATTTATTGGAATAATGGAACCCCAGTCTATGACTGGGCTTGTCTTATGATACCGATTAAAATCGGCGTTCCTTAAAATATCGCTTTTGCGATACCGCTTCCTCTTTGTGGCACTTTACTTTTTGAAGAAATAGATTTTTGGAAAAAATTTAGTTAAGAAATTGCAACTGTTTGAACGCAGTGAGTTTTGCAATTTTATAAATTTATGAGAAAAATCCTTCAAAAAGTAACTCGTGCCACGATTTTTGGATACTTTTTCTAAAAAAGTATCAAAGAAGCTAAAACCATAGTTTAATGCTACTTTTTTAGAAAACTAACTTAGGATTAAAAATATAATTGTATAGTCGTACCTGTGATATTTATTACAAATTAATCAACCACCAAACTTATCTAATAATTTAGTTATATTGTCTGAAATATTATTCAATAAGTTAAGTCCATTATTTAAGCTATTAAATCTATTATAAAATTTTAACCACCAAGCTTTTTTAGGATATTGTTCTATTTCAATTTTACTCTGTTCAATTATTTCAATTTGCTTTTTTGTGTCATTGTTTTGTTCTAATTTTTCTATTCTTTCTTGAAGTTCTTGAAGTTTTTGGGTCAAATCTTCTTTTTCTTGGTGTGTAAATTTTTCATTTTCATCAGGAAAATTTTTATTAAGTCTTTTTTCAAACTCATCTATATTTTGAAATGCTTCTATGTCTTCAAAATTAAATTCATTTTTTAAATCTTCATCTAAATTATATAACCATGAAGATATTGAATGAATACAAATATCTATATCATCATTCTCTACTCTTTCTTCAATTTTAACTTTGCCAGGAATTGCTATTGTTTGCCAAGTTCTTTTTATTTTTTGTGACCTAAAATTTAATACTGAAAAAGCATTACTGTCGTTTTCATTTTTTACAAAAGTTTCTTTGATAATAAAAGAATATCTATTCAATCCTCTAAAAACTATTTTAGCAATAATATCACCATTATCGGGAAATTCAAACTTAAAATCATTTAGCGAGAATAACTTTGATTCATTTATCTTATCTTTAATATCTTGTATTTTTACATTTCTAATCTGTGCCACCCATTTTTCCTCCATAATCTTACTTTTATATTACTAACTTTTACACATATTCCACCCCAGGCGAGGATGGAATGAAAGAAATAATATATCATTTCTTTGAACTTTTCGATGGCTTTAAGCTTTGTGTATTGCCTAGTGTACTTTTATTATCTCTGCGTCTTTGATCTGGCTTACCTGTTGATTTAGCAATAGGCTTTGGTCCTGGCTTTAGTGGCATATTATTTTACCTCCTTTCATAATTTTAAACATTTTATCACAAAAAAATATTTTAATTAAAGAATATGACAATTTGCAATATTTTTTATGTATTTTTCATAATCTTAATCATATCGTATGCATTCCAACTCGGGAGAAGATGGGAGAAGAGAAAATATTTACTTTTATTTCATTCATTTGTCTATCCTTTATATTCAATCTCAGGTAGCATTGAATTATTTAAAATTGATGCATTGAAAATAAAATTTTGGGTATATCGTCGCTCCTTGAAAGTTAATCTTTTTAAAATATAATTTAAAAATGATTTAGGAGCATCAAAATTAATTTCTAATTCAATAAAAGTTTTTTTCAATTCTCCTCTTGAAAAACTATTTGAATTTTCATTAGGAATATATTCAAATAATTCATATTCAAGAAGTTTCATTATAGGAATAACTTGTGCTGGTGGAATTTGTTCAATTATTTCACCGTTAACTATATTAGGAATTTTTTTATTGAAAAAATATGTATCATCTCCAAAAAATTTAATTTGGATATTTTCTGCTCTACAACCACCAATATTTATTAAATAAAATTGAATAAAGGAATCTGTAAAATAATGTTTTTGACCATTAATATTTTGAGGTGTTGCTATTCTCTTAAATTCATAGTAAACTTCCAACTGAGGATATTTTAGATTTGAGATTACTTGCAAACTAGTTTTTATTACAGAAATAGCTGTTGTTGAAACTTCCATTATATACCCTCCACAATCTTAATCTCATCTTCCGTTAAATCATAAAGTTTATAAACCATTTGGTCGATTTCTTTATCTGTTTGATTGATTTGATTTTGAATTTCTAGGACTTCTTTTTTATCATTTTCAAAAAGGGCTTTCCAGTCGTTTTTGAAGTTGCGTTCTTCTAGTTTGTCGGCAAATTTTATTTTTTTTGATTTTGTATATTCTTTTATAAAATCATCAAACTCCAACTCTTCAAAATTTTCAAGTTTTTTAGTGAGTTTTTCTAAACCTAACTCATTGTGAAAGTTTTGTTTTAACTCTTGTAGTTTTTTATTTAATTCAAGCATTAAATCAGCTTTTTGGATAAATGGTTCTTGTTGTTCTAAATTATCAAGTTTTGGAATAGGTAGCATTCCAAGATTATCTTGGTTAATATTTAAATAGCCTCCAGCCATAGTATTTGCAGAATTTGCTATTTTAAATATAAAAGTTATTAATTTAGAATTCAAAATACCGCCAATAGTTTTTAAGGAATTTAAATTATTGGCACACAATACAGTTGTAGATTTTAAAGGTAGAAATATACCTTCAGTATCCATAAAAGCTTCAATGCGTAAAGCCATTCCTGCAAATGCAATTTTAGGCTTATTTGTCCAAGTTTTGTTTTTAATATTTGCAATATTTACAATGGGGTATTTATATGTATCTTTTATATAAGTCATTGTAGATATTCCCCAAGAACTAATATATGGATCAATTGTTCCAGTATTTATTAGTTTTAAACAATTATCACCAACATTTTTATTATCTTGTATAAATTCTTTGATTTCATAAGCTTCAGATACTGAAGCGGAAGAATATAAATTATACGACTCATTTAAAGATAATGGCTCAAATTTCTTTGATACTTTTGAAAATAATTCATAATTTAAATCATTATATAAAGCCCAATTATTTTCACTGTGGAATTTTATATATCTTGAAAATATTTCTTCATTTTTCTGAAATGATATTTTTATATTTTCTTTTTGTGATATTTTTTGTATAGTTAAAATTATAGGATAAACATCTATTTCAAAAACATTATTTACTGATAAATCAAATATTTCAATAATTGAATAGTTTCTATTAACAAAGTCTCTTAGTGTAGTTCCATACTTTGCTGATAAAATTTTATTTGGAATGATAAAAGATAAAAAATGACCATCTTTTAATTTTTGTAATCCTAATTCAACAAAAGGTATAAATATATCCCAATTCCCAACGGCTGTTAAGTAATTCTTTGTAATAAATATTCTTTCAGTTTGATATGATTTAGTCATACTTTCCGAATCAACATACGGTGGATTACCAACAACAATATCAAACCCACCTTTTTCAAATACCTCTGGAAATTCATCTTCCCACACAAAAGCATTTTCAACCACAGATTTATCACTTATAAGAGAATTTCCACATTTTATCTTATCCGCCAGTTTAGTAAGCTCCCTACCCTTAGATGCAGTCCTTAGCCACAAGCTAAGCTTTGCTATCTCTACCGCATCTTCGTTTATGTCCACACCGTATAGGTTGTGTTCTAGGATACTTGTTTCTATCTCATAATAAGCTGTTATATCACCCATCACAGCTAAGTTTTCTTGTAGGCTTTTGTGTTCTGATATTAGATATTCCAAAGCTTGATTTAGAAATGCTCCACTTCCACAAGCTGGGTCTAGGATTTTGAGTTGTAAAAGCCAGTTTCTATAGTTTTCTAAGTTTTCTTTGGTGGTTTGCTCTTTTTTGGTAGGTTTTCTGCTATCTTTTGGAGCTTCAATTTCAAGTATTTCAAGCTCTTTTTTCTTATCATCACAAAGTTTGCCAAGTGTATTTTGGACTATATATCTTGTGATATATTCAGGAGTATAAAAAACTCCATCTTTTTTTCTTTTTGATTTGGTTTTGTCAAAATCCACATTATCAATATTTGCTTGTAGTTCTTCCAAGTCTGTGAGAGATTGCTCGAAAATATGCCCTAAGATATTTACGCTCACATCACTATCAAAATCATAGTCACTAAGCTTTTGAGCTTCCATATTTAGCACTGCATCATCTATCACCAAACTATCAAGAAGCTCATCTGTTGCAAAAAGCCCACCGTTGTATTTTGGGATTTGTAGCTTTTCGTTTCCTCTATTTATAGCATCAAAATATATCTTGTAGTATTGATACATTGGATTACCGAATATATCAGATGAATGTCTTGTTCTTATTTCATTTATGGTGTTTGGATTTAGTAGCCCTCTATCTTCTGCAAAAAGTATGAAGATTATCCTATCGCATAACTTTTGCGTTAGTCTTAGAAGCGTTGATTTATCAAGATTTGAATTGTTTGCTACTATATTTTCAAATAAATGATTTCTAAATATAGAGAAGTCTTTGTACAGCTCTTTTGATATTTGTTGTTCAAAGTTATTGGTTTTTTCTTTTAGTTTGAGAGGTATTTGAGATTTGATACTTTCGTAGCTAAGGAGCAAATAAAGTTTTCTAAACTCCTCATAATCAAGATTAAAAAGGCTAAATTTTTCATGAGCTGTCTTTTTGTCTATATAAAACCTTAGCTCATCAAAATTTGATATGATGATATATCTACTTTTTGCATGTGAATTGTGATAATTAAAAGCTTGTGATTCTATTGGGTCTAAGTTTTTAGTTTTTTGGTCTTTGAGTTCTATTACACCTATGACATCACCATCAATGTATATTACTCCATCAGCTTTTTTGGAGTCGGTTTCGTTTTTCTTTTCTCGCTCTAGTGTATAATCACTAGGATTTGTGGTTTTGAGAGTATATCCCAAGCAGTTTTCAAACACATCTTTGAGGAAACCGTCTTGATACTCTTCTTCTTTGAAACCTTTGATATGTTCTTTTTTGGATAAAAATGTTTGATAGTTAGCCCAAGCCAAAGCGACCTTTGACTCATCTAATTTGATAGAATTTAATACAGATTTAGTAAATATTGACATAATCATAACCCTAAAATTTAAAGTAAATGATTATATCAATATATTAATAATAAAAAACTTTTATTTTTTCTTCTTAGCCTGACAGTCACAACAAGTACCGCTTACTATAAGTGCACTTTTTTGTACTTCAAAACCGCTGTTTGATATGGTATCACATTTAAGCACAGAACTCAAATCTATATCTATATCGCATACTTTCCCACATTCCTCGCATACCACGTGTGAGTGTAAATCTTTTGCAATCTCGTATTTTGATTTTGCATAAGGTATCTTTACCTCTTCTACGAAGCAGTTTTCAATCATAGCATTCAAGTTTTTATATATCGTAGCCAATGAAATAGATGGAAATTTTCTTTTCAAACTATTATAAAGCTCTTCTATATTTAAGTGACCTTTGTCTCTAAGCTCTGTTACTAAAGCAAGTCTTTGTGGGGTTACTTTAATGTTTCTTTGTCTTAGCATTTGTTCAACTTCTAGCATATCAACCCCTCCTTTTTCAACCTTTTTTTAAATAGGTCAATTTTTGTCCTAATTATAGCATATAATTGGTTAAAAATAATATTAAAAAATTATACCAATAAATAAAAGTTATTATGAATTTAATAAATAATACTATTTGTTACAAAATTGAAACTCGTTTTAACTAAAGATTAAGCTCGAAAACTATAAAATACTCCAATGGAAAATTTTTTTCTTTTAATATAAACGATTTAGGAGTAACGATGAGAAAATATGAGACATATAAATGTAACAAATGCGGTAACGAAGTAGAAGTTCAACATGTAGGTGGAGGCAAACTTGTATGTTGCGGTGAAGCTATGGTATGTACTACTACAAACCTAACTGCCGTAAATCTAATGAAAGCATTTGCAGGTGAATCACAAGCAAGAAACAAATACGAATTTTTTGCGGAAGTAGCATTCAAAGAGGGCTATCATAGAATAGCTAGATTCTTCCAAGAAGCAGCGGACAATGAAAAATACCATGCTATGGCTGAATACAAAGCATACAACAAACTTGTAAAAGATATAGAGCTAGACTCTACGGTCAAAAACCTAGTATATGCAGCAGACGGTGAAAGATACGAACATGAAGTAATGTATCCTGAATTTGAAGCAATAGCAACAGAAGAAGGCTACAAAGAGATAGCAAGAATGTTAAAAGCTATCGGCAAAGTAGAAGTAGAACACGAACATGAATACCTAGAACTAAAAGATGCTTTAGAAGCTGAAGGCTTCTTCAATAGCGACGAAGAAGAAGAATGGGTATGTGAAGTATGCGGTCACGTACATAGAGGCAAAAAAGCTCCTGGAGCATGTCCACTTTGTAGAGTTGATAAAGAGTATTTCAAAAAAAGAAGTAAAGATATTACGATAGGATAAGTTTAGATGGTAGGTTGTAGGTAGTAGGTGAGGGATTATTTCTTATTCTCTCTTCACTCTTCTCTACCCTCTACCAACTAACAACTAAAAATGATAGACATTACTCTGCAAACCTTTACCATAGCGTTTTTGCTAACCCTTTTTGCAGGTCTTAGCACAGGGATAGGTGCAGCTATTGCATTTTTTTCCAAATTCAACAACGATAAAGTATTTTCTATCGGTCTTGGATTTAGTGCAGGGGTTATGATATATGTCTCTTTTGTTGAGATATTCCCAAAAGCTCAAGAGTCATTCAACATCACATACACGGATACTATCTCCCATGCATTGGTTGTTTTTTTCTTTTTTGCAGGGATTGGGCTTACCGCACTTATAGACAAACTTATCCCCACAGAGATAAATCCACACGAACTAAAAGCAGATATTCAAGATAAAATCAGTGAAGCAAGTCACAAAAACTTAAAACGTGCAGGTTTATTTACGGCTATTGCAATAGCTATACACAACTTCCCAGAAGGGTTTGCAACATTTGTAGCAAGTACGGAAAACCTTACACTTGGTATATCTATAGCAGTTGCTGTAGCTATTCATAATATACCTGAAGGTATGGCTATATCTTTGCCTATTTATAGGGCTACAAAAGATAAGAAAAAAGCCTTTTTATATGCTTTTTCATCAGGTATTGCAGAGCCTTTAGGGGCTGTTTTGGGATTTTTGATACTGTTACCGATACTCGGAGATATGGCACTCGGTGTTACGTTTGCAATGGTTGCTGGTATTATGATTTATATATCGTTTGATGAGCTTTTGCCTACGGCTAGAGTCTATGGAAATTCACATACTGAAATATTGGGAATTACTTTAGGTATGCTTGTAATGGCTGTTAGTTTGATTGCTTTTAAATTGGTATAAAATAAGAATTTGAAAAGAAGCCATTTCGAAAAGAAATGGCTACAATGGAGTGATTATCTAAAAGATCTCTCTCTATTGTTATCTCTTCTGTTGTCTCTTCTGTTGTTATCTCTATTGAAAGAACCACCACCAGTTTGTTCTTTTTCTCTAGCTTCATTAACAACTAAAGTTCTTCCTTGGAATTCTTTACCGTGTAGTTGCTCGATAGCAGTTTGTCCATCAGCTTTTGAACTCATTTCAACAAAACCAAACCCTCTTGATCTACCAGTCTCTCTATCTTTGATTATCTTAGCAGATACCACTTCGCCAAATTGCCCAAACAGGTCTTTAAAATCCATATCACTTAGATTGTAAGACAAGTTGCCAACATAAATATTCATCGTCGCCCTTAATTTTAATATACTAAGGTATCATAAAAGCATCTTATATAATCAAAGATAGAGACTAGCCCGTTCTTTTCGTTATACTTCTGTTCTTTCCAATACCGAAGTTTAATTATATCATAAATTTAAGATTTTTATCATTTTTTTGAGTATTTTTAGTAAAATTTATAGTAAATGTGAGCAAACACCCCATAAAAAGGGTGTTATCAGATTGTAATTTCTTTAATATCAGCTATTTCTTTGAAGGCAATATAGATTAAACTAATCAAATTCTTTCTGTTTTGTCTTATATTTAAGTTCTCATGGTTTACAAAAACCTTATCAAAAAACATATCAAGCTCAGGTTTTATACCAAAAAGAGCATCAAGATGTTCTTCATAGTTATCATAAGTTTTTGATACTATAGCATTGTATTTTTTGTATAGATTTTTCTCTTCTTCTTGCTCAAACAAATCTTCATTTATTTCGATACGTCCAGTCGTATCGACATCTTTGATGATATTTGCAACCCTTTTAAACGTAGAACTTACTTCTTTAAAATCACTACTATTTACTATCGTATTAAGTGCATTTACTTTACTTACTACTTTTGATATATTTCTCTCATTTGTAGCAAGTACCGCTTTTAACACTGATGGATTTACGTTTACTATACTTTGAAGTCTATCTTCAAAGAACTCTAATACAAGCTTTTTATCAAGTTCTTTATAGTTGTGAGACAACTCTTCTATCATCACATCAATCTCTACATCAAAATTATACTCGTTTAGTATTTTTAGTACCCCAAAAGCAGCACGTCTTAGTGCGTAAGGGTCTTTTGCACCTGATGGTATTTTGCCGATACTAAATAATCCTAAAATCGTATCTATTTTATTACTCAAAGCTACTATCGCACTAAACTCATTTGAAGGGAGTTCACTATCTACACCGTCAGGTAGATACTGTTCTTTTAATGCAAGTGCTATATTTGAGTCTATTTCTAGCTCTTTTGCATAGTAATACCCCATAAGTCCTTGAAGCTCCGTAAATTCATAAACCATCTCACTCATAAGGTCTGCTTTACCTAAATTTACAGCTTGAATCAACATATCTTTCGGCTCAAATTTTAATTTATCCGCAAGATATTTACATACCTTTACTTCTCTATCTGTTTTATCTTGTAAACTTCCAAGCCCATCTGCAAATAAAACTGACGATAGTTTTGAAGTATCAAGCCCTCTTTTTAGGTCATTTTCATAAAAAAACATTGCATCGGTAAGTCTTGGTTTAAGTACTCTTTCGTTACCTGCTATTATCTTGCCAAATTCAGTAGTATTTGCATTTGTAACAACACAAAAGTTATTTGATAATTTACCGTTTTTGTGTACTGCGAAATATCTTTGGTGTTCTTTCATAGATGTTATGATGACCTCTGGAGGAAGTTTCAAAAAACTCTCGCTAAACGTACCTAAAAGCGGTGTAGGATACTCTGTAATAGCCACTACTTCATCCAAAAGTTCTTCATCTATTTCTACTTTTACGCTATTTTTTGATTCAAGCTCTTTTATAGAACTTAAAATCATCTCTTTTCTGTGTTCTTGGTCTAATACAACCCCTGCTTTTGATAACTTACAAAAATAATCACCCGCAAAATCAAAATAAACCTTATCATAGCTTACCATTCTATGCCCATAAGTAAAATTGCTTGATTTGATACCAAAAAGCTCACCTTCTACCACTTCATCGCCAAGCATAATAGAAAGGCTTTTTATAGGTCTTATAAAACTCTCTTTAAAGCTTCCCCATCTCATAGATTTACCGAAATTCAAAGATGTTATAAACTCATTTACAAGCTCGTTTAATATCTCTTTTGTAGCCTTACCTGATATTTGTTTTTCGTAGAAAAGGACTTCTTTGCCGTTTTGAACCGTAGTTTTTAGCTCACTTACTGCTACACCGCATTTTTTTGCAAAACCTATAGCAGCATTTGTAGGTTCACCCTCTTTGTATGCCATAGCAACAGGTGCTCCAAAAAACTCTTGCACCGCATCATCTTGCTTTGTTTTGAACTCTCTATGCCATAAAACTAATCTTCTTGGGGTATAAAAAAAGCTAAATTCACACAAAAGATTGTTTTTTTGTAATATATCAGACCATTTTTTTTCAATATTAGGCAATTCTTTCAAAAATGGAACAGCAGGAAGTTCTTCTACTAAAACTTCAATCAATAACGGTTTTATCATTGTTTTTTTTCCTTTTTTCAATCTCATCTAATTTATCTTGGTGCTTTTTCACTTGCTGACGATTAAATCCTGCAATAAAAAAAGCTAAAATTATGATAAACAGAATAAAAACTATCGTGTCTATAATTTCTTTCATCTTCTTATCTTTTTTTGTTGTGATTATACCAAAACTAACTTTTAACTAAGTTTGTTTTCAATATAATAAGCAATAAAATTTAAGTATCTAAAGGTAACTATGATGATTAGCTACGATTTAATAAAGAAAGCATTATTTAAGTTTGACCCTGAAACGGCTCATACTATTGCAGAGGTTGGTTTAAGAATTTTACCTAAGTG
>DISL01000087.1:531-4520 GCA_002421845.1 Epsilonproteobacteria bacterium UBA6211 | reverse complement strand
CAAGAGAGTGGAGATATTAACTACACTACTTGGAAAAATCCTAAAACTCACACTGAAAAGTTTGAGGTTAGAAAGTATAGTCCAAAACTTAAGAAACATACAATTCACAAAGAAGTGAAATTAAAATCTTAAGAAAAAGTTGCTAAGTGCTGAGTTACTGAGTGCTGAGTTTTTCTCAGTACCTCAGTAGCTTAGTACCTCAGTAATTTCCCATAGGCCAATAGCTCCAATGGTAGAGCATCGGATTCCAAATCCGAGTGATGGGGGTTCGAGTCCCTCTTGGCCTGCCACTTATAATAAAAATATTTGATAATTAACACAAAGGTATAAAGTGAATAAGCTAGTATCATATTATCGTAACTCTAGAGAAGAATTAGCAAAAGTTATATTCCCTATTAAAGAACAAGTAAGAAGTGCGTACCTTTCGGTATTTGTAGTTGTTACGGTTATAACTTTATTTCTAGCTTTAGTAGATTTGATAATGTCATTTACTTTATCATCTTTTATAGGATAACTTATGGCACACAAATGGTATGCAATTCAAACACACTCGGGGAGTGAACTTTCTGTAAAGAGAGCATTGGAAAAATTAGCTTCGGAAATGGGTGATGGTAAAATAGCAGAAGTTATAGTACCTACGGAAGATCTTATAGAAGTTAAAAAAAACAAAAAAGTAATCATAGAAAAACCACTTTATCCTGCTTACGCATTCGCAAAAATTGATTTAGATATCGCTTTATGGCATAGAATTCAATCAATGTCAAAAGTAGGTAGATTTATCGGTGAATCTAAAAAGCCGACTCCACTATCAGATAAAGATATAAATCAAATTTTAGAAAAAGTAAAAAATAGAACAGCTCCTAAACCTAAAGTTTCGTTCCAAAACGGTGAAACTGTTAGAATTAATGAAGGACCTTTTGCTAACTTTAACGGTATAGTAGAAGATTTTGATTTAAGTTCAGGGCAATTGAAATTAAACGTTTCGATATTCGGAAGAAATACTCCGGTAGAGATCTCTTATACGCAAGTAGAAAGAATCATATAACTTAATAGGGTTGATTCTATAAATTGATTTTGAAATCAATTTGTAGAGTCAACTCTCTATGTAAAAAAATTTAAGAAGGAAACACAATAGATGGCAAAAAAAGTATTCGGTAAAATAAAACTGCAAATACCTGCTGGTGCTGCAAATCCATCACCTCCGGTTGGACCTGCTCTTGGTCAAAGAGGTGTTAACATAATGGAATTTTGTAAAGCATTTAATGAAAAAACAAAAGAAATGGCTGGATTTAGAATTCCGGTTGAAATCACTGTTTATACAGACAAAAGCTTTACATTCATAACAAAAAAACCTCCAATGACTGAGCTTATCAAAAAAGCTGCAAACATTAAGTCTGGTAGTGACAATCCACTAAAGAAAAAAGTTGGAAAATTAACTAAAGACCAAGTTATGGAAATAGTAAAACAAAAAATCGCTGACCTTAATACGAAAGACCCTGAAAAAGCGGCTAAAATAGTTGAAGGTAGTGCAAGAAGTATAGGTATTACAATAGAGTAATAAAACTAAAGGGTACTACTTAGTTAGTGTTCTTTTCCTAACCGCTTGGGTTAAAGCGGTAGCAATAAAAACTTTGCGGAGAAAAATAAAATGGCAAAAAATTCAAAAAGATATAAAGCGTTATTAGAAAAAGTTGATAATAGTAAAGAATATGCGTTAGCGGATGCTGTTGCATTAGTAAAAGAGCTAAAATCTGCTAAATTCGACGAAAGTGTTGAAGTAGCATTAAATCTTAACGTTGACCCAAGACATGCTGATCAAATGATTAGAGGTTCTGTAGTTCTTCCAAACGGTACGGGTAAAACCGTAAGAGTCGGTGTATTTGCTAAAGGTTTAAAAGCTGATGAAGCAAAAGCTGCAGGTGCTGATGTTGTTGGAGCTGATGATTTAGTAGAAGCTATCCAAGCTGGAAATATTAATTTCGATATATTAATAGCTACACCTGATACAATGGGTCTAGTCGGTAAAGTTGGTAGAATATTAGGACCAAAAGGTCTTATGCCGAATCCGAAAACAGGTACGGTAACTATGGATGTTAAAAAAGCTGTTAGTGATGCTAAAGGTGGACAAGTTACATATAGAGTTGACAAAAAAGGTAATATGCACGCCGGTGTAGGTAAAGCATCTTTTTCTACTGAAGCATTATTAGAGAACGTTGCTGCGTTTGTTAAAGCTATAAACAGACAAAAACCAAGTACTGCAAAAGGTAAATATATCACTAATGCTGCACTTTCACTTACAATGAGTCCATCAGTAAGAGTTAATGCTCAAGAGTTAATAGACTTAAGATAATTTTATAAAAGCTTTAAGCTTTATCTTAAAACTGAAGACAGTAGGTAAAAAGCACCTCCGCTTTTTGTAAGACCTACCGAAGTTGGAAGTTTTGAAAGGAGGAAGAAAGATGACTAGAGAACAAAAAAAAGAAATATTAAGCTTTTTAGAAAGCCAATTCAAAGAGTCTCAAGCTATCGTTGTTTGTGATTACAAAGGTCTAACACATAGAGAACTTGAAGATTTAAGAGCAATGGCTAGAGATGCTGATTGTAAAGTTCAAGTTGCGAAAAATACTCTTGTAGAAATAGCTGTTAAAAATGCAGGTTTAGAAGAGATTTCTTTAAACGGTACAAATATTTTTATTTGGTCAAGTGATCAAATTAGTGCTTGTAAAGTTGCTGATAAGTTCGCAATGGCTACGAAAGATAAACTAACAATCAAATCGGGTGTTATCGAAGGTAAATTCGCTGATGCTAACAGAGTTAATGCGTTTGCTAAACTACCTGGTAGAGAAGAACTTCTTGGAATGTTATTATCTGTTTGGACGGCTCCTGCAAGAAATTTTGTTACAGGGCTTGACAATCTTAAGAAGAAAAAAGAAGAAGAGGCTGCATAATTGCAGTTTAATATAAAAAACAAAAATTGATAAAAATTAAAAAGGACATAAAATGGCAATTACTAAAGAAGATGTATTAGAATTCATCTCAAACCTTAGTGTTTTAGAATTATCAGAGCTTGTAAAAGAGTTCGAAGAAAAATTTGGTGTATCTGCTCAACCAACAGTTGTAGCTGGTGGTGCTGCAGTTGTTGCAGAAGCAGTAGAAGAGAAAACAGAATTTGATGTTGTTATCAAAGATTCTGGAGATAAAAAAATCAACGTTATTAAAGTTATTAGAGAGTTAACAGGTCTTGGCTTAAAAGAAGCAAAAGATGCTGCTGAGCAAACTCCTTCAACAATAAAAGAAGGTATCTCTAAAGCTGACGCTGAAGCTGCAAAAGCTAAGTTAGAAGAAGCTGGAGCTAAAGTAGAAATTAAGTAATTTCTACCGTTAAGGGAGCATTTAAGCTCCCTTTTTTTTGAGCACCTCAAACAATGTACAAAGCTAAAAAAAAGTCTTTTTTGGTTGTGTATTGTTAGGGGTGCTTTTTGCGCTTAATAATATCTAGTAGGATTATTAGGTCAAAAAACTCACAAATATTAAATTAACACGAGGTCACTAATGCTAAATTCTTTAAATTCTGGAAATAGACTTAGAGTTGATTTTGCAAAAAATCCGCAACAAATAGAAATTCCAAACTTATTACATTTACAACAAAATAGTTATGATGCTTTTTTGATGATTGATCAAGAAGATAGAAATACTGCAGGTATCGAGAAAGTATTTAAATCTATTTTCCCTATTCATGATGCTCAAAACAGATTGACTTTAGAATATCTTGGAAGTGAAGTAGGTAAACCTAAATATACTGTAAACGAGTGTATGGTAAGAGGTCTTACTTATTCTATACCTTTAAGAATCAATATCAGATTAACTTTATGGGATATTGATGAAAAAACAGGTGAAAAAACAGGTGTAAAAGACATTAAAGAGCAATCTTTATTTATTCGTGAAATTCCGTTAATGACAGATAGAACTTCATTTATCGTAAACGGTGT
>DISL01000087.1:0-455 GCA_002421845.1 Epsilonproteobacteria bacterium UBA6211 | reverse complement strand
GTAACTATTCTTTTTAGAGCTTTAGGTTACTCAAAAGAGGATATCGTAAAATTATTCTATCCTATTTTAAATATCAAAATTAAAAACAATAAATTCTTAACAGAGTTTAATCCTGATGATTTCAGTAACGGAAGAGTTGAGTTTGATATTAAAGATGATAAAGGTAATGTTGTAATTCAAGCAGGTAAAAGACTTACTCTTAGAAAAGCAAAAGCTTTAGCTGAAGGTGGTTTGAAATTTGTTGAGTATCCAGTAGAACTACTTATGGATAGACATATTGCTACACCTATTTTTGATCCAAACAGCGGTGAGATATTATATGATGCGTTGACACATCTTGATGAATTGAAATTGAAAAAAATCTTAGATTTAGGATTTGATTCTATAGAAATAGCAAACGACCTAGCTAGTGGTGTTGATGATTCTATTATCAATGCGTTTAAAGCTGATGTTGA
>DISL01000001.1 GCA_002421845.1 Epsilonproteobacteria bacterium UBA6211 | reverse complement strand
TTCCGGATTAGCTCAGCGGTAGAGTAGGTGACTGTTAATCACTTGGTCGCTGGTTCGAATCCAGCATTCGGAGCCACAATTTCAAAATCTCATAAAAAATGCAACAATGTTTATAAAACCCCTTAGTAAATACAGCTATTCTTTTCCAAATCCAAGACTCGCTAACGACGAAGGATTATTAGCATATGGTGGTGATTTATCAATTCCAAGACTATTAACTGCTTATAGAAAAGGTATATTTCCATGGTACAATGCAGATGACCCGATACTTTGGTGGTCACCGAATCCAAGAATGGTAATGTTCCTAGATGATTTCAAAGTATCCAAAAGCTTATCTAAAACTATTAAAAAACAGATTTATGAAATCAAATTTGATGCCGATTTTGAATCTGTTGTTAAACACTGTGCCAAAGTAAAAAGAAATTATACAAACCATACATGGATACAAAAAGAGATAATAGAAGCTTATTATGAATTGCATCTTCAAGGCTATGCCCACTCTTTTGAAAGCTATTGTGACGGTGAACTTGTAGGAGGTGGATATGGTGTAGTCATAGGAGATATATTTTGCGGAGAGAGTATGTTTAGCCTAAAAACAGATGCTTCCAAAGTTGCCTTATATCATCTTGTACAAAAACTAAAAAATCAAAACTTCAAGCTTATAGATTGCCAAGTACCAAACGACCATTTAAAAAGTTTAGGGGCAAAAGAGATAGAAAGAAATGACTTTCTTAAATTACTAAAAGATAGTTTGGAATCCACGGTCTTATTTAATTGAATCTATAACTATCAATAATATTACTTTTTTATACTTTCAAAAAAAATTATACGATAACCTTATATTAAAGATTGTATTTTAATTATATATTTGATACAATTTCTTCATACAAAAGGAATATTATGCCAAGTATGAAATCTATTATAACAAAGCGTTTAGGCGTTATCTTTGCATTGTTATCTTTTATAGTTATAGTTGCAATAACTTTAGGTTTTAGACAAATATCTATTGAAAATGCAAAAGACAAAGCTATAGCTATGGCTGAAATTATTAAAGCCGGACTTACTGCACATATGAAAAGTGGTGTTATGGAAAATAGAGACTACTTTTTAAATGAAATCAAATCTACTTACAACGTAAATAATATCAATATAATAAGATCAGACGAAGTGAACAAACAATTTGGAACATCATCCCTTGAAAAGGAAATAGATAATAACTCTAAATATGTATTTGAAACAAAAAAACCTTTTTTTAATTTACATGAGCAACAAAATGAAGCCTCTTTACACGCTTATATACCTTACATTGCATCAAACAAAAACACCCTTAAATGTTTGGAGTGTCACAATGTTCAAGAAGGTTCAGTGTTGGGTGTGGTTGAAATAGATATAGACTTAAGTCAATATAAAAGTCTATCTATCACTTATATCATTGCTATACTGTTGTTTTTGATATTTTTCATCATATTCACGCTACTTAAATCAATCAAAACTATAAATGAGCACATAGTAAAACCTCTTGAATCATTGATAGATAAATTTGAACATTCCGTATTAAATTATACCAAAATAGATAGTACCCATTTTGAAACTAAAGAGCTTATAAAAACAGTAGATGAAGTTAATCAACTAATTGACCTTATACACAATAAAAATCAAGAGTTAGAGATAAAAAATATAGAACTCAAAGAATTAAATCTTGAGATAGAAGAGACACTCAAAGAAACTTTGACATCCATAGGTATGATAGCCGAACATAGAAGCAAAGAGACTGCAAATCATGTAAAACGTGTTGGTGAATTTTCAAAACTAATAGCTTATAAGTTAGGGTTTAGCGATGATGAAGCTGAACTTATGTATATCTCAAGTCAACTACACGATATAGGCAAAATTGCTATAGCAGACGAACTACTACTAAAAAACGGCAAACTTACACCTGAAGAGTATAAAAGAGTGCAGTTTCATGCTCAAATAGGGTATGAAATGCTTAGATATTCGGAGCGAAAAATACTCAAAGCCTCTTCTGTTATAGCTCTTGAACACCATGAAAAATATGACGGCACAGGTTATCCAAACGGAAAAAGTGGTGAAGATATACATATATACGGTCGTATAGTTGCCGTATGTGATGTTTTGGATGCTCTTAGTTCAAAAAGATGCTATAAAGACGCTTGGCCTTTTGATGAAGTTATGGATTATATCAAAGGTCAAAGCGGACTACACTTTGACCCTACAATAGTAAATATCGTACTGGAATGTAAAGAAGATATTCGCCGTATTATGGTTGAGTTTAAAGATTAATCATATAAACCGCTACTTAAATATCTCTCGCCGGTATCACATAGTATAGTGACTATTGTTTTGCCTTTGTTTTCATCTCTTGTAGCTATTAGGTTACTTGCATAGACGTTTGCACCTGCTGAAATACCTACCAAAAGCCCCTCTGTTTTTGCTAGTTGTCTTGATGTTTCAAAGGCATCTTCGTTTTCAACTGTTATTACCTCATCGATAATATCTTGGTTTAAAATCTTAGGCACGAATCCAGCCCCTATACCTTGTATTTTGTGAGCTCCAGGTTTACCACCGCTAAGTACGGGTGAACTAGCAGGTTCTACCGCTATGATTTTTATATTTGGGTTATGCTCTTTTAGTATTTTTCCAACACCGCTTAGCGTACCGCCTGTCCCTACCGCTGCTACAAAAATATCTACCTTACCGTCTGTATCTCTTAATATCTCTTTTGCGGTAGTCGTCTCATGAATAGCAGGATTTGCAGGATTTTGAAACTGTTGTAAAATTACTGAATTATCAATCTCTTTAGACAATTCTTCTGCCCTTGATACTGCACCACTCATACCGAGTTCTGCAGGAGTTAGCTCTATAGTCGCTCCTAAAGCACCCAAAAGCTGTCTTCTTTCCATACTCATAGAACTCGGCATTGTAAGTATCAGTTTTATCCCCATACTAGCACATACACTAGCAAGTCCTATCCCTGTATTTCCACTCGTAGGCTCTATGATAACGCTATCTTTGTTTATAGTGCCGTTTTGTAATGCCACGTTTATCATATTGTAACCTATTCTATCTTTTACTGAGTGAGTAGGATTCATAAATTCACATTTACCCAAAACAAGGGCATTATCACTTGCTAATTTTATCTGTACTAAAGGGGTATTACCGATAAGTTCTATTACGTTTTTTGCATATTTCATTTTGTTCCTTTGTGCTAAGAAGCGTAAGTCGTGAGTCGTAAGTCGTGAAAACTCTACTCACTAATTACTATCACTTAAATGCTTTTTTCAAATCTTCTATCAAATCTTTCGGGTCTTCCAAACCGATACTTAATCTTATAGTTGCAGGATTTATCCCTGATTTTATCAGTTCATCTTGCGGAATTTGAGAATGGGTCGTACTTGCAGGGTGTGTAATCAAAGATTTACTATCCCCTATATTTACCACAACACTAAATAGTTTTACACTGTTTATTATAGATTTTGCCTCTTCAAAACTTCCCACATCAAAAGACAACAATCCACTTGCTTGACCATCTTTGAAATACTTTTTAGCTTTTTCGTACCCTTTGTGTGATTCAAGGGATGGATAATTTACCCCTTTTACATTTGGGCATGATTCTAAGAATTTAGCCACTTCCAAAGCATTTTTAGAGTGTCTCTCTACTCTTAAACTCAATGTTTCAAGACCGTTTATCAAAAGCCAAGCATTAAAAGGACTCATACAAGCACCTATATCTCTAAGTAATGCAAATCTGATTCTCAAACAAAAGCACGGCAACGGTAAACTTGTATATACAAGCCCGTGGTAACTCTCATCAGGTAAACTAAAATGTGTATATCTAGGATTTGATGCAAAAAACTCGTTTAACCCTTCACGTTCAACTACTATACCGCCTATTGCTCTACCTTGACCGTCCGTATATTTTGACGCAGAGTGAACTACTATATCAACACCCCATGAAATAGGATTGAATAAATAAGCAGTTGCCACCGTATTGTCACACACTGTCACAACACCGTGTTTTTTTGCTATTGCAACTATTTTTTCCACATCACTTATGGCTATTTGAGGATTTGATAATGATTCAAAAAATATAGCTTTTGTTTTATCATCTATTAAGCTTTCCAGATTATCGGCACTTTCGCAATCAAACACTTTTACGCTTAGCCCAAATCTCTTCATAGTATGAGCAAGTAACGTAACTGAACCACCGTAAAGTTTGTTTGAAATGATTACATTATCACCTGCTTCTGCAAGATTTGCTATGGCATAAAATATAGCCGACTGCCCTGAAGCTACAGCTATAGCACTTGCACCTTTTTCTAAAGCCGCATATCTTTTTTCCAACACATCCAAAGTAGGATTTGTAAGTCTTGAATATATAGGTCCTAGCTCTTTTAAACTAAATAAATTTGCAGCATGGTCTGCGTCCCTAAAGGCATAAGCAGTAGTTTGTTCTATCGGTACGCTCATACTTCCGTATCCAAATGTTTTATCATATCCGGCGTGTATCGCCAAAGTTTGTTGTTCCATAAAAATTCCTTGTAATGAATACTATCTATTATAAGTTTATCATATCAAATGTTAATGCATTATAAAGTTAGCTTTGATTATGGAATTATATCAAACTTGACTAAATCTGTCAAGATACTTTACATTAATTTGTTTGTAATTGTTTTAAATTTTCTATAATCAATAAAGAGTGCTTTTTAAATACATCATTTTCTTGTAAAGAATCTATAGAAAGAGTTATTGAATCAAAATCTTTTTTTTGTTCTACTCCATACTCCAAAAATTTATAAAAAACCTCTAGTTTTGCACTATCTTTTGACTCCAAAGCTATATTCTTCAAAATCATTAAAGACATAACTATTTGTGATGACAATGCTTTATACATATCTTTTTTAGTATATAATCGTTCAAACTCTTGAATCTGTTTTGCATATAAATCTTTATCTAAAGGTGATTTTTGTAACTTACCTACTAAAATACTAGCCTCAAAAAACTCTTTTTCTATCAAATCATAATTCTCTATTTTTATTTTACCGTCAAAATAAGAATCTATTTTTTGATTATATATTACAAGTTGACCCAAAGAGTAATATGCTTCATTTTCTAACTTCTTTTTCTCTAAAAAACTATCTATTTGGTTAAAGCCTACAATTATGATAGACAATAAAAATATTATGCTAATCAGGATTTTTTTATTTAATAACATCTGGTAAATCTCCAGTCAAAGAGTGGAAAAACTGCTCTATTTTTTTAATATCTTCTTTTGGTATCTCAAGACCGCTTTGATATTCTCCCATAAACTCTATAATATCATAAGGTTTATCTATTGAACCATCATGTAAATAAGGGTGTGTCCATAAAATATTTCTTAATGTCGGAACTCTATAATAATATTTATCTTCGTCTTTTCCCGTAACATTAAATCTACCTAAACTCGTACCTTCATAAGGCTTAAAAACTCCAAGTTTTTGGAATAAATTGCCGCCAAGTGAAATACCGTTGTGACATGCAATACAACCGTAATTTTTGAAAAGTTCAAACCCTTCTAATTCCACATCTCTCATCACACTTTTATCACCTGTTTTTAGATACTTATCAAATCTAGATGGGCTTACAAGTGCTTTTTCAAACTCTGAAATAGCATCAACAATATTATCTATAGTGATACCGTCTGGATATAGAATACTAAACTGAACTATATAGTGATTATTACTTTTGACATATTTGAGTACATTTTCTATTGTATTATCCATCTCTATTGGATTTGTAATAGGTCCTAGTGCTTGTTCTTTTAGGTCTTTTGCCCTACCGTCATGAAACTGAGCAAAAAAATATCTACTATGGTATGTGGTAGGTGTATTTATAGTTCCTGTTTGTCCACGTACACCTTTTGACCTTTTTAGATTATCCGTACCGTAAGTATCACCCGGATGGCAACTTGCACAAGATATAGTACCGTCTTTTGACAACTTTGAATCACGGAATAAGTCTTTTCCTAGATATACTTTGCGAATATTCAAATCATCTGGAGTTGATACAGGCTTTATGATATTGGCTTCAAATGCAAATAACCATAATGATAAAGATAAATATAGAAATATTGTTTTCATTTTATTTTACTCATCTCTTCCATAAACTCCACGGCATTATCCCCTCTTAAGAAATCTGCAACTTTCAAGAGCCCATCACTAAGATACCTTGCATTGTATCCTTTAAGAGTCAGATAAATTCGTGCCATATTTGAGCGGTCATTGTGTGGACAAGCAGTTATTATAAGCTTATCTTTTGGAAGTTCACCAAGGCGATTTGGAAGTTCGTTTAGTGGGATATTTTTTGCAAATGGCATATTCCACGCTTCAAACTCTTTTGAAAATCTTATATCTAGTAGTATTGCCTCACCTTTTTCTACCAAATCAAGCATATCAACAGTTCGTATTTTCATACTACTTCGCTCATCCAAATCAAAATTTTTCAGATACTCATCATAGCTTTTTGAAGTCAAACCTTCAGCAAATAATATACTACAAGATAAAATTGCTACTAAAAATATTGTTTTCATATTGTACCTTCTGAATCCATTATCTCATAGATGTCATTTGGAGATTTATTATTTCTTTTTGCAATATCAATTAATTTCTCATCTAAACTATCAAATACAATACCTGCTTGTTGTAGATTTGATAAAGCTTCTTGTTCATCAAGTTTAGTTTTTTTAATAAAAACTTTCAACGATGAAAGCTCTGCATGTCCATAAGGTGGCTCACCGTATATTCCTATCCAGTAATCTTTAGCCTTATCCCCAAAAGATAAAAAAGTGCTAAAAGGTGGCATTTCATATAAGGTACCGATAACAAATATAAGAGTCACAATCGTAGCTACTACCATCTCTTTCGTAAAAATCACTAATTCTTTTGCTTGATTTGTAAGATAACTTACTATCGGTTTAAAGTTGTAGTAAATATGAAGTAAACTAGCTATGACAAAAATTACCATAAACGTAGAATGTAACGCAGTATATTCACTTTTTGTAAGACCTAGTAATTCCCAATTAGCCCAATTAGCTATCCGTCCTTGTGGGGCTATAAACAAAATTATACCTGTATAAGTCATAGCTATCATAGACCATAGTAGAATCAATGACGTAATTTTTTTAAGATTCATTAGCACTAGCCTTTACATCAATTTTTGAAAGAGTTTCACTAAATACTTCCACCCATCATTACCACAACCTCATCCACACTCAAAGCTTTTCCGCTTGATTTTACGACTCCATCTATCACAAGAGCAGGTGTACTCATCACACCGTAGTTCATTATTTCAACTATATCTTCCACTTTTTTCACTTCATGAAAACCACCGACCTTTGCTACCGCCTTTTTTGCAACTTCTTCCAATGTTTTACATTTAGCACAACCCGTGCCTAATATTTCTATTTTCATTATAACTCCTTTTTTTATAAAATCAAATTAAAAAGATACCCTACCATAAGTATCCCAAAACCTACAACTCCAAAAAATATCCCTATAAGTTTCAAAGACAACACCCTTTTTAGTATCATAGCCTCCGGTAAACTAAGTGCAACGACTGCCATCATAAAAGATAGTGCAGTTCCCAAAAGCATCCCTTTTTGTGTTAATACCTCCACAAGTGGCAAAATCCCTGCAGCATTTGAATACATAGGTATCCCCATAACTACACCTATAATCGGTGCATACCAAGCATCACCACCGGCGTATTTTGTGATAAAATCAGCAGGTACATATCCATGTATAAATGCTCCTATACCAACACCTACTACCACATACAAATAAATCTTTTTGAATATATCGGAAGTATATTCCCAAGCTTCTTTTAGTCTATGACTAAAAAGTGTTTCATGCTCTTCATAGTGTATATCGCCTACCGGCTTAACCTCTATCAAAACCTCTTTTTCTAAGTTCATAGCACCTATTATAAGCCCTGCAACTATAGCTATAAGCAATCCAATCCCCACATAAAGCACAGCTATCTTCCACCCAAAAAGCGACAACAACAACGCAATAACAACAGCGTCACTAAGAGGTGCAGATATAAGATAACTAAATGTCACCCCAAGAGGAATCCTAGCTTGTAAAAACCCAAGAAAAAGGGGAATTGCACTACAGCTACAAAAAGGGGTAATTACACCAAAAACAGATGCCAATACATGCCCTGTAAGCTTATGTTTTCCTGCTATATATTCCCTTGCTTTTTCTACAGGGAAATAACTCCTAAGGAGCGTCACAAGATATATAATACTCACTAAAAGTATAAAAATCTTTATAGTATCATACACAAAAAAATGCAATGCATCCCCTATGGCACTCTCTTTTTGCAAACCAAAAATATCAAAAACCAAACTACCGCTTAAGCGTTCCAACCAATCAAACATATTTTACCTTTTTAAATTCGTGAGTTGTGAATCGTAAGTCGTGAATTGTGAAGAAAAACATCTTACTACTTACTACTTACTACTCACTACTCACGCACCAAAAGCTTCTTTTACCGCCGGTAACAGCACCTCTTCTATCTCTTTATAAGTAGCTTCAAAAGCCTCATAACCTTTGCCATCTGGATCTTCAAAGCCCACATGAATTTTCGGTACAGGTCTTGGAAACATCGGGCAAGTTTCATTTGCATGGTCACATACAGTTACTATTAAGTCGAACTCTTCATCTATTACCGTATCAAGAGTTTTTGAGTGATACTCATCTTTCCAAATCCCTTTTTCTTCCAAAAGCTTCTTCGCATTTGGATTTACCTTACCACTAGCTCGTACACCGCTACTTTTTGCACTCACACCTTCAAGATTTGCATTTATCAACGCTTCGGCAATAATGCTTCTACAACTATTTCCCGTACATAAAACTAAAACTTTTTTCATTTGATTTTCTCCTATAATATTCCAAATATAAATAAAACAGCCAATAAACTTACAACAATAGAAACTATATATTTAACCGTCTCTATAGTTACTTTTTTGAGTAATTTGGCACCAAAATAAGAACCTAGAAATGCACTTATCGTAGCAAAAATAATAAGTTGCCACTGTGATGCAATGTCATTTTCAGCAAAACTAGCCCCATATATGCTAAGTCTTGCCATATCAACCATAACAGCTATAGCAATACCCGTAGCGACAAAAGACTCTTTTGTAAGCCCTGCTTTAAGCAAAAACATACTTCTAAAAGCCCCTTGGTGACCTGAAAGTCCACCGAAAAATCCACTAATCATCCCACCCAAAGGGATATACTTGGTATCAAATGATATATCTGCAAACTTTGGCAAAGTTTCTATAATTACAAATATCAATATTAAAATACCTATACTAAGTTTTAAAAATGTAACTTCGCAACTCATACCGAATAACGAGTATGTAAATAGAGGGTTTATTTCACCCATAAACGTAAGTAATAATGCCCCAAATACTGAAAAAATCATAGCTGCTATACCAAAGGAGAGCAATATTTTATAATCAATACTTTTATATACCAAACCAAACTTAAAAATATTGTTTGCAAAATGCACCACAGCCGTGACTGCTATAGCCAATTCCAATGGTAAAAAAAGTGCAATAAAAGGCATCAAAATAGTACCAAGCCCAAACCCGGAAAAGAACGTCAAAAGCGATGCACCGAGTGCGACGATACTTATAAGTAAAATTTCAATCATCCCATCACTCCTAAAGCTAATAAAACTACCAACAACACAGGCGGTGTCACTATCATACCAAATTTACTATATTCGGCAAAACTTATCTTAACGCCCTTTTGAGCCAATACATGAAGCCAAAGAAGAGTAGCCAAACTACCAAACGGTGTCATTTTAGGTCCAAGGTTACACCCTATAATATTTGCATAAATCATCGCTTCATTTCCGATATTAGCTAGTGATATGTCCATTATCATAATAGTAGGCATATTATTCATAATTGCACTAAGGAAAGCTGCGATAAATCCGGTACCTACAACTGCTATCAAATCACCTTTATCAGCTAAAACTACCAAAACAGAAGCCAAATAGTCCGTAAGTCCTGCGTTTTTAAGCCCATAAACCACTATATAAAGCCCTATACTAAACCATACCACTTGCCAAGGGGCAGTTTTGATAGTCAGCCAAGCTTTAGCATTTTTTGTATAACTTGCAATACCCAAAAACAACAATCCTCCACCAAGAGCAAATACGCTTACAGGTAAATCAAACAAAACATCCCCAACAAAATACCCAACAAGCAATAATGCTAAGAAAAACCAACTAAAATAAAACAAAGGTTTGCTTTTTAGTACATCATCCGGATTTTTAAGAAGTGTCACATCCACCTCTTTTGGTATATCTTTTCTCAAAACTAGCCAAAGAACAGCAATACTTACTATTACACTTACAATAAAAGGGACTATCATATTAAGTGAATATTCCACAAACCCTATATTAAAATAGTTTGCCGTTACGATATTTGTAAGATTTGAGAAAACAAAAGGCAATGATGCAGAGTCACTTATAAATCCACCTGCTAGTAAAAATGCAATAATAGTTTTTAAGTTTAGTTGTAATATCCTCATTTTTGCCAGTAATATGGGTGTAAGGATAAGTGCCGCACCGTCATTTGCAAAAAGTGCCGATACAAATGCACCCAAAAGTAAAGCATACACAAACATCAAGTGTCCGTTGCCTTTACTTAACTTTGCCATTTTGATAGCACACCATTCAAAAAATCCTATTTCATCAAGCACCATAGACATGATAATAATACCTATAAATGCCAAAGTAGCATCCCATACGATAGAAGATACTTCCAAAACATCCGCAAAACTAACTATCCCCAAAATCAAAGCAACAACAGCACCTATAATAGCCGATGTCCCTATTTGAAGACCTCGTGGCTGAACTATCACCAAAGTAAGAGTCGCCAAAAATACTAAACTAGCACTAATCATTTTTACACCCTTTATTAAGCTTTGGAATATCAAGTTCCAAACAACTTATCTCTTTAAGAACACTTTGACGAAACTCATCAAGTGGCTTTCTAATACTATAATAAGCCCACTTTCCTCTTCTATCCACTCTCAAAAATCCACCGTCTTTGAGTATTTTTAGATGTCGTGATATACGTGACTGTATCATATCAAATGAACTTTCTATATCACATACGCATACTTCACCGTAAATATCTATAAATCTAAGAACTCTTATTCTTGTCTCATCGTTGATTGCAGATATTGTATTTAAAAATATATCCATTCTTTACCCCGTTGAAGCGTTAATAGTGAGTCGTGAGTCGTGTAAGAGGTTTTTGTTCGCAATTCACGACTTACGAATATCGACTAACGAAATCATATCATAAAAACAATTACATATCAAGATATGTTGATATGTTTTGGTTACGAAAGTTTAATCTTCCGTAACTTTAGGCAAACTTTTTGAAGGTGTAAGCCCCATTTCCTTTAGTTTTTCAAACTGCCCTACTAGATTTCCACGACCGTCTATCAAGGTTTTCTTAGCACTGTCATATGAGCCTTGAACAGTATTTAGTTGATTTCCTATTTTTTCAAAGACTTCCACAAATACTGCAAATTTATCATAAAGTTTTGTTGCACTTATCGCTATATCTTCAGCATTTTTTGATCTTTTTTGAAACTGCCATATATTTTCTACCACTTTCAAAGCACTTATAAGTGTAGTAGGGGTCACCAAAAATACCTTTTTATCTTGGGATGATTTAAGAAGTGAGCTATCGCTTTCTAGTGCCAAAATCAAAGCACTTTCAATAGGTATAAACATAAATACAAAATCCAAACTATTAATCCCTAGCAATTTTGGGTAATCTTTTTCACTCAAAAATTTTATATGAGATTTGATAGACTCTAAATGTTCCTTTGCTCCTATAATACGCTCTTCTTCACTACCTGCACTCATATATCTCTCATACCCTACCAAAGATGTTTTAGCATCTATTATGATATGGCGGTTATCAGGAAGATTTATAATGACGTCAGGACGGTAGCTTTTATTTTCATCGTTTTTAAGTGCTACTTCACTCGTATATTCGGCACCTTCTTTGAGTCCTGAATATTCAAGTACGTTTTTTAGTATCATCTCACCCCAAATACCTTGTGTTTTTACCTGAGATTTGAGTGCTTTTGAGAGATTATTTGCATCTTCGCTTATTCTTAAACTCAAGTTTTTAAGTCCGTCTATCTCATGTTTTAGGATATTTCTATCTTTACTCTCTTCAAAATATAGCTTATTTACCTGCTCTTT
>DISL01000030.1 GCA_002421845.1 Epsilonproteobacteria bacterium UBA6211 | reverse complement strand
CAGTCACAACTCCGCTTGTTGCATTTAAAATAGTATTTGCATCACTTGCACTTATAGCACCGCCTGTGATAGCTATAGTCTCATTACCGTCTAATAACCCCATAGCATTTGTAATAACAGTCGTCAAACTAGCGGTATTGTATGCTTCAGTTATACCTGTGATTGATGTTCTAGTAAAGTTATCTACTTTTGCAGACAAGGCTACCAAATCACTTGCATCTACTGTTGTATCATTTGTGGTAAATGTTATTACATCATTTGCATCTACATTTGTTATTGCACCTAGTGTCGCTGTAACCGCACCTGTTGTTATAGTTGCCGTTACTACACCACTTGTAGCATTTGCTATAGTGTTTAGATTTGCAGCAGAGATTGCACCGCCTGTTATCGTAACTGTTTCCGTATTTCCAGTAATATTAAGTGCATTTACAACCTCGGTTGCTACATTTACCGTATTATATGCTTCTGTAATATTTGTGATTGAATTTACTCCAAAAGTATCAATTTTAGCAGACAGTGCAACTAAATCACTAGCATCTACACTTGTATCATTCGTAGTAAACGTGATTACATCACTTGCACTTACATTGCCTATTGCATTTAAAGTTGTTGTTACTGCACCGGTAGTGATAGTAGCCGTTACTACTCCTGTAGTATCACCTGCAACCGTATTTACATTAGCTGCACTTGATGTATCACTTATACTAACTGCATAATTAGTAGCCGTCGTAAATGTTGCTCCGGTATTATTTACAATCTCAAGCATCTCCGACATTGTAGCGGTTGATATAGTCGTTACATTTGTCAAGTCTATACCATTTGTACTATTATCATTTACAGATTTGATTTGTGCACCTGTTAGTGAACTATCGGCAAATCTTAGTGTTCCTGTTCCTATACCTGTTTTACCGGATACTTGAGCAAAATTTAAAGTCAAAGTATTTCCACTAGCTACATCAAATCTATCAATAAATGTATTGATATTTGCTCCGCTTATATCTTTATTTATATTTACATCAAGAGTAACGGTTCCTGTCCCTTTTGTAAGGGTTATGTTATTGAAGTTATGACTACTAGAGTCTGAAACTATCACCAAACTACCTGTTCCATTTAAAGTAATACTCATAGTTTTATCTGATAAATCCGTTGCGTTCAATGTCAAAGTATCACCGTTAGCTACCGTAATATCATTAAAATTCAACAACACGACCGATGACAAATCTATATTACCGCTTAATTGTAATGTATTTACACCGCCGTCACCGTCAAGTGTATTTATACCTGTTACGTTTGAGACTATAAATGTATCGTTACCGTCACCGCCTATGATTTTTTCTATACTTTGTAAAGTATCAGTAGAACTTCCGTCATTTACTGTCGCACTTGTATTACCGTTGTTTACCGTTACCGTGAGTCCTGTAGCTACACTTCCATAACTAGCCGTATCACTTCCGCTTCCGCCGTTTATCGTGCTTCCATATACACCGCTTAGGTTGATAGTATCTGCACCGCCTGATAAAATATAGTGTTCAAAATTACTAAATACATCCGCACCGTCACCGCTACTCGTACCTGCTCCGTTACTTGTTACATTTACAGTTACTGCTCCTGCACTTCCGCTATAGCTTAACGTATCCGTACCGCTTCCTCCAACAAAACTATTTGCATAAGAGTTACCTTGTACCGTATTTGTACCGTTACCCATATGTAGATGTCTGATTTGAACTATTGTATCTGTTGACGCTCCATAAGTAGCTATCTCACTTCGTAAGTTTACATTTACGTTTGCTCCGCCTACCTCATCATAATAAAGCCAGTTGTTATCATCACTTCCACCGATTATAGTATCACTTCCTGTTCCTGCATAGATAGTATCTGCTCCACTACCTCCGTTTAGGTAATTATTACCGCTTATACCTTTGATAGTATCGGTATTTGCTCCACCTATTAGGGAGTTGTTCATATTATTACCTATCAAAATATTTGTCGCAGTACTTGAACCGACAAGACCCTCTATATTGTATAAGCTATCGCTAAACCCACTTGCACTTATGCCGTTACTAGCCCCTAGCGTAATAGTGGTCAATGCACCGCTATTTGCTAAAGTTATATTTAGCCCTTGCGTACTAGCACTATAATTAACAATATCTATATCTCCTGCACCGTCTATATAATCATTTCCTCCACTTGCAAAGATTGTATCATTACCGTCTTCACCGTATATCGTATCTCTTCCGGCTGCACCATAAACAACGTCAGCCGCACTTCCGGCATACACGTAATTATCATCACCGCCTATAGTATAAATCGTATCGTTACCTGCACCTGAATTGATAGTATTTGTAGAACTACTTCCCCAAATCGTATCTGCACCTGAACCTGTAGTGACATTTTGAATAGATACCAAAGTATCGGTCATACTTCCGCTCATACCTCTCATAGATACTACACCGCTTTGAGTACTATCACTAATATTAACCCTTACATTAGCACTAAATTCACTATAATTTACGGTATTAGTTCCACTTCCACCGTCTATATAATCATTACCTGTACCACTAAAGATTGTATCGTTTCCTGCCTCACCGTAAAGATAATTGCTTCCACCTACACCTTTGATAATATCTGCACCGTCACCACCTCTTAAAGTATTTCCAAAAGAGAGATTACCTTGTATCAAGTCATTTTGTGCAGTACCTATAATGTGTTCTATACTATCTAGTACTTGGTTGTGGTCATCACCTGCAGCTTCTGTTTTAAATACTGCATTTCTTTGGTATTCCAAATCAATATTGATTCCGTTATACGTAGTAATCAAACTATAATCCAACCAGTCACCGTTCGTATGAGTTCCACCGTTTATATAATCATTGCCGTAACTTCCAAAGATATAGTCATCTCCTGCTCCGGCTCTAATAGAGTTAATACCGCTATTTCCTCTTATAGTATCGTTATAATTTGTACCGTCAACATTTTCTACATTTGTAACAGTACCTGTTTGTTCACTAGCACCGTTTAACCAACTATTAATAAATCTGTTTGCAACTATCGTAGTACTATCATAGCTCAACGTATCACTTCCAAGATTTACTACTACCCTTGTATTTGCACCGTCAAATCTTAGTGTATCTTCACCGTTTCCACCGTCTATAATATCAAGCCCGGTTCCTGCGTAGATTATATCATCGTTTTCGCCACCGTATATTGAGTTATTACCTGATTTTGCATAGATAGTATCATTGCCGTTTCCACCCCAAATACTATCATTACCGGTACCGCCGAAAATTAAATCATCATCATTACCGCCGTATAGTCTATTATTACCGCTTACACCGAAAATTGTATCGGCACTATCTCCACCATAAACTATATCGTTTCCACCCATTGCCCAAATAGTATCATTTGCACCGTATCCGTAAACAGTATCATTATTGTTTGAACCTACAAAAATATCCGCATAATTTGTCATCAAGAATTGTTCAAAATCAGGGTTTGTTCCATCTTGGTATAGATAGTCATAGCTTCCTCTACCGTCAGTAATTCTATAAAAGTTATAACTTCCATCAGATAGTGTTGCTAGACCTTCTACCGTAATAGAACTCGTGACTACGGTTTGATTTGATAACGTTAATGTACCTATGCCTGTAGCAAGAGAGTTATAATCAACTGCCGTAATAGAATTGAATATTAACCTTGTTCCTTGATTTGCACCTATCTTATTCCACATATCAAGAGTATCTTGACCTGCTCCACCTATTAGAGTATCGCTACCGTAATTATTTGCCGCCCTGTCATCACCGGCACCTAAATCATACACATCATTACCGTCACGTCCTAGAACATGATCATTACCGCCATACATAATAAAAGTATTGTTACCGCTACTTCCCCATACGGTTTGACCTCTATCACCGTTAAAGTCAAGTACATTTTCTATATTATACACTTTACTATCACTTGCATTATTATTTGCAAGGTCAAAGTTACTTATAGCTCCAGCCATATTTTGTAAGCTAATCCAGTCACTTCCACTTCCACCGTCAAGATGGTTACTACCTGTAGTTAGGAAAATAGTATCATCTCCTGCTCCGGCTAAAATAGAGTTATTTACACCATGACTTCCGCCCAATGTATCAATACCGTCAGTACCTTTGATATGCTCAATTTGAGATAGATAATCAAAAGTAGCATTATCCACAGTTCCATCATTATTTAGGCGATTTACAGTCGAATAATTTCCATTTAAATACGCTCTATCACCATCTGCATCAGCGAATGCACTAGTAACTGACAATACAGAATATATCCCATAACCGTTATTTAAAGATATGGCACTATAATCTATCCAATCACCTTCCAAGTCTTCACCGTTTGAATCACCGCCTATCAAAAATGCACTGTTAAACGAACCGATTAACGTATCAATACCTTGTCCACCATATACTACGTCTCCTCTACTTCCTATTGCACCTGTTTTTGCATCAGTTGATGAATATACAGTATCATTACCGGTTCCACCGTAAAGGGTATTTTCTCCATCTGTACCGTATATGAGGTCATGCCCACCGTAACCATAAATGATATTTTTTGAATTATCACCTATTAAAGTGTCGTTATAATCCAATGTTCCTATGATATTATTGATATTTTTTACATAAGTTTCAGTATTACCGAATCCATCATCCGTTACCTCTTCAGTCAAAAGATTCACAACGACTCTAGCAGTTGTGGTATCATAAAAACTTATAGTGTTAATACCGTGTGTAGTAGTTCCCGTATATCCTACACCTGCACTTACATCACCACCGTCATATCTATCGATACCGCTTCCACCTATAAGTGTATCATCACCTTGACCACCTATAAGGAAATTAGCTCCACCTATTCCATAGATAGTATCATTACCGGCGTTACCATGTAAAGTATTACTATTTGAATCACCTCTTAATATGTCATCTTGTAAAGAACCAAATAAATTTTCTATTTCAAAAATAGTAGTTGTTCCAAGACCTCCGGTGATACTTCCAGCTGCCATGGTAGCATTTACGCTTGTAGAAATATCTTCAAAACTTAGCCAGTCTCCACCTGTATTATGAGTACCGCCGTATATAGTATCTCCACCGTTTGTAGCTATTATCCAGTCATCACCGCCACCTGCATATAGTGCATTCCAACTGCTAGAACCTTTTATAATATCATCATAGTTTGAACCTGTGATTCTAGTAATTCCGTAAAGTTTATCTTGACCGCCGAAACCGTTATCCGTTACGTTGTATGTAGAACCATCAGCTGTTATACTTAAATTTACATTGATTCCACTAGTTGCCAAAGAATAATTGACCGTATCATCACCACTAGCAGTATGCCCCGTAATATTACCGCTACCGTCTAACGTTGCATTACCGCCGAAATACTCGTTATCTCCACCGTTTGCATATATTACGTCGTTTGCATCACCGCCATATATAGTATCACCGTATCCAGTGCTTGAATATATTGTATCATTACCGCCGTAAGCAAGTATAGTGCTGTTTGCATCTGCAAGTCTTAAATCAACAACGTCTTTATAATTCGTAGCTATCAGAACTTCAAAGTGTGTTTTTAATAAATCGGTACCGTCAGTTGAACTTACTATAGTACCGTCCTCACCTGTTTTTATCGTAGCTGTAATACCTGATTCACTTGCAGCATAATACAATGTATCTCTTCCAGCCCCTCCGATAATAGTATCATCACCTGTTCCACCGATATAAGTATTATTTCCACCAAGGCTACCGTCTAGTATATCATTATCAGCCCCACCGCTTAACGTATCATTTCCTGTTCCACCATAAATAGTATCATCACCGGCACTTCCAAAGAGTTTATTATTTCCAGATGTTCCATAGATAGTGTCGTTTCCTTCTCTACCGTCTATATAGTCGTTACCTGCTCCACCTATAAGCACATTTGCATAACTACTTCCATAAAGTTCATCATTACCACCGGTACCTATAACTTTTTGTATATTAATAAGGGTATCTTCTACTACGGTATTTGCACCGCTTGGATCTAAATGGTATCCGTTATCTAGTGCTTTACTAAGTCCCAAATCAACTATTACACGATTTCCACCATCTCCAAAATCAACACTACTATAATCCATAGTGTTAAATCCATCTCCACCGTCTATATAATCACTACCTTTTGAAACGATAAAGCTATCATCACCTTTGTATCCAAAGAGTGAATTTACAACATCAAACGCATTATCACCTTTTAACGTATCGTCATTTTTTGTCCCTTTAGCACTTTCTATGTGAGTTAAGCTATCAAAGTTTGCCGGTGTTCCTATTTGAGTAACTGTACCTAAACTTAAATCTATATTTACAGCTCTTGTATCTGTGATATGACTATAATCAACCCAATCTAGTCCGCTGTTTGATGCCGTTGCACCGTCAAAGGTACCACCGTATATTGCATCTCCACCAAGAAGTCCTAAAATAGTATCATTTCCTGCACCGCCGATAAGAGTATTTGTTCCACCAAAACCAAATATTATATCATTACCTATGCCACCGTCGATTACGTTATTTGCACTTGAACCTATAAGAATATCAGCTCCACTTCCACCAAGTACGTCTTCCACATTGTAAATAGTATTTTTACCAAATCCTATTGATGTTCTAGCATCCAAAGTCAAAGATGTTTCATTGATATAGTTTATACTTGTAGAGTCACTAAGATTTAAAGTAACAGGCACTCCACTATCACTAAAATCTATCAAATCCCTTGAATTTGATATTTCAAAAGCACTCTCTGTTCCTGCTCCACCTAGTGTTGCATAACTATCACCGTATATGATATTATCACCAATTCCTCCACGGAATGTATCACTTCCTGCTCCACCGACTAGGATATTATTTGCACTTACTCCATAAAGTGTATCATTTCCTGCACCACCCCAAAGAGTGTTGTTTTGTCCGTTACCTTTTATAAAGTCAGCATTAGAAGTACCCTCTATATTTTCTACGTTATAAAGTCTCTCTTTATTGTCAAAACCATCATTTTGAACTGCCCAAGTAGAATCATCACCGTCATCTTGAGTCACACTCAAATCTATAGTTACTCCGCTACTTATACCAGATACGTTATATATAACGGTATCTGCACCCTCACCGCCATCTATATAATCACTTCCATCGGATGAATAAATAGTATCATTACCACCACCGCTTAAAATTGAGTTGTCTTTGTGGTCACCTCTGATAATATCTGCCAGTGATGTAGCTTTGATATGTTCTATTTCTATCAAAGTATTAGTATATCCCGTAAGTGTAGCCGTACCTGTACTTCCATTTCCACTTATTCCATCAGTATCAAGAGTCACATTAATACCTGAAACTACTATATCATCGAAATATGCCCAGTCTTCATCAGCACCACCGTCAAGTACGTTTGCTCCAAGACTACCTTTGAGGGTATCATCTCCTGCTCCACCAAACAACTGATTTGTATCATTATTACCGTAAATAGTATCAGCAAAACTTGTACCTATTACATTTTCTATACTATCAAGATATTTTGCATTACCAAATCCATCATTAACTACCCTATAAGTATCAAGACTTCCGTAAGTTTGGTTTTTATTTAAATCTACTATTACACCGGCAGTTCTTGATGTTTGTGTAAAGGAAATAGTATCGGTACCGATATCACCTAAGATTGTATCTACCCCTTGACCTAGTACAAAATAGTCATTTCCACCTTTACCATCTAAGATATTGCTTTCATTATTCCCTACTATATAGTCATCTTTAGATGAACCTATTACATTTTCAATATTTGTAATGGTATCCGTTCCATAATTTACATGAATTCTTTGAGCAGCGGAGTCTGTTAAATCTACTTTAATACCGCTATAATAAACTCCACCGACTTGTCCGTCAGTAGGATGGTCATCACCAAAATCAGTACCTGTTAAATAACTATAATCAACAGTATCACTTCCGGCACCACCGTCTATTATATTATTTCCGCTACCTGATATTATAGTATCATTTCCGCTTCCACCTTCAAGTCTATTGTTATTACTAAGTCCATTGATAATATCATTTCCACCACCGCCGATTAGCGTATTAGCTTCACTACTACCTACTATTTCATCAGCCATAGCAGTACCTGTCACATTTTGAATACCAAAAAGTACATCGGCATAACCTTTTGCAGTAACTATCGCCAAATTCGCATCAAGTCTTGCTATTACACCGCTTCCTGTTACCAACTCATAACTTACCGTATCATTACCGCTATCAGTGTGAGAACCATCTAGATTTTTGTTTCCACCGTATATTCTATTGCTTCCTTCACCACCATAGATAATATCGTTACCGTCTCCACCATAAATAGTATCACTTCCTGAATTTGTATATACCGTATCACTTCCTGCACCTGAATATATAGCATCATCGCCTGTACCGGCATATATTATGTCATTGCTTGTAGCGTCATTTGTTTCACTACCATCTATATTATCGCCATAAATTACATTGTTTCCTGCTATTCCTCTTATTGTATCAGTACCTGCTCCACCAACAAGAGTATTATTTCCCACATCGCCTGATATGGTGTCATTTATAGATGTACCTATAACATTTTCTATATTTTTTATAGTATGTGCATTACCACTATCTATAGTGACTGTAGCATCAGCATCATTTGCCAAAGTTACATTGACCCCACTAGTTAGCCCTGATGTATTAATCAAACTATAATCAACGGTATCACTACCTCTTCCAATAAGAGTCACACCGTCATACTCACTTCCACCGTCTATTATATCTCCGTCAAAATGTGTTACACTCTCACCTCTGAATACATCATTACCGCTTCCACCAAATAGTCTATCAGCTCCGGTACCGCTATATATAGTATCATTACCGTTTCCACCGTCTATATAGTTTTGACCTGCGATACCATAGATAACATCGTGTCCATCCATACCGTAAATCGTATTATTTTCACTATTACCATATATTGTATCATGTCCGATACTTGCTTTGATATTTTCTATATCTTTGATTTTATCGTTTGCCGAACTTGCTCCACTTACGGTAACCGTTGCGTAGCCGTCATTAGCATTATATGCCACGGCATTGTCACCGACTAAATGAGCCGTATTTAGGTTTAAGACTATTTTTGTAGCACCGTTTGTACTATAATCAATGGTATCTCCATTTACACCTTGCAAACCACCGTCAATAGTATTAGATTCTGTCAATTTTGTCACAAAATAGTCATCATAATCAGAACCGACCACATTTTCAACACTACTTAGTGTATCTATAACATTACTACCGCTTACTATTTTTGTAGCAAAACCTTCAGATAATGTTACGACAACACCTGCAGTTATAAGTGCCGAATTATATAGTACCGTGTCAATACCACCTCTACCGTCAAAACTATTTGAGTTGTTGTTACCCCTAAATGTGTCATTTCCTGATGTTCCTATGACATTATCAATATATTTAACAGTATCTGTTTTTTGATTTACAAGTGCATCATTTCTTATAGCTACATTATCGTCCGTATTTACTGATAAATCGGCAAAGATATTGTATGTACTATCTGTAATTGCACTATAATCAACAGTATCACTACCATTTGCACTAGCCGTAGTTCCATCAAACATACCGCCGTAAATAGTATTTGTTCCACCAAATTTCTCCGATGCATTGCTTCCTGTTGCATCATAGTATGTTTTGAATAGGTCGTTTCCACCCTCACCTATCATAACATCACTACCGATACCTGCAAATAGCGTATCTGCGCCACTTCCACCGTTTAGATAGTTGTTACCTGATACACCGTAAATTGTATCATCACCGCCATGACCCCAAATAGAGTTATCTGCACCGTTACCCCTTATGGTGTCACCCTCAAGGTCACTTCCTCTAACAGACTCAATACCGTAAAGCATATTGAAACCTTGGTCTGCACTATATGCAAAACCGTTGTAATTGTAAGTACCGATTACATTAGCATCATAAAATGCTTCATCAGCACTTTGAATACCTGTTTTACCGTTTAGGTCTATCACAAGCCCTTTTATAGCCTGTCTATAATCAACCATATCAAGTGAGCCGTTATCTGTAGTTTCATCTCCGCCGAATACAAAATTCGTCATATTATCGGCTGCTTCAAAGATAAATGTATCATTACCTGCTTCACCGTATAGAGTATCTTCACCTATACCGCTTCTAATAATATCATTTCCCGCTCCACCGTATATGGTATCATCACCAAGCCCACCTCTTAGGTCATCAGCTCCTGAAGCACCGTATATTGTATCATTGCCCGTACCGCCGTATATAGTATCTGCGTCTGTTGATGCAGAGTTTCTCTCCATAGTACCACCGTACATTACGTTGTTTCCGGCAATACCGCTTATGGTATCACTTCCACCCATACCTACAAAAACATTTTTGCTCTCGCTACCTGTAATAATATCTGCTTGATTTGTTCCGGTTATATTTTCTATTGAGGTGATATTATGGTCAACACTTCCACCGACTGTAACAGCTACGGTTGTTCCATCTTGAAGATTTACCCTTATGCCGTTTGTTAAACCGGTATAAACTACCGTATCAGTTCCTTCTCCACCGTCAACATGATTTCCGGTAGTGTTACCGTCAACATTCATATAGATTACGTCATCACCGCTTTGTGCATATATTACGTCTATACCGCTACCNNACCGCTACCGCTATAAATAGTATCTGCTTGATTTGTACCTATAACATTATCTATACCATAAATTGCATCTATTTTGTCACCACCGTCAAAACCGTCATTATTTACATCTACAGTTGCCGTCTCGTTTGTAAGATTTATCAATACTTTATTGCTATATCCTGAATAATCTACAGTATCTTGAGCATTTGTATCAGTGTGAGCTACACCATTCCAACTTCCACCGTAAATAATATCATTTGCACTACCTTTCATCACAAAAGTATCAGCTCCAAGTCCACCTTGAAGAGTATTTACAAGACTACTTCCTGTTATAGTATCATCACCGTCACCGCCTATTACGTTTTGGATATTTCTTATGACATCGCTATATCCGCTTCCTACTACGTTTGCAGTTTGTTCGTCAAGATTTACTACAACCCTACTAGAACTACCAACATAAGCATAACTTACGGTATTGTTTGTAGTGCCTTCACCTCCGTCAAGATAGTTATCACCGCTTCTACCCATAAGAGTATCATCACCCAAACCACCTATTAGAGTATTATTTTGACCGCTTTTACCGTAAAGTATATCATTACCGTCCGTTCCCGTGATATTTTCTACATTTTTCAGTTTATCGGCATTTATTCCACCTGCAAATGTAACAGTAGCATATCCATTGACATCTGTAGTATTCAAATCAACAATTATGTTTTGAGTATTTTCAAGTTCACTATAATCCATAGTATCACTATCACTACTATTTTGAACACCTGATACTCCAAAACCATCTATTGTATTACCACCTGTGTATGCACTACTTGCTACTTTTATTGTATCACTTCCTGCTCCACCATATACAGTATTTACGATAGTATCATTCAAAGTGATATTATCATTGTTTGCACTCGCTATAATATTTTCTATTCCAAAAAGACTATCAAGTCCCGTTGCAGCACTTTGAGCATATCCTGTAGCTCCTGCGAACGTTCCTACCGTAGCAGAATTTAGATTTATCGTAACATTAGCTAGTGCACCATCAAAACTTACCCAGTCTTGTAAGCTATTATCTTGATGGACGCTTGAACCGTCAACATATCCACCGTAAATAGTATCATTTCCCGTACCGCTTACGATAGTATCTCCATCATCTCCACCGTATATTAGATTATCACCGGCATTTGCATAGATAGTATCACTTCCGCTTCCACCGTCTATTATATCGTTTCCTGTACCGCCATATACGGTATCATCACCTGCACCGCCTCTTAGGTTGTTTAATCCGGCAATGCCACGTATTAAGTCATTTCCGCTTCCACCATCTAATATATTACTATTACCGTCACCTATAATAGTATCATTACCTGCTCCACCGTAAACATTTTGGATATTTTTAACACTATCTACTACAGTTCCCGTTCCTATAGTCACATCTCTAAAATTTGCACCGTCAAGGGTAACTACTATCTTTTGACTCGCATTTGCATTAGAGTAATCCATAGTGTTATTACCGCTATTTCCATCAAACTGATTTGATACTGCAAAATTTGTACGGAACGTATCGTTACCTTCTCCACCTTTGATATTTTGGATATTTATCAGTGTATCTATATCACCGCTTCCAGTTACCACCGTTTGAGCTGACGCTGTACCCAAATCGACAGTTACACCGGCAGTATAATACTCATAGCTTACAAGATTTCCGCTACTATTATTACCGTCTATCGTATTTTCAATATCCCCTATTGCCATTTTGAAAATATCACCGCTACTTCCACCGATAGCATTTTGGATATTTACTAAAGTATCTTGGTCTCCTGCATTGACGTATCCAAGCCCTATTTTAAAGTCAACCTCTATACTACTAGAACTATAAGCATAAGTAACCGTATTGTTTCCAGTACCACCGTCTAGATAATCATTTCCTGCTCCACCACCTAGTGTATCATTTCCTGCTCCACCTCTTATAGTATTGTTCAGTTCATCACCTATGATAGTATCATCTCCGCCAGTTCCGGTAATATTATGTATCAAAGTATAAGTATCTACGGCACTTTGTGAACCGTCTATAAAAATAGTACCGTTATGGGCACTTAAATCAATTCTTACAAAATCTTGTGTCGCATCATCTACTGTAACTACACTATAATCAACAGTATTTCCTGCTACACCGTTACCGTAACCGTCAAAATGGTTGTTTCTACTCAAATGGGATTTAAAAGTATCGTCAAAATTACTACCTACTACATTTTCGATACTCACCAAAGTATCTTCACCCATACCGCCACCGATATTTTGTGCAGTTTCTATACTTAAATCAACATTAACAGCAGCTATAGCTTCAGAATAATTAACGGTATCTATCTCGCTACCACCATCAATATAATCATTACCTGTACCGCTAAATATAGTATCATTATCAGCACCGCCGTATAATGAGTTATTACCTAATTTACCTTTGATTACGTCATTACCTGCTCCACCGCTAAGAGTGTTGTTATTAGCATCGCCAACAATAGTATCATTACCGGCTCCACCGGTAACATTTTCTATATTTTTGATAGTATCATCTTCAAGTCCTGCTATGGTAACAGTTACCAAAGAGCTACCGTTTAACGTAACTAGTATATTGTTTGCACTATTTGTAAGATGTGAATAATCAGCCGTATCACTTCCTATGCCACCATCAAAACTATTAGAAACTGCTGTATTTGATACAAAAGTATCATCACCGCTACCGCCTATTGCATTTTCTATGGAAGTGAGTACATCATTATCACCGGTTGCAACTGCACCTGCTCCAAGATTGATAGTCAAGTTCGCGGTATAATATTCATAGCTTACGGTATCTATACCTGCTCCACCGTTGATATTATTGGCTACACTCTCCAATGCACCTGCCACTGTACCCATTTTTATAAGGTCTGAATTATTGGTTCCTATTACGTTTTGGATATTTACCAACGTATCTTCATCACCTATTGCTACGACTCCGGTGCCTAATTTTAAATCAACAATAACACCGCTTGACGTAGAGACATACGAATAGCTAACAGTATTATTACCGCCTTCACCGTCAAGGTAGTCATTTCCGCCTCTACCCATAAGTGTATCATCACCAAGTCCACCTTTTAGTGTGTTTGCTCCACTATCTCCATAAAGAGTATCGTTACCGCTACTTGAAATTATATTTTTGATATTTCTTAGATAATCCGTTGCTACAAGTCTTATATTATTGCTACCGTCATTATCTCTAATATCTACACTTGCGTAACCGCCACTTATATTGCCCAAATCCATAAAGATATTGTCAAATGCAGATTCTCCGGTATAATTAGAGCCATCTAAATCTGCTTTTAGATTTGCATAGCTTACGGTATCACCGTTTACAATACTTGTATTTGCTCCACCGTCAAATTTATTTGATTTTGTATAATCAGTGTAAAACAAATCATCATACGCTGAACCTACAATGTTTTGAATATCCACTAACGTGTCAATCCCCATACCGCCACCGACAGTTTGAGCTGATGAACTTGATAAATCAACAGTTACTCCACTTGTAGCTTCTCCATAATGTACGGTATTTTCACCGGTTCCACCATCTATAGAGTCATTGCCGGTACCACTATATATAGTATCATTTCCTGTTCCACCATAAAGTTCGTTGTTTCCTGCAACTCCTTTGATGATGTCATTACCGTCTCTACCTTCTAACCTATTGTTATCACTGTTACCTGTGATTATATCATTTCCTGCGGTACCGATAACATTTTCTATATTTTTAACCTTATCGTTATCACCGCCTGTAACAGTTACGGTAGCATATGTATCGGCACCTGCTAACGTCACCGTAATAGCATTGGAAGCACCGAGTGCACTATAATCTATAGTATCACTATCTGCTCCACCGTCTATATCATCTGCTCCGTCATTATATGCAGTTGCGACAAAAGTATCATTTCCTGTTCCACCTATTAGAACATCATCTCCACCTTTACCTTCTAGTATATCATCACCTGCCATACCTTCTAGTTTATTGCCCTGTGAGTCACCTATCAAAGTATCGTAACTACTACTACCTTTTAAGTTTATTATTCCATATAGTCTATCAGTTGACTCAATATTAGATGCAAATCCATCATTTGCAAAACTGTTTGATTTCAAAGCCTCGGCATATACATTACCGTTTGCATCTGTTGTTGTAGCACTTAAATCCACATAAACTTTTGCAACATTAGCATAATCTACTCTATTATATTCACCAACTGCAACAGTATGAGTCGTACCGTTAAATGTTCCACCGTAATAGGTATCACTTCCATTTGTAGCTACAAATTTATCATCTCCGGCTCCACCGATAAGAGTATTAATACCACTATTTCCTGTAATACTATCATCATTACTAGAACCTATAACATTTTCTACACTTGTAATAGTATCAGTTCCCATACCGCCACCGATAATCTGTGCTGTTGTAGTAGCCAAATCAACAGTGATATTTCCTGTTGCATCTTCAAAACTAACCGTATCGTTATCAGCTCCACCATTTATAACATCATCACCTAAACCACTATAAATAGTATCATTTCCGGCACCGCCTAAAAGCTGATTTGTACCGTCAACACCTTTTATAGTATCATTTCCGGCTCCACCTGATAAGATATTATTCTGTGCATCGCCTATGATTATATCATTTCCGGCTCCACCTGTGATATTTTGGATATTTTTTATTTTATCGGTTGTACCGTCGCTTACGGTTACAGTAGAATAATCTGTACCGTTTAATGCACCCATATCTATAGATATAGTTCTTCCACTCGCATAAGCACTATAATCTACGGTATTATTTGTACCAAATCTACCGTCTATAGTGTCATTACCGTCATTGCCGTCTATCAAACTCCCATTTGCTTGTAAAATACCTGCTCTAAAAGTATCGTTACCGTTCGTACTTCCGAGCAATACGTCATCGCCGCTACTTCCTATAAGTATATTTCCATCACCCATAAAAGCATCTAAAGTATTATTTTGCTCATTTCCACCTATAAAGTCAGCTTGTATAGTACCTCTGATATTTTCTATTCTTATTAGTTTATCAGACTCTGAGCCAAAATTTGCAGTAGCATATCCACTACCGTCAATATCATTCATATTTAGATTAAGTGCTACAAGTTTTTGATTATAATATACCCAGTCTCCACCACTATTATGCGTCCCACCGTCAAGGGTATTATTACCGCTTACGCTTATAAGTGTATCATCTCCTGCTCCGCCTATCAAGCTATCGTCACCTGCACCACCGTCTAGTATATCATCACCTGCACCACCGTCTAGTACGTTTGAGCTACCGTCACCTTTTATAGAATCATTACCGCTTGTACCGACTACATTTCTAATATTTTTTACTAAATCATAGGTATTAGTTATAATAGAAGACCTTGCATCATCACTATAAATACTTACAGTAGAAAATTCTTCACCATCAAGTGTCACACTAATAGCACCTGTTGTAACTCTACTATAATCAAGTATATCGGCTCCACTTCCTCCATCTACTTGATTTACATAGTCATTACCGCTTCCAAAGAAACCACCCATAATAAATTTATCGGCTCCGGCATCACCATATAAGAAATTTGAACCTCTACCGCCGTAAATTATATCGTTTCCATCACCGCCTCTTATGACGTTTGCTATATCGCTACCTATCAAAATATCAGCATTTTGTGAACCTTGAATATTTTCAAAATTTACAACAGTACTTGTTTGTCCATTTCTCAGTGCACTATTTGCATTATATGTGGTGCCGTCTAAAGTAACATTACTACTACTTATATTTACGCTAATACCGCTTACACCGGTAACACTACTAAATGATACGGTATCTCCACTAGTATGAGTACCACCGTCAAGGTAGTCGCTTCCACCGCCACCGTCTATAACATCATCACCGCCACCGCCGATTATAGTATTATTGCTACTGTTACCTGTTATCGTGTCATCTGCACTATTCGAGCCGTAAATATTTTCTATATTTCTTATGGTATGATTTGTAGTATCACCACCTACTCGCACGGTAGTAGGGTCACTTCCTGCTTCCATGGTAACTATTATTTTATCGGCAACATTACTATAATCTATAGTATCACCTTTTGTAGCATAAGCATTTGTAGCACCTTGAGTACCGCTTACATCTATGGTATGATTGCTACCGTTTATAACTACGCCTGTGAAATTAGTACCGTTAAATGTATCATCACCGCTTCCACCGATAAACTCATAAGTTCCATTTGTAACGGTAAATATATCATTTCCGGCACTTCCTTCAAAAACAGAGATATTTTTTACATAATCACTATCTCCGCCGTTAATAGAAATTTGATATACACTTTGAGATACACCATTTTCATCATTTCTTGATGTTGTAGCTCCAAGATTTACGGTTATATAATTCGTTGAAGCTAAATTACTATAATCAACCTTATCATTTCCACTCTCACCGTCTATAAAATCACTACCGCTTACTTTCCCTATAAAAGTATCATTGCCAAGTCCACCGTAAAGATAATTAGCTCCACCGACACCGTAAATAACATCATCTCCGCCACCTGCTTTGATAACATTTGAATTTGCATTACCTCTTAAGGTATCACCAAGATTTGAGCCTATTAGATTATCAAATCCTATTAAAGTATCTCTACCGTCTCCTATAGTATCTTGTTGTGTAGATATGCCTAAATCTACAGTTACACCTGCTGCTGCTCCACTATAACTTACGGTATTGTTTCCACCTGCACCATTAAGTATATTATCACCTTCATTACCTTGTAAGGTATCATTACCTACACTTCCTATTATATTTTCTATGCCGTATAATTTATCCGTATATGTAGTAGCACCATACATAACTTCACCGGTACCGTTTGTTGCACCTCGCAAAGTTACGGTTACACTATCAGCATCAAAATAGCTAACGGTATCTATACCGTCACCACCGTCTATAGAGTCATTACCTTCACCACCGGCTATTGTATCGTTTCCTTCTTCTCCAAAAAGCTTATCATCTCCGGCTCCACCAAAAATAAAATCTTGACCTATTCCACCATATATAATATTTTGAGTACCACTACCTATTAATGTGTCATCACCGCTTCCACTTTTAATATTTTCAAAATTTGTAATTGTATCGGTACCTATTGTAGTACCTGTTGCTTGATTTGCGGTATATGTGCCGTTGCCTGTCGGTGCATTGCTTATTGTTATATCGCTATCTCCTATATTTACTACAACCTTAGCTCCTGCATTTTCAAAGCTTATCGTATCTATTCCATCAAATCCGTTTAATATGTTATTGCCAATATCACCTTCTATAGTATCATCACCCAAACTTCCTATTATGTTGTTGATATTTGCAATAGAGTGATGATTTGTTTCAACCCCTAGCGTAACACCGCTATAACTACTACCCATAAGTCTCAGACTAACTTTGTCTGTTAAAGCACTATAATCTATAGTATCACCTGTAGTTTGTGATGTGGTACCACCGTCTATGACTGTACCGGTACCGTTAATCCCACTTTGGAAAATAAAAGTATCATTACCACCTTCACCGAATAATCTATCGCCACCTTCTGTTATAAAAATAGAATCGTTACCGTCTCCACCTTTGATGGTATTTTTACTTGCATTACCCTTTAAAGTATCATCTCCAGAGCCACCTGTTAGGTTTTCTATATTATATATAGTATCTGTTTTTTGCAATACATCCAAAGAATTATATACACTTATATTGCTATTACTCAAATCTCCTATAACTTTGTACTGACTATCCGTAATACCGCTATAATCAACAGTATCACCGTTTACCTCATCGGTAGTTCCGCCATAGTATGTATTATCTCCGTCATTATATGAGCTTATAAATAAATCATCTCCACTTTCACCATAAAAAGTATCATTTCCACCCAAACCTCTAAAGGTATCATTTCCAACGCCACCTCTTATTGTATCTGCACCTATACTTCCTACAAACGTATCAGCATAATTACTTCCCCAAATCTCTTCAATATCAATAAGTCTATCCTTACCACCGGCTACGCCGTTGTAGTAAACTTGATATGTAGCGTCAATAGTATTAGACAAATCAACTTTAATTCCATCTGTATTACCACTATAGTCGGCAATATCTATATATGCTCCACTTCCACCGTTAAGAACATTAATACCGCCTCTACCACTTAAAGTATCATTTCCTGCACCACCTTCTATAGTGTTATTACTACCATTACCCTTTAAAGTATCATTTCCGCTTCCACCTTCGATATTTTCAATATTTATCATTGTAATCAAATCATTAGGGTCTGCCGTATATTGTTGTTCTGCAGTATCTGCTAAATCTAATTTGACATCGCTAGACGTATAAGAAAAACTTACAAAATCACTTCCGCTTCCGCCATCTATATAATCTTTCCCACCAAAGCCCAAAAGTGTGTCATCTCCACTTCCACCTACAAGTGTATTTCTTCCGCTATTACCTGTAAGTGTATCATTTCCGCTACCACCGACTACACCGTTGATATTTACAAAAGTATCTGTGCCGTATTGGGCATTGATATATTTTGAACCATCATTTATATCTACTACCAAATCAGTAGTTGCCGCACTATAATCAACAGTATCACTGCTTAATGCACCACCTTCAAAGTAATCATTTCCTGCACTTCCTATAAACCAGTCATCACCTGTACCACCAATAAAAGTATCACTTCCAATATCTCCCTTGAAAGTATCTGCATAATCACTACCTATGATAGTATCTATTCCGATAAGCTTATCTCTTCCACCAAGTCCATCATCCGTAACTTGAAAATTAATCTGTGTTAAATCTACTTTTATACCGCTTGTAGATGTTTCATAACTAGCTACATCCGTACCTGTACCGCCAATAAGTGTATCATCACCACCACCACCGATAAGTGTATTATTTCCTGCAAAACCGCTTAAAATATTATTATTATGATCACCTCTTATGGTATCATTATAAATTGTACCCGTGATATTTTCTACACCTGTTAGCCTATGTGACGCTACATCATTCAGTGTAGCCTGTACGGTTTCGTTGCCGTTTAGAGTAATCTCCAAACCTTTTGTAGTAAGTCCACTTATACCACTAAAATCTACCGTATCACTTCCAAGTCCACCTATTAAAGTATCAACTCCATGGTCTTTTGAAGTAATTAAAAATAAATCGTTATCAGCTCCACCGTCATGTACGTTTGAACCTTCACTACTATAAAATGTATCGTTTCCTACACCACCTCTAAAAGTGTTATTAGCACTGTTACCGCTAAATGTATCACCGTAATCAGAACCGTAAATCTCATTAATATCTATAAGTTTATCAGACCCACCGTCACCGTCTCTTACTATTTGATTAGTTTGCGTCATATCAACATAAATAGATGCACTTGCCGGTTTATAGTAAGCTATATCTATACCGCTTCCGCTTCCTATTAGAGTATCATCGCCACCTGCACCGTATAATGAGTTATTACCTGCCGTTCCCCCGTCAAGAATATTTGCATAACTATCACCGTAAAGTGTATTATCAGAGCTATTACCTATAACTTTTTCTATACTAAAAAGTACATCACTCTCATCATCCGTATCAAAATCACCATTATTATTTGTATCTATTCTTGATCTATTTTCCGCTAAGTTTACAAATGCTTTTCCTGTTCTACCGCTTAAATCAAAAGTATCAATACCATCTCCACCGTAAACCGTATCATTACCGGTACTACTAAATACTATATCATCACCAAGTCCGCCGTATATGGTATCTACACCGGTACCACCCGTTATCGAATCAGCACCGCTTCCACCGCTTAATGTGTTATTTCCGGCTGTTCCAGAAATAGTATCATCTCCTGCTCCACCGTCAAGAATATTATTAAAACTATCGCCCGTTAAAGTATCGTTATTACCTGTACCTATGATATGTGAAACATTTTGCACCGTATTTGTATTTCCACCATCTTTAAGCACTATACTTACCGCATTAGTACCGTTTAATGTTACATTTATACCACCTGTAGCACCATTTGTATCATTATCCGTTACAAGACTATAATCTATTGTATTTGTACCGCTTATACCGTAAAAAGTATCATTAGCACCACTGACTGAATCAGTCGCAGATACCACAAACGTATCACTACCGCTACTTCCATATACCGTATCACTTCCTGTACCGCTAAATACGGTATTGTTATAACTTGTGTAGTCCGTACCGTTTTCATCTATTCTTGAAGTATATATTACATTTGCACCGCTTCCTGCATATATGGTATCATTTCCTGCACCAAGTTCAAAATACAAGGTATCCACATCTACTCTTGTCGTACTTCCTTGAATAATATCGGCATTATTTGTTGCTATTATTTTTTCTATGCTTATTAAAGTATCTTTACCGACATAACCGTTATTTTGTACTTGCTGTGTAGCTAATCCAAGATTAACGTTAATTCCGTTTAAACTACTGACACTACTATAATCAGCCGTATCAAAATCAGCCCCACCGTCAAGTGTATTATTACCTGCACGACCTACTAACGTATCATTACCTGCTAAACCGCTTAACGTATTATTACTGCTATTACCGTACAGTTTATCAGCTCCTGCACCACCTTCTACATTTTCTATATTTGTTATTTGGACTTTGCCTTTACCTGTATTTTGTACCCCACTATCAGCCAAATCTAAGGTAACAGCCGTAGCTCCTCCAAAGTCAAAACTTACAAAGTCTGTTCCTGCTCCACCGTCAATAATATCTAGTTCATCGTTACAGTTATTTCCATTTGGTAGTAAAGTATCATCACCGTCACCACCTATTAATACATTTGAGCTATTTGTACCTATAATAGTATCATTTCCACTTCCACCAATAGCCCCTTCTATACTTATAAAAGTATCACTTCCGTATGTTGCACTTATAGACACAGGTGTTCCCGATACTCCCAAGTCAATATATAAATCTTCGGTAGCACTTGCATAACTTGCCACATCTATACCGTCACCGCCATCTAGCGTATCATTACCGCTACTTCCAACTAACGTATCATTTCCAAGTCCACCGTAAAGTGAGTTAGATGCACTATTACCTGTAATAATATCTTTATGATTACTACCTATTACGTTTTGAATATTTACCAAGACATCTTTAACCGTTGTTGCTCCTACCGTATAAACCTCTTGAATACCTGATTTGCTTAAATCAACGGTTACTTCGTTTGATGCATCGCTATAATCTACCGTATTTACTCCACCACCACCGTGAAGGTAATTTGTCCCTGCTCCACCGCTTAAAGTATCATTTCCTGCACCACCTGTTAGAGTATTGTTTTTACTATTACCTTTTAGAGTACTATCCAAATCACTAGCAATAATATTTTCTATGTTATAAACTCTATGTGTTGCTACACCGTCTTCATAAACTCTTGCTTCGTTACCGTCTTCTGCCAGAGTTAAAGCAATTTTTGCATTTATGCTAGAGAAATCCAATGTATCACCGAATATTTCGCTATCACTTCCACCGTCTATAAAATCAACACCGCTACTAGCTATGATTTTATCATCACCGCTTTCACCGTAAAGGTAATCATTACCACTTCCGCCGCCAAGTGTATCATTACCTATTCCACCCCAAAAAGTATTTGATATATCATTGGTATCATTAGAGATAATAGTATCTGAATAATTAGAACCTTTTATATTTTCTATTGCTTGTAAAGTATCAGTTTGAGAACCTATAAGAGCCGTACCGTTTCCACTATTATCAAGGGTTATTTTTACCCCAAAACTTGCACTGCTATAATCAACCAAGTCACTTCCACTTCCACCTATAATAGTGTTATTCCCACCATTTCCAACAAAATAATCATCACCTGCACCACCATCTAGTACATTTGCTACGTTACTACCGATAATAGTGTCACCTTCCGACGTACCTATAATATTTTCAATATTCAAAATAGTATCAGGTGTAGAATTACCTTTGTCAACCAAACCTGTCAATAAATTTGCATTAATTGCATTTAAAGAATAGCTATAATCGACAGTATCCGTTCCACCAAGACCGTTTATTGTATTTACCCCAAGATTTCCGGACAACGTATCATTTTTTGATGTACCTATAAGGTTTTGGATGTTTGAAATAGTATCTATTCCACCTTTGCCTGTATCTTGTGCATTGGTATCGTATAATTTAACGGTTACCCCGGTAGTCGTAGCATCACCTATAGCAATCACATCCTCGTAACTTAAGGTATTTGTTCCCGTTCCACCATCTATCAAATCATTACCGGTACCGCTGTAGATTAAATCATTACCACTTCCACCGTAAAGGCTATTATTACCTCCGACACCTTTTAATGTATCGTTTCCTGCCATACCGTATATGGTATTATCTACACTGACTGAACCTATAATAGTATCACCGAATGCCAATAAATCAGTACCTCTGATAGCCTCAATATTGATAAGTTTATCGGTTCCTTGACCTATTACCCAACCTTCACCTAAATTTGCATTGATTGCATTGCTAGTGTAAGAGCTATAATCAACAATATCGCTACCGCTTCTTCCATCAAACGTATTATTAGTATTATCTGCTCCGCTAAAAGTATCGCTATAATCACTACCTATAACATTCTCAATACTGACCAATCTATCTGTACCACCGGCAGATGAGGCATCACCCCAAGTTTCGCCGAGTGTTACTGCATCAGGGCTTAATAGCCTTACCGTCACACCGTTCGTATCGGTCAAAGTACTATAATCAACGGTATCTATTCCTATACCGCCGTCTAAGTAATTACTACCGTCTCCACTTTTTATAGTATCATTTCCTGCTTCACCGTAAATAGTATCATCACCAGCACGGCCATCTATTGTATCGTTTCCTAATCCACCGTAAATTATATTTACCCCATTACTACCATATAGAGTATCCCTAAAATCAGTACCGATGATATTTTCAATACTCACCAAGGTATCATTACCGGAACCTGTTGCAGTACCTGCAATCAAATCAACAATAACACCTGCACCTGCGTTTGAAGATGCTAATTGTTTGTACGATACAGTATCTGTTCCCTCACCACCGTCAACCAAGTCATTACCAAGACCTGGAGCTATGGTATCATTACCTTTACCTCCATAAAGAGAATCATTTCCACTTTGTGCGATAATACTATCAGTTGTCACACCACCTATTACGGTAGTATTTATATCACCTGTTCGGATAATATTATCATTTAGATTTGTAGCAAGTACAAAACCGTCTTTATATCCGCCGATTTCAGTATATTTATAGCTTAAAGGCGCATTTAAATCTACTTCTTTGATATTTACACCGTAAGTTTTATCAAAAGTAATTGTTGTTAGCTTAGGCTCTTTTGCAGTTGCTTTTAGGGCATCATCATAATTATCAATACTCCACACTGACTCTGCTTCTATTTTCATGGTAAAATCGGCAGATACGTTTGTTTCGTATTTTATAGCAAAATTTATCTCACCGTTATTTGGATTTACCGTAAATCCGCTTGTCAAATCGGTCGCTTTATTTATAAGCCAAATCCCTCCACCTTGAGCAGTACCGCCGACTATTGATACACCGCTTGGAATACCGCTTACTTTTATTACCGTTAGACCAAATCCAGCAGGTTGCGAAGGGGAAAGTTTGACAAGTCTTGAAGTATAAGTCTCCCCGAAAAATGTAGGATTATCTGCTGTGATGATCGATTGATTTGCTATTGAGTTATTTACGGAACGGTAGTCAATATCTTCAGCATTTGTTTGTTTTTGTAATTCGCTTAAAGCAGGATTACTTGGGTAATCATTGGCATATACACCACCACCGCCACCTGTTACGTTAAGTGTCGTAGCAAGTCCGCTTCCAGTTATAGAATCAACACTTCCAACGTGTTGTATGTCTATATCAAACGTAAGCGTAGGTAAAACCCCTTCAACTTTGGCAGGATTTGGAGTAATAGGACTTGTTGTTTTATCTGAAGTATAATCATTTTGTACAACTTCAGGTATCTCAACAGGAGGTTCTGCAAATTTCAAAGCATCATCAGCCTCTTTAGTTTTTGTTGCTTCTTCTATGTATTCTTGTTGAACAACCATTTGAGAAACTTGTTTTAAAGTCTCTTCAAGCTCTTCAACTATTTTTTTTACATTATCCTCTCTTTGAATCTCTGCTTCTACAGGCAAAGAGGTAAAAGGTAAATCATTTACCTCTTCTATTTGAGACAAAACTTGACCCAAACTAAAAGTTTGTCCACCCATACCCATGAAGCCTGGAGGATTGTCACTATACCCCATCAACGCCATTGATACGAAAGTCATCAAACCGCCACTTGGTAACTGCACAACTATATCACCGCCTACAAGCCTATAATCCAAACTCTCTAAATCAAGACCGTCAATATTAAACTCAACCTGATCTCCGGGACGAACATATACGGCAACGTTTTGCCCCTTTACAGGTTCTTTTTTTACGGTAACTTTCTTAGCTTGATAAGAGAGTATATCCTTATCGCTCATAAGCACTTCAGCCGTTTGAGGATTTGGGTTATTTACAGTTTGGTTTTCTTGTGACATAGCTATTTTCCTTTGTGCAGTATAACTAAGTTTATAATACTAAAATAACACTTAATTTACGCTTAAATAAAAAGTTACAAAAATACGACACAATGGGCATTTATGGGATAAATTTTATCCTATTTTGTGATATTTTTAGATATAAAAATTATTTATATAGGATGGTTGTTATTTTCTAATACTTGGGTGATAATTACTATCAATTACCTTAATCATATTGACTATTTTTATATCACTTTTTTTATGAATACATAGCATATTTATTGAGATAAAATTGCCTATTAAATTTTCTTCTAATTCATAAAAATTAGGAAAATTAAAAAGCTTAGGTAAATGCCAATACAAATCATAATCCAAAGACCACAAATATTCTATCAACTCTTTTGATTTTTCTACGCGATCGTTTTCTAGATAAAGTATAGGTGAATGTTGGGATATAATATTTACTGCACCTTTTAGCACATCAATTTCCATACCTTCAACATCTATTTTGATAAGCTTACATGAATCAATTTCCAAAAAATCATCAAGCTTAACAAGTTGTATTTTCTCCCCTTGAATATTTTCTTTTACACTAACTCCACCAAAGTTATTGGTAGATTCATAATCCATACTAGGGATATAAACATGACCTTCTTTAGCACCTACTGCCATGTTATATGCATACACGTTTTTGATAGAATTCAAAGCTACATTAGCACACAACGTCTGATAAACAATCCTTTGCGGTTCAAATGCAAAAACCTTACCTCCAAAACCAACTTTTTTTGCCATCATAACCGTATGGGTTCCGATATTTGCACCGACTTCTACGACTATATCGTTTGGCTTACAAATTTGAGCCAAGAAACTAGATTCGTCATCACAATATTCACCGTACAAATCTATCGACTTACCTACATACATATCATGTTTGTTATAAAGACAATATCCGTATTTTGATTTTTTTAATCTATTAAAACCATTATCGTCTATCAAATTTTTGTTATCATTTTGCATATTTCATCCTCTAGTTTTTCAAACACTTTTCCCCAGTCATTTTGGATATGTTGATTTATTATTTTTATACTTGGATACCATTTGGATGTTTTTGCTTTTTCAAGCCATCTCCACTCTCTATACCTTGGAAGTAAAAGATATGTGTTTTTAGATAAAGCCCCAGATAAATGGGAAAGTGAACTATCTATAGAGAGTACCAAATCAAGCTCTTTTACTATGGAAGCGGTTATACTAAAATCATCCAAAACATCTCTTAAATCTATCAAATTATCTCTTTTTGGAAGCTCAATAAAATTATCTTTTTGCAAAGAATAAAAATATATATTATCAAATTTATCTACTAATTTTTCAAAATATCCAAAGGGAATTGAGCGATTTTTATTGTTTAGATGGTCACTATTACCGCTCCAACAAAAACCTATCTTAAATCTCTTTTTATCAAATATTATAGGTGCTTTTTGACGTCTTTTTATATAAGGTATTTTAATATCTTCAAATACATCCACATCACCCAAAACTCTAGGCAAATCTATCAATGATATATAATAATCCACATCATAAAGCACATCTTTGTCACCGCATATTTCCACAAAAGGAAAACTCTCATCCATAAGTTTTTTAAGCGGTTCTCTCACTGCAAAATAAACCTTCTTCGCACTCTTTAAATAGTGTAAAAACCTACAAAACTGTATATTATCTCCAAAACCTTGTTCACCTTGAACCAAAATAGTTTTACCTTCTAACTTTTCACCCTCATAATACCTTGAATTATAACTTGGTTTTTTTAAAGGATTCTTTGCATCGAATCTATACTTATAAAGTTCCCAACCATCTTTATAATTACCCGTTTGTAACAACGCCAAAGACTTAGCAAACAAACAATCCTTATAATCAGGTTTGATTGATAATGCCCTATCAAAATAAGTCAAAGCTTTTTTGTTTTTTAGTATTTTATGATATGCCAAACCAATACCGTATAAGGCTTTATAATAGTTTTGATCTTGCTTGATTACTTTCATATAATATTTTACGGCAAAATCGTATTTTTCTACGCTTATATATAAATTACCCAGATTATAAAAGGTATCTATATCATTTTGATTGCTAGTAATCATATCTGCATACAAAGAGAAAGCTTTTTCATATAGTTTTAAGTTTTTATAACAAATTGCTAAATTTAATTTTGTAGCATAGTGTTTTGGGTTTAGTTTATTTGAGTATTCTAAATGTGTTTTTGAGTTGGCAAACTCTTCTAGTTTTAGATATAGAACTCCCAAATTAAAATGGATAAGTTGATTGTTTTTATCTATTTGTAAAGCTTGTTTATAAAGTTCTTTTGCTTTTTTGTAGTTTGATTGTAAGAAGTTGATATTTGCACTGTTGCCGAATATAAAAACAAACTCTTCTTTTGAGTTTTGTTTTGATAGTTCTTGGCTGTATATTTCAAGAGCGGAAGAAAAATCTCCCTTTTCTTGATATTGTAAGGCTTTTTGTAGGATTTGTTTTATCAACTAATCAACCTATCGGTATTACATACCTTTTTTGTGTTCTACAAACTCTTCGTAACTTCCCTTGAAGTCTATAATAGTTCCATTTTCTTGGATTTCTATGATTCTATTTGCAAATGCGTCTAGTAACTCCCTATCGTGAGAAACACAAATACAACCACCTTCATAGTTGTATAACGCTTCACCAAGAGCAATAATAGCCTCTAGGTCAAGGTGGTTGGTAGGCTCATCAAGAAGTAAAAAATTACCTTGTTCTAGCATAATTTTACTAAGCATCATTCTATGTTTTTCACCACCGCTACAACTTTTTACAAGTTTTTCTTGCTCTTGACCGTTGAAAAGCATTCTACCTAGACAATTTCTAATCTCCCCTATATCTGCTTCTCTATCGAAGTTTCTTAGCCAATCATAAAGTGTAAATTCACCTTTGATTATATCCGTAGTATTTTGTGGGAAATAGCTTGTAGTTATAGTAGCTCCCCATCTTACTTCACCTACGTCAGGCTTAATGTTTCCTATCAATATCTCACAAAGAGTCGTTTTACCCACACCGTTGTGTCCGATAAGAGCTATTTTATCCCCTTTATCAAACATAAACGAAATATTATCAAGAACTTGTACACCATCATAGCTTTTTGAAATATTTTTAACCTCGAGGACTTCTTTACCTGCTTCTCTTTTTTGTTTAAATACTATACTAGGATCACGTCTGCTCGATACTGAAATAGCTGAAATATCAAGCTTTTCAAGTTGTTTTTGTCTGCTCGTAGCTTGTCTTGCTTTTGACGCATTTGCACTAAATCTAGCGATAAACTTCTCTAACTCTGCTTTTTCTTTTAGTTTTTTATCACGGTCAACTTGAGCTTGTTTTGCTACTAAAGTAGAAGCAATATACCAATCATCGTAATTACCGCTGAATTCTCTTATTTGTTTAAAATCCACGTCTAGGATATTCGTACATACCGCATTTAAGAAGTGTCTATCGTGAGAAATAACTACCATAGTACCTTCATGATGTTGAAGCTGATTTTCAAGCCAACCGATAGTCTCTATATCAAGGTTGTTCGTAGGCTCATCAAGGAACAAAATATCAGGTTTTGGGAAAAGTACTTGAGCTAGTAACACCTTAAACTTATCACCACCCGTTATAGTACTCATAAGTTCAGAATGTTGACTAGCAGGAAACCCTAAATCTTCAAGTATTTTTGTGATTTTGATGTCATATTCATACGTAGGGTCTTCTTCACAGCAAATTATCTCTAATTCTGCAAGGCGGTTGTTTACTTCATCAGTAAACTCTTCAGACATATAAAGAGTCTCTTTTTCTTTGATAGCATCGTGTAATTTTTTATTACCGTACAAAACAGCATCAAAAATAGTAAAGCTTTCATAAGCGTATTGATTTTGGCTTAGAACTCCTACTTTTTTTCCACCTGCTATTTGTATTTCACCCTCTGTTGCATCTTCTTCACCGCTTAAGATTTTTAGAAATGTTGTTTTTCCTGCACCGTTTGCACCGATAAGACCGTATCTTTTACCTGCATCTAGTTTTAGATTTATTTCGGCAAAAAGTACTCTAGGTCCAAAAGCTTTTTTCAAGTTAACGACTTGTACCATTAGTTCTCCAATAATATTATGTTTATTTTATATTCGCGTATTGTACCATAAGTTTGATTAGACTTATGGATTATCAATCCAATTTAGAAAGAAAAAGGGTTAATTACCTTGATGTCTAAAGTATGGAAATCACGTTCATTTCTAGTAATTAAAGTCAAATTATTTGAGATACAAGTAGCACCTATTAAAGAGTCCATGATAGGTAAAGGATTACCTATTTTTTTGTTTTTTTGAATAACCTCACCCCATACAAGCATAATATCCAAATCTATAGTTAACAATCTATTGCTAAAACGATTCAATAAATCTTCATTTAACCATAAAGTTAGTACTTCTTTCTTTTTAGAATCATCTAGTTTTTCAATACCTGACTTAATTTCACCTATTGTTATAACAGACAATAAAACGTCGTTTTCATTTAAAGAACTAACAAACTCCAAAACCTTTTTATCAGGTCTTTTTGAAATCAACTCAGATACTACATTTGTATCCAACAAATACTTCAAAACTCAATCCTATCTTTATAAGATTCTTGTTTTCTATCTATATCTATTTCTCCGACTAAAGGACTTGAACGAAAAAAATCGACCAAAGAGTCATTATGAGATTTTATCATCTTACCGTCTATCTCTTGTATTTTTATATCGGTCTTTGGAATACTATTCAAAAAAAGCATCACCTTATCAGCTATTTTTTCGCTTATTTCTAATCTTACAGAGTACACAACGCCCTCCTTTTTCATTTTATCCATTCTATCGAATATCAACTTTTTTCAAACTTAATAATATTTAATATTTTTATATGATACTATCTTCACTCAATAAATCATTGATAACACTCTCTCTTTTGGTGGTTTCTATCTTTTTACACCCTGCTTTAAATGCCTCATTTTCACCTACCACAAAACACATATCCTTTGCCCTTGTAATAGCGGTATAAAGTAGCTTAGTATTGTGCATAATATAATGTGAAAAGGTAATCGGTATCAAAGCTACGCTATACTCCATCCCTTGTGTTTTATGGATAGTCAAAGCATACGCAAGTGAAAGCAAAAAGTCAAGATTATCAAAATCATAAAACACCACCATATCGTCATTTGGATATAAAACTATGATTTTTTCATCATCAAAATCTATTTTTATAATAAGCCCCAACTGCCCGTTAAAAACCCTTTTTTCCACATATTCGTCATAGCCGTTTTTGTACATATCCATGGTTTGAGTTTTCATATTTTCATTTTTGATATGGATTACCTTATCTCCTAGTTTATACTCATAAAGCTTTGTTTGTTTGCCGTTTGCTCTATTTGAGTTAAAGAGTTTTTGAAGCTCGATATTAAGATTTTCCACACCCAAAACACCGTTTTTCATAGGAGTTATCACCTGAAAAAGGGTCAAAAACTTCGCAATTTCCTTTTGTTTTATAAGCTTGTATGCCTCTTTTAGATAATTAGATGCAATATGCAAAATAGTAGCAAGTATTTTTTGCGTATTATCTTCCCTTATAGCTGCAAATTCTGCCGAACTTACGGAGTTTTTGACTATATAGTGGTTGTGTATGGATACGTCAAAAAACTTAAAATCCTCATAATCAACCCCCTCATAAGCAGGTAAATTGGCATTTCTTATCTCGTTTGCTATCAAGGCTATAGCTTGATTTTCGTTTTGTCTATATATCTTTGTAAGCTTACAAATAGGTGCTAGTTCGTATTTGATACAATCTGCAAGTATATTTCCTGCTCCGATAGCCGGAAGCTGCCCGTCATCACCTACTATAATAAAAACTGAATCTTCAGCTATTTTTGAGACGATTTGATAAAACATAAGCGAGTTTACCATAGAAGCTTCATCAAGCAAAAGCACTTTGTAAGGGAAATAATCCTTTTCTTTGTGTGTCATAAGAAGCGATTGTATGGTGGCACTTTTGTACCCTGTGGTATCTGCTATCCTTTGACTTGCTATTCCGCTTAATGCGGTACACATTATCTCATCGTATCCTACCACCTCTTCAAGAAGTTCCAAAACAGCCCTTGACGATGTGGACTTACCTGTACCTGCATAACCTATAAGCAATATGGTATTATGACCGTTATTGATAAGTTCTACCGCTTTTTTTTGCTCATCGCTTAGTGCAAATCCTAGTTTTGTTTGTTTTTTTTGGATATAGTCGTCAAAATTTGCAACTATTTTTTTGATAGCTATGTGACTTATTCTTTTTTTGAAAAAATTAATTATCTTACTCTCTGCAAAATACAACATTCTAGGGCTATATCTATCAGGTTTTGTCAAAAAAAGCTCTTCATCTCTTACCAACGTATCAAGTGCATTTTGCAACAAAACATCTATCTCATCACACTTTCCAAACCCCAAAGCACCGTAAAGCAAAGAAAAAAGCTTCTCTTTAGAAATAGAACTGTTGCCGTTTGCTTCGCAATACTCTTTTAAAGTAAAGTTTATACAAGACTCTATCCGAAAAGGGGACTTCGCATCTATACCTAGACTAAGCCCTATTTCATCGGCTCTTTTAAAAGCAACACCTTTTATCTTAGTCAGTATATATGGATTTTCTTTGATTTTTTCTATCAAATCAGGCACTTCACCGAATGTCTCGTAAATTTTGTTTATAAGGTTATTGGAAACACCGAATTTTGACAAAAACGAGCCAAGTTCCCTGAGGTGTGAGTATTGTTTCCAAGTGGTCGTAATAAGTGAAAGTTTTTTCTCTTTGATACCGCTTGTTTGAAGTAGTTTATTTGGATTTTCTTCTAAAATTTTGATAAGCTCTTCGTCACTATACAAATCAAGAAGTTTTTTTGCGGTACTTTTGCCTATCCCTTTTACTATTTTCGTGAGGAAAAAAAACAGCTCCGATTCTTTTAGCTCTACCCTTTCAAACTCAAACTGAATACCGTATTTTTTGTGTGTTATCCAGTTGCCGTGAAGTATCAAATCTTCACCCACTAGTTTTTCTATATCCGCTTCATAGTACTTACCGCATACTTTTTGTCCGTTTTCAAGAACTCCTATGATATAAGAATTTTCTTCGTTTTTATATAAAACTTTTTTCAAAACCCCACTAAGTCTTACTATCTCTTTAGTTTCAATATCCATCATCAAACTTTTTACTTTTGTGTTTTTCTTTTTTATAGGTTGTTTGGTTTTTGTGTTTATCTAGTAAATTTGCCTCTTTTAGTATTCTTGATTTGTCGTTTTCAAAGTCCTCACCATCACCGTTTGCTATACGTAGTATTAGTTCTATTAGCCTCTCTTGCATATCACAATATGAACTATGCAGGTCAACTTTCGGCGTTTTTTTGAACTCATCGTAAAACTTCTTTACTTTGGCACAAAAAGTCTTAAAATCAACATCATCCGCACGAGCAAGAGAAAAAACCCTAGATATAAATTTATCTACGACTCTTATGTATCTTATTCTTCCCGTCTTATCGTTTACTTTCACCTCAACTCCTCTTCTCTCTACTAGTGACTCACGATTTACGACTCACGACTCACTACCCAAAACATCCCCTATGGACACATACTTCCACTCACCCTCTTTTAGCTCACCGAGTTCAAGATTTCCGAACTTGATACGCTTTAGCTCTTCTACCCTATTGCCGACAGCTGCAAACATACGTCTTACTTGGTGGTATCTTCCCTCATCTATACTAAGGTGAACTAAAGTATCGGTTATGATCTCCATTTTTGCAGGAAGCAAAGGCTTATCCTCACCGTTTAGCATCAATGTACCGCTCTCAAAAGTTTTTTGTTCATCACCTCTTAGAGGATGTTTGAGCGTCACTTCATAGACTTTTGGGATATGTTTTTTCGGGCTTGTGAGGGCATGATTTACCTTGCCGTCATCAGTAAATAGTATCAACCCCGTAGTATCACTATCTAGCCTTCCTACCGTGCTCAGTTTTGGATTCCTACTAGCAAATCTATCAGGAAGCAAAGAATAAATAAGCCTCCCGCTATCTTCATGACTACAAATATACCCTTTTGGTTTGTTCATAGCTATTATCATACCATGCGGAGGGTCAAGTGGCTCATTATCAAACAACACATCTTCATGCTCAACTTTTTTTGTAGCATCCTTACAGACTTCACCCTTGTACTTTATATATCCTCTTCGTGCAAAAAACTCAATATCTTTTCTAGTACCATATCCAAGACTTGATAGAAGCTTATCTAAACGCATATTTACCTTTTTTGTTTTTATTAATAAGATTGTAGCATAAATCACATATAAAAAAGAAAAGTATTGCATTTTGCAAAGAAAATTGTTTGTTGTGAATGACAACGCATATAAATATTGTCACTAATAGTTTTATTTTTTATCTAGCAAATACTCATGTACCCATTTTGGAGCAATATCTACCTTCATATCCACTTTTACCCCAAATAAATTTGAATTATGAAAAAAATCCAAAACTTCATTTTTGTCAGCTTCAAATCCATAGTTATAAAAATTCATAAAACCATAATTCTTTATTTCTTTTTCTATTTCATCTGGATTTATGTAAATACCAAGCAATTCTTGATTGATTACATCTTTGATAGTACTTTTGCCACTACCATTTGGTCCTGCAAACATTCTAAGTCTTGGTATCTCTAAATTCATATCATAAATACTTTTTTTTCTATTTTAATAGCTGGTTCTATATCTTTGATATATTTTTTTGAGCCATCTGGGAAAATCTCATATATTTTGTTTTGAATAACTTCGGTTACACTATTACCAGAACTCAAAGCATCTAAATAGGCTTTTCTTACTGCACTATTTGCTAGTTCTGGTATATAGCTTTCTAAAAAATCCAATTCTTTTGCCGTTTTCATGTTACAATCCTTCAACTATTACTATATAAGCATATTTTATCCAAAAAATCTTTGAATCTATCTAAAAAGCATTTATTTATCTCACGCTCAGTTAATTGGGAGTTAATTGGGATTAATTTGTTAATTGGGACAGGTACAATTAATTGGTACAATTAATTTATTCCACTTATATACCATCTCTCCTCCTGGGTCTTCCTATTGGATTTAATGTTGATTCTAAGCCACATTGTTTTACCATATTCAACTGCCAAAATTCATCTCCTAGAGGAGCTTGTCTCTCTATAGAATTCCTTATACAATCGACATCTGTTTTATTTTCTTCATCATTTATATATTTACTCCAATCATTTGGCAAATACCCTCTCTCTTCTATTACCTCTATTTATTATATGATATATTTGGTTATCCACTAACCCTCTTGCTACTCTTGGCATTGTGTTTTACCTTTTAATTTTTTCTTAGTTTATTAATATTTAATTGTTTAATTGTACCTCATTATTGTTATTGATTATTGTATTGTTTGGATAAAGCAATATAAACCACTAGTTTATTAACTTTTAAGCTGAATATTTCTATAATAAACCAACAGTTTATGTTAAAGGAGTTGTTTATGCCAATTGTCGTAAATCAAGAAGAAAAAATAGAACAAATTTGTCAAAAAGCCTATGATGAATTTATCCAAAATGGGATTGAAAGTATTTCACTCAATCAATTAATCACAAATATTGGTATCTCTAAGGGACAGTTTTACCATTATTTCAAAACAAAAGAGGAGTTGATTTTTCAAGTAGTTTCAAAAAAAACTTTAGAGTTTGTAGCAAAATCAGAAGATGAACTTCAAAAGTCAAATAATTTATTCCAAGATTTACAAATTCTTTTTAAGTTTTATATTTGTGAGGATAAATATTTTAGCGATTTAAGAAAGTTAATGTTTGATACTTTGCATATCTATATCAATTCAAATGATGAAAAAATCAAACAATATAATCAAAAGATGTATGAATGGTTAGATGAAAAGCTCATAGAAATATTTCAAAAGTATGATGTGAATTTGGTTTCAGCTGATATTATCAAATCTATTTCAGCCACAGCCGATGGGATGTATTTTCGCTCTTTGGCAGATAGTGATTTTAACCTGCAACACAGTTTATCAGAATATCTTTATGATATTGCCAACTTTGTACAAAAAGGATAAAAATGCATTGGATATATTTAATTGGAGCGATAATTTTTGAGGTTTTAGGTACATTATCTATAAAGCAAACGACACTTTCAAACAACAACTATTGGGTCGGTGCGGTTGTGGTTTTTTATGTTATCTCATTTTCACTATTAACATTTGCAGTTAAAAAAATTGAGATAGGAACAGCATATGCTATTTGGACAGGATTTGGTACTGCTACAATAACCATTTTGGGTTGGTTGATTTTTAAAGAGATGATGAGTGTACAAAAAATAATAGCTATCTCTTTGATTATATTGGGGACTATTATGTTGAAGCTTCAACATACATAGATGCGGTCTTTTAATTTTGATACTATTGTTCTTACTATGCCAGTATCATATTGGGGAAGGATAGTTAAATATCTTGGTAGAATCGGAAGAGATAGGCAAGAGTGTATCGCTGTTGATTTTTTAGATGAAAATACTCCGATGCTCAGGTCAAGTTTTTACTCGTTCCAAAGCCCCAGCTTGGGAATACATACTTTTGTCTCTTCTAATTATCATTATACACTCTCTACATTCGTGCTATTATATGCGTTCCCAATGAGGACATTTGGAACGAGTGGAAGAGAATATTTCCACCATCTTTAGTAAGCTATAGCATTACTTAATAATAAAATAAAAATTATATCAAAAAAGGCGTACAAAATATGTAACTTTTTGGTTGATTTTTTATGATTGTTTTTATTAAATTTAAAATCAATAAATATTACAAAACATAACATATTTATCTTATAACATAAAATATAAGCATAGATTAATAATAAGTACTATAAAATACTACTTATTTATATTATAAAGTAATCTATAAGCTTCAAATAAGTATAAATATAGAAAATGGTTTATTATTTATCTTATAAGATAACTTAGGGAGTGGCAATGACTATCAAAAAACTTGGTAAAGATATACAACAAAGAAGAAAAGAGCTTAACCTTGAAATGTCTGATATAGCAGACTATTCAAATATCAGTATCCCGAGACTTTCAAATATAGAAAATGGAAAATCAAATCCTACTATTAAGACTATAGAGAAAATTTTAGATGTTCTAGGTCTGGAACTTGTCGTCATCACAAAGGATAAAAATGCAACAAGGTAAAGTATATAGAAACGGCGTTTATATAGGGCTACTATCAAAAGAAAATGAGGATAAATATATATTTGAATACGATTTACAATACATTAACTCAAAAGAAGCCAAAGCCATAAGCCCTAATTTAAGACTACAAAAAGAGCCGTTTGTCTCACAAAATCTTTTCCCTTTTTTCTTCAATATGTTAAGCGAAGGAACACTCAAAGAGATACAATGCAAAACTCTCAGAATTGATATGAGTGATGATTTCTCAAGGCTTTTGATGACCACAAAAGAAAACACTATAGGTTCTGTCACTATCGAACCGATAAAGGTATAAAAATGCCACTCAAATCGAAATGTTATGCTTGTTTAAAAGAGACTAACAATCTAAAAAATAATTATTGTCCAAAATGTATCAGTGAACTTTTTGATAAAACAGTGCCAAAGAAGCTCACCTTCGACCGAAAAGAGTTCATAAACAAAAGAGCTGAAATGTCAGACAAAATGTCAATATCAGGGGTACAAGACAAAATATCATTGGCTTTTGATTCTAGCAAAAATTTAATACCGACGGCAAAAAACGGTAAATATATTTTAAAGCCCATACCAATACACGATAATGCCTTAAATTTGGAAGATATACCGGCAAATGAACATTTATCTATGCTTATTTCCAAAGAGATATTTAAGATAAATACGGCTCATTGTGGGATTGTTGAGTTTAGTGACGGTGAGTTGGCATATATTACCAAAAGATTTGATTATGATAGCGACGGTAAAAAATATGACCAAGAAGATTTTGCATCACTAATGAATACAACACCGTCAACACACGGCAAAGATTATAAATATGACTCTTCTGACTATTTGGGGTGTTCAAGGTTGATTAAAAACTTTGTTGCCAGTCATAAAATAACGGTAGAAGATTTTTTTAAAAGGGTGCTTTTAAATTATCTTATAGCAAACGGTGATGCACATCTTAAAAATTTCTCCTTATATAGTAAGCCAAATAGCAACGAATATACATTAACACCAAATTATGATTTATTAAACACACGGTATCATATAAATGAAAAATACGGTGATATGGCGTTGTCTTTGATTGAGGATTATTATACTCCTACTTTTGAAGCAGTAGGGTATTATACATATGCTGATTTTGTATATTTTGCAAAACTAATTGAACTACCTCAAATAAGAGTAGAAAAGATTTTTAAATTAGCAAATGAATCTTTGGATAAGATTGAAAAAAAAGTTATAAATTCTTTTCTAAGTGACAATGCAAAGGAATTTTATTTGAATACATACAAACAAAGGCTTGGACGAATTAATTATATAGTAAAAAAATAGTTCACTCATTTGTCGTAGTATATTTGATTGACTTTTATAAAAATCTTTGATAGAATAGTCACTATGAAAAAAGAAGATATATTAAATAAACTCAAAGAGTTAAAACCTATTTATCAAAGTGAAGGAATTGAAATCATTGGATTATTCGGTAGTTATGCAGACAATAACCAGAATGAATACAGTGATATTGATATAGCTTACAACTTAAACTATAATAAATTTTCAGAAAAGTATATTGATGGATTTTCTAAAATTTTAAGAATAGATGATATCAAAAATGAATTACAATCCATATTCAAAACTAAAGTTGACTTTGTATCAGCAAACAATAAAAAAATACTAAGTGGTTTAATAAATGTCTAGTGCTATTCATAGGTTAGATAAAATCATCGAATGTATAGATAATATAAATTTTATTTTATCCAATAATAACCTCAAAGTATCACATGCTATCGAAGATAAAGTTATGAAACCTGCCATAAGAATGAATATCATAAGAATAGCTGAACAATTTGCCAAGCTCAAGGATGATAATGAATTTAAAATCCTCGAACATTTTGATAATAAAGATTTAAAAGGAATTAGTGCAGTTAGAAATTATATAGCACACGATTATGATAGCACTGATGACAATATTATAGAAGATGTGATTAGATTCAACTTACCTGTTTTTGCACAAATTATTAGAGAGATAAAATCTGCTTTATAAAATATATAGCTTAAAGATACTAGTATCTACCAACTGATATTAACAAAAAGGTTGATATGTGATATTACAAAATAGTACGTTAAATCAAAATGCACAAGCTACTACACAAATAATCAATCTAATCAACCAAAAAGCAAATCCTTTGCTAGATATGTTGATGCAAAACACTCCCCAATCAAACATACCGAACGTATCAAACCAACTAAATCCTGCAGAGTTTCTGAAAAACATCTTTCAAGTAATCAAAAACGGTGATACACCTCAAAATGCAATTTTTGAGATGCTAAAGAACAATCCAACGGTCAAAAATAGCGGAAGTTTCGGAGAAAACATAAAAGAATTGGTTACGATGTTAAATCAAAATCAAACACAAAATTCTCAAAATATCAACACTCTTTTAACCCATATCAAAAACCTTCAACCGCAAATTTTACAAAATTCTTTACTAAATAGCGGTATTTTTATGGAATCAAATCTTCTCAAAATGGCAACAGGTAACGATACACAGATGCAAGACTTGACAAAAGATATAAAAGCCGTATTGTTGCAGTTGAAAAACGAGATTCAAAACGCCAAACCTACCGTGACTCAAACAACTATGCCACAAACTACACCACAGCAAAACATAGCTACACAGCCACAAAATCCGCAACTACAAACGACTACGACTCAATCGACTATGACTCCACAACAAACTATGCAACAAGCAGTAACCCCACAAACTCAAGGGCACACACCACAACCCCAAGTCCAAGGTACACAAACACAACCTCAAGCACCGCAACCAACGACCCAACAAATAAGCACTCAACCACAAGTACCGCAACAAGGTCAAAGCCCACAAGTACAACCACAGACGCAACAGCCCATAACACAGCAACCTATTCCAAATACCCAACAAATGCAACAGCCAAATATCCAACAACAGCCGTTACAACAAAACCAACCAAATACATTGCAATCACAATTTACAAACCAAACGATACAAACAAATACGGCACAAAACCAAAACATAACCAATCAGCAACAAATCCAACAAAATCCGCAAAATACGGATAATATTCACGCACAACATGCAAACAACCAAAGAAATACGAATATCCCTTTGAGAATGGAAAACAACCCATACGCTCAATCAAACTCAAATACCATATCCAACAAAGTCCAATCCTCTGCTACGCAAAGCACGGAATCAACCCAAGCTCAACAATCAACACCAAATCAAAATATCCTAAACCAAACGGAAAAACTAATAGCACAAATAGAGTACTTTCAGCTTATGTCGCTTTACGGCAACGGAAACTATTTTTATATGCCGTTTTATTGGGAAGATTTGGTCGGTGGCACTATCTACACGAGAAAAGATGAAGAGAAAACATATTGCGAGATAGATTTGGAGCTACAAAGCTACGGCAATATAAAAGTCATGGTGTCGCTTTTTGGCAAAGAGACTATAGATATATCTTTTTCAGTACAAAATCACGATTTTAAGGCTATTTTGCAAGATAATCTAAAGCTTTTAAGGGGTGCTTTAAATAAAGCGGAATTTAATCTAATGGGAATAAAAATCATAGACAAACAAAAAAATACAAATCCTTATGCACAAAATATAGATCAATCTAGCCAAATGCACTCTTTGGATATTAAAATATGACAAATAACAACAAACCGTTTATCAAAAAAGCAGCAGCACTAGGGTATGATATGGGAGCAGACAATGCACCAAAACTACTAGCAAAGGGTAAAGCTGAAGTTGCCCAAAAAATCATCGAAATAGCACAGGCAAACAATATTCCCATAAAACAAGATAGAGATTTGGTGGAGTTGTTATCACAGTTAGAATTAAACCAAGAAATCCCAACCGAGCTTTACAAAGCCGTAGCCGAGATTTTTAGTTTTATTTATGATATAAGTAAGAAGAGTTAGCGTTTATTGTATCTTGATATTACAGTTTTTAAGCTCTCGATTCTAGCTTCGTCGCTAGGGTGTGTAGAGGCAAATTCAGGGACACTTTTACCCTTTGATTGATTTTTCATATCTATCCAAAAAGATAAAGCTTTATTTATGTCAAATCCTGCTTTATGCATCAAATCAATCCCTATTTCATCGGCTTCAAACTCTTGCATTCTACTATAAGGTAGTATAACTCCATAAGTTGCACCAAGCCCGTAAGCTATATTAAAAGTCTGTAAATGTTCTGAATGGTTTCTTGACAAAGCAACATTTGCAACCACTCCTACCAAGCCGGTCACAAGCCCCATACTCATCCTCTCTGCACCGTGTCTAGCTATGGCATGTCCTATTTCATGAGCTATTACCGTAGCTAGTGCATCATCTGTTTTGGCTACTTTAAAAATCCCCGTATAAACCACTATCTTACCGCCAGGTAAACAAAAAGCATTGACTTCATCACTTTCCACAAGAGCAAATTCCCAATTAAAATCATCTCTTTTAGCCACATTTGCAAGTCTTGCACCTATATTCATAACTCTTTTTGTTTGAACCATATCAGAACTAACTTTCATATCTTTTAGAGTCTGTTTGAAACTCTCTTCACCCAAAGCCAATTCTTTCTCAGTAGGTATCAATATAAGCTGTGTTCTATTTGTAACAGGTGCTTTACTTACCGCACAACCGGTAAAAAGAAACAAAGCTACCAAAAATCCTATATATTTTTTCATAACAATCACCCCTTAAATTCTAAAGTAAATCCCCTATCAAATCCGCTATAATCCTCATAAAATTCAAACTCACACTCGTATTTCAAAAACTCTTTCATAAATACCTCTTTTTGGTCATAGCCCATCTCACAACAAAAATATTTAATATTCCTATCTTTACACTCTTCAATCATAGATATTATCATTTCATCACCTTTGATACCGCCAAATAGTGCCTCTTTCGGCTCATAGGTAACATTTTTCGGCAGTACGAAATCACTTGCGATATAAGGAGGATTTGATACTAGCATATCAAAATACTCACCTTGCACATTTTCAAACATATCGGATAATCTAAACTCTATTTTATCTGCAACCTGATGCTTAAGTGCATTTTGTAAAGACAACTCCAAAGCCTTTGGATTTATATCCACCGCTATTATCTTTATATCAGGTATTTTTTTTGCCAACATTGTAGAAATGATACCGCTTCCTACACCTATTTCAAGCACTTTAGGTGAAGATATTTTGGATAATATTTCATAAGCTTTATCTATCAAAATCTCAGTTTCCGGTCTTGGTATCAAAACACCGTCACGCACTTCAAATTCTTCACTATAAAATGATGCAACACCCGTGATATATTCGATAGGATAGGCATTTGCTCGTAGTTCCACATACTTATTGAGTGTATCCAAATATTCCTCTTTAAGGATATACAAGTTGTTTAAAGTAAGCCAAATAAAATCTTTTTGCATCACAAATCCCAAAAGTATGTATAACTCTTTTTGGGGTATATCAGTTATGCCTTTTAGCTTGATAATGTTCTCTTTTATAAATTGTTGTATAGTCATATCGTATTATACCAAATCACAATAAATAAAGAGCTATTTCATCAGAAAGTAAATAGTCGTTATTATAAAATCTTCCATCAATTATAGTGATTTTGTTAGCCTCTTCAAGCTCTTTTAGTTTTGCTTTTTCTTCCATATTTAGAAGATTTATCTCTACGCCCACCTTAGACCTAAGCCCCAACAGCACTTTTTCCGTTTTTATATCCTCTTCGCTTAGCTCTTCATACTCTTTTGCAAAAGGATTTTGAATATACTCTTCTATAGATTTTGGTTTATAATACCTTTTATTCCCTATTCGTCCCACTGCTCCGCAACCTACTCCTAAATACTCTTTGTATTCCCAGTATCCAAGGTTGTGAATTGATTGATATTTATTATTTTTTGCAAAATTTGATATTTCGTATTGATTATATCCTAGCTCTTTTAGGGACTCTATCACAAAACAGCTCATCTCTTCATCATCTATACAAATATCTTTCATATCCCAAAACTTCGTACCCTCTTCAAGTGTTAAGCTATAACTACTAATATGATGTACACCAAGCTCTTTTGCAGTTTGTAGGTCATTTAAAATCAACTCTTTCGTATCCATGGTACTTCCATATATAATATCACAATTAATACTATTAAAACCTATACATTTTGCTATTTGTATAGCTTTTATAGCCCTATTAGCGTTATGTGACCTACCTAGAAATTTAAGCTTCTCATCATTGAAACTTTGCACACCGAAACTAATACGATTAACACCCAAATCATACATATATTGTTGCCATTCTTCTGTTGCACTATTTGGATTTGACTCTACGGTAATCTCTGTTGTATTATTAATATACCCCTTTAAAAGTGTAAAGATAGGAGCGTATAACTCTTGATTTACGCTACTTGGAGTACCTCCTCCTATAAAAACCGTAGAAATAGTGTTTTTGTTATTTTTCAACTCGTATTCAAGTTCTTTGTATAAGCTTTCCATATAATTCTGCTTTAAATGGAACTTATCAACGTAAGAATTAAAGGAACAGTAAAAACATTTACTGTCACAAAACGGTATGTGTATATATAAAAGCAATTTTTAAACCCTCTTTTGGTAAAATTATAGCCTAATATCACTTTAAATCATAAAAAGCGTTTAAAGCGGTATCATTACAAGGAATTTTAAATTAATATGGAAGAAAAAGCTAAAAAGAAAAAGAACTATAGACCAAATGTAGCAGCAATCGTAATGTCTCCTAAATATCCTTCAAGTTGTGACGTGTTTATCGCTTCACGTACGGACGTAGAGGACGCTTGGCAATTCCCTCAAGGAGGAATTGATGATGGCGAAAAAGCAAAAGATGCATTATTTAGAGAATTAAGAGAAGAGATTGGAACTGATGACGTGGAAATAATAGCCGAATATCCTGAATGGGTAAGTTATGATTTTCCTCCTGCCATTGCTGAGAAGATGAAACCGTTTGACGGACAAATACAAAAATATTATCTAGTAAAGCTAAGAAGCGGAGCTAAGATAAATATCGAAAAACACAAACATGCCGAATTTAGTCAATATAAGTTTGTACCGATAAAAAATATTTTTGAACATGTTACATACTTCAAAAGAACGGTTTACAAACAAGTATTAAAGTATTTTAAAAAAGAAGGATATATTTAATGTTAAAGGTTTTAAAATTTGGTGGAACTAGCGTAGGAACACTAGATAGAATATCAAATGTTGCAACTATCGTAAAAGGTATGGTTGACAAAGGTGATAAAATCGTAGTAGTAGTTTCTGCTATGAGCGGTGAAACAAATAAACTTATAGAATTTGCAGAGTTTTATACAAAAACTCCTGACGATAGAGAACTTGATATGTTACTAAGTACGGGTGAGAGAGTTACTTCTGCACTATTATCTATCAAACTAAATTCAGACGGTTATAAAGCAACTTCTATGAGCGGAAGAGAAGCAGGTATCGTAACAGACGATTCACACACAAAAGCAAGAATAGAAGTAATCCATACGGAAAAAATGAAAAAAGCTTTGGACGAAGGTAACGTTATAGTTGTTGCAGGTTTTCAAGGTGTTACCGAAGACGGTAGAGTAACTACTCTTGGACGTGGAGGAAGCGACCTTACGGCTGTAGCACTTGCAGGTGCTTTAAATGCGGATGTTTGTGAAATCTATACGGATGTTGACGGTATATATACGACTGACCCGAGAATTGTATCAAAAGCGAAAAAATTAGAAAAAATTTCTTATGACGAAATGTTGGAACTTGCTTCACTAGGGGCAAAAGTATTACAAAACAGATCAGTAGAAATGGCAAAAAAATTAAATGTAAATCTTATTTCAAGAAGTAGTTTTGAACCGGATGTACCGGGAACGCTTATAACAAAGGAAGAAAATATTATGGAAAAACCAATAGTTAGCGGAATAGCTTTAGATAAAAATCAAGCAAGAATAGGAATGTACGGTGTTACCGATAAGCCTGGTATGGCTGCAAATATATTTACATCACTTGCAGATGCAAATATAAACGTAGATATGATTGTTCAAACAATAGGTAAAGACGGCAAAACAGACTTAGACTTTACGGTACCTAAAACAGAACTTGAAAAAGCAAAAAAAGTAATGGCTGCTTTTGATAAAGATGTGGAAAATATAGACTATAACAACTCTATTGCAAAAGTATCAATAGTAGGTGTAGGTATGAAATCTCACAGCGGTGTTGCAAGTAAAGCGTTTTCTTCACTTGCAAAAGAAAATATCAATATCTCTATGATAAGCACAAGCGAAATAAAAATATCTATGGTAATAGATGAAAAATACAGTGAACTAGCCGTAAGAACGTTACACGACGCTTACGAATTGGATAAATAAAAGTGCAAGAATTTTTAAACTGGACGATAGATACTATACGAGAAGATAAGCTACTAGGAAGTTGGCTCGAAGAGAAAAAATACGAGTGGACTCCTTTGGTGGCGAAATCTTTGCAAGGTTTGTTTGAATACGGAGTATCCGTACTTATCGTAACAGACGTAGAAAGGGAGTGGTTTTTGGAGTATGTATTGACCAATATAAACTCATCCAAAAACAACCGCCCTTATCTACCGTTTTATGATATGAGGTCATTTTATAAACAAATCGACAATATCAAATCAGAAGATGATGCTGCACTTATAAAAGATATGTTAAGTATATCTTTTCCTAACGGATATGTTTTTTGGTATATAGGTAGAAGTCAACATGTAAGAGCTACATTGCCAAAAGTAGAAAAACACTCGTTTTTATGGCTTTTTGATGAGGAAAGACAAGATTCTTTCAATCTAAAAAGCAATGACGACGCTTTGGATTTAAAACTTTTACAGATGTTTAGACTATATAACAAAACCATAAGTGCTTCATTATTCGGTGAAATAAATATCGAGGATTAATGCAAATAAACAACAATATAATATTTATTTGTAATGACATTGATGCTTTTTTGGATGATTTGCTCCCAAAACTTCCAAAACACTATACAAGAATAATAAGAAACGAAGAAAAGTCCAAAGATGAGTTTTTGATAGCTCACGCACAAGCAGCTATCAAAGAGGCATATTTGGCTACGAATGAGACGAAATATATACTTCTTTGCGGTCAAAGTTTCCGTAAAGAGGCACAAAACTCTTTACTTAAGATTTTGGAAGAGTCCCCTAAAAATATCCTATTTGTAATGATTACCACATCAAAAACCTCACTACTTCCGACTATTATGTCGAGAATGTCGTACAAATATCTAAAAACAAAAAAGGTATTTGCAGATTTTGAGCTTGATTTAAACAAAATCACCATCAAAGAAGTGTATGACTTTTTGAAACAAAATCAAAGAATCTCAAAACTAGAAGCAAAAGCTTTGATAGAATCTATATTTTATAAAGCAATGAAACAAAAAATTAAATTCAGCGATAAAGAACTTGAAACATTTTCCAATGCTTCAAAACTAATAGAACTAAACTCAAGACCGATAAACGTAATATCCGTTATATTACTTACCATACTTCACAAAAGGAATAAATAGTGGAATTTTATAAAATAAATTCTACAAACCGTTTAAAAGACTTTTTAGATATAGGGTGCGATGAAATCGGTGCTAAGATTATGGCAAAAAAAGCAGATATTCATATGCTTTATATCAAAGATATTCATTTCGGTGCGGCAAATATCCTCAAACAAGATGCACTCTCTATAGGTGCGGAATTGGTAGTTCCAAAAGGAGCTATTATAGGGAGTGATAAATACGTAAATGCCATACTTATAGGTACAACCAAACATTTTGAAATACTCTCAAAAAAAGAGCTTATTCAACCTTTTGGACTCAAAAATCTAGCAAAAAATCTTTTATCTTTTATAAAACCACAAACCCGTCAAGTCAAAATCATGGGTGTACTAAATGCCAATGACGATAGTTTTTTCTCAAAAAGTAGATTTAGTGCCAAAGATGCCGTAACTAGAATTGAGTCTATGATAACAGACGGTGCCGATATGATAGATATCGGTGGTGTTTCGAGCAGACCGGGAAGCGATATGATAAGTGCCGATGAAGAGTTTGCAAGGCTGAAAGATATTCTTGATACGGTAAAACAACACAAATTATATGAAAAAGCTATATTTAGTATCGATTCTTTTCAACCAAAGGTGATAGACTATGCCCTATCTTGCGGATTTAAGATAGTAAACGACATCACCGGACTTTCCAATCCAGATGTGGCAAAAGTAGCCTCAAAATACGATGCTAGTGTGGTTATCATGCACATGCAAGGTGACCAAAAAACTATGCAAATCAACCCTACCTATGACGATGTTATACTTGAAATAGACTCTTTTTTCCAAGAACGAATAGCATTGGCTCACGAACACGGGGTTAAAGATATTATTCTTGATGTGGGGATAGGCTTTGGTAAAAAACTAGAACACAATCTAAAGCTAATCAAACATTTAGATACATTTAGACACTTTGGCCATGAGCTTCTCCTTGGAGCTAGTAGAAAATCTATGATAAACGATATTATCCCTACTCCTGTCGAAGAAAGACTAAGCGGAACTCTTGCTATCCATCTTGAAGGGATAAAAAACGGAGCTACTATAATAAGATGTCATGACGTCAAAGAGCATTTCCAAGCACTTAAAGTTTTGCAAAAAATACAAGAAATATGATATAATTGGTCTTTGATATTAAATACAAGGATTACCAATGTTTGACGACGAATTTGAAGACGACTTATTAGATGACGATGAAATGGATGGTTTCTTCGACAGCGATGAAGAGTTTGAAGATGAGGAAGACGAACTTTACGGAATCAACGGCTTTGACGATGAAGAAGAGGACGAAGACGAAGATTTCTATGAAGACGAAGATGAATTTTAAATCTTTTTAAGCAACTCTACCAAATCTCTAATAGTATCTATTTTATAAGTACTTTTTGAAAAATCATGTGTTTGGGTAAAGGCGTTTTTTACGGTTACGCACTCTATCCCTGCACTAACCGCAGCAGTTAGTCCCCTTTGTGAATCTTCTATTACCAAAGCTTCGTTTTTTTGACATCCAAAAAGTTCCACAGCTTTTAAATACGGGTCTGGGTACGGTTTGGCACTGGGATAATCCTCCTCACAAAGAACAAAATCCATATATTTAACTATATTTGTCTTAGAGTGAATAAGCTCGAAATCTACCCTTCGTGAAGTTGTAACTATTGCCATACGGTATTGACTACTTAAGTATTGTAAAACCTCTTCGACACCCTCTATTGTTAGATGCTTTGTTTTGAGAAATTCTTGATAATATAGATTTCGTTTTTCCCTTGCGTTATCTACTACACTTTGACTTACACCGTTTTGGAGTGGCTCTTGCCATGTGGTAATACCGTGAGCCATCATATACATATATTTCTCAAAGGGTAAATCATACCCAAGTTCAGCCAAAGCCATACAGTTGGCTTCATAATACCACATCTCAGTCTCTACCAAAACTCCGTCATTATCAAATAAAAGATATTTTTTCAAGACATAGCCCTTATTTTATTTGTCTCAGTTAGTACAAAATGGCTTATATAAATGATATAAAAAGGATAAAGTACGATACCTACAATAGGTACAAGTGCTATCAAAAAGCATATAAAAGTACGTATTTTAAGCCCTGTCCAGTTTTTTGAGGTGATTGCCTCATACTCCTCTTTTGTATTTACGATACTTGAAACATCAAATGTAAGAGTTCTATGAAAAAAGTAATACATAGGCAAAAAAATCAAAAGATTAAACACAGGTATAAAATAAAGCGGCACAAGAAGCAAAAAAAGCCCAACGGTAATAAGCACCGTTTTGATATAAAACCATATAGTCGCACCCACGCCAAAGCCGTTTAAAACAGTGTTTTCATAGTATTTGTTTTTGATTTCAGATACCACCACACCTGTAAACAAACCTATCACAAAAGAGTAAATCATAAAGAAAATATAATAGATTACAAGACCGAATCCAAGTAAAAATAAGAAGTTTAGAATAATAGAGAATATGGCGTGTTTGATGAGAAAATCTATGATAAAATTCTCTTTCAATCCTTCAAGAAAAAGCCAACTTTCCCCATCTATAAAGAGAAAAAACTCATCCCTTAAGGCACTAAAACCGTCAAATGCAAAATACAAAGAACCAAAAGCGATAAAAAGGGTAATCAATAAGCTATATACGCTTGTCATAAATATTTTTGGACTAAAAAAATCCCTTAATGATTGAACTATTAGGTTTGTATCCATACTCTATCCTATGTTGAGATGGCTTAATATACCATAACATAGGATAAAGTTTGATAAAAACTACATGATACCTTTCATCATACCGTAAAAATATATCGGTTCAAGCATATAAACTTTTAACATCCACCATATCCATCTCTCTTGTGTAGGGTCAAGGGGTATTATAGGTGTTGGTTTACCGCTATAGTCGAACTCTGCAAGCATTACGGTACCGTATCCCGTTATAATAGGACACACCGTATAGCCGTTGAATTTTGCACTAGGAGCTTTACCGTCTATTACGTCAAGAAGATTTTGCACTAGTACAGGTGCTTGTTTTCTTACGCTTCCCCCTGTTTTACAAAAAGGTGTACCAAGAGCGTCACCTAGTGCAAAAACATTTGGATAATTTGGATTTTGTAATGTGTATTGATCAGCGTTTATCATCCTAAGTTCACCTGAACTACCTTTATCATATATCACTTTTGAGTCTTTTAAAAAGTCAGGTGCACTCATAGGAGGAGTTACGTGCAAAAAGTCATAGGGTTGCGTTACGTATTCGGTTGTTTTGATGATTTCATGTTCACCCAACAGTTCATCCCAATCACCTTGTTTTTGTACTTCGTATGCAAAGGTTGCCTCTTTTTTTGCTTTATCTACTTTGACAAGATCATGCCCCATATTATACTTCATATCTCTCGCATGGAACTGCTCATAAATAGCTTTGTCAAACTCAGGTACGGTAAACATACTTTTACTTGCAGGGCAGAACGTAAGGACGGCTTTATCTCTACTATTTTTTCTTCTCATATAGGCATCTGTTAGATACATTATCTTTTTCGGTGCTCCACCACATTTTATAGGTGTACTTGGATGTGTAAAGTAAGCATTACCGCCGGTTTTTGCAAACTCTTGAAGCATATCCCATGTTTTTGTAGAACCCTCTAAGGTATATATCGAATGAATACCGTCTCTACCTATGTCATCTTTTGTAAGACCCTCTATTTTATCCCAGTCATTTTGCATACCAGGAGCCAATATCAAATAATCATACGACACTTGTTCACCGTTTTCTAAGTCAAGTTTTTGAGCATCAGGGTCTATAAACTTGACGCTTGTTTGAATCCATTTTGCTTTTGAAGGTATCAAATCAGCTTCATCTGCAACAAGTTGAGAAGCTTTTTTTATACCACCTCCAACTAGAGTTTGACCTGCTTGATAAACGTGTCTTGAACTAGGCTCTATTATGGTTATATTTGGATTATCTATAGCTCTACAAAGTCTAGCAGCTACACATATTCCCCCTGCCCCACCACCTACTATTACAATCTTAGCATTTGTAGCTTTTGGACTAGCCGTAGCACTCGCAACTTGTGGTGATGCGACACCTATCAAACCTAAAGCACCAAGACGCTTCATAGCTTCTCTTCTAGTTATACCAAATTCTTTTAATAACACATCAGTCATCTTTCCCTCCTTATGAATGAGTATTCATTTAAAGAAATTATGATATAATTTTCTTGAAACTATCATTAAAGCAAAGGAGAGTTCATGAAACCGTTTCGTAATTTAGTTGTGAGTGCTATATTATTGGGGAGTACGACGATAATATGTGCAGATGTAATACAAGAGTTTAATTCAAAATCACCAAAAACCATAGTTGAATTTGCTCAAAAAAATAAATTAGAAATTGTTGGCTATGACTATGTCAAAAAAGCCACTGCAAATGGAACGAGAAATAATGCTTTAGCAGTGATTGTTGATGCAAGACCTCAAAAACTTTATGATGCAGGGCATATACCTACATCTTTATCATTGCCTGATACACAATTTGAGAAAATGTATCAAGATGTTTTGGGTTGTTTTGATAAAAGTAAAGAGATTATACTCTATTGCGGTGGATTTAAGTGTGAAAAATCTCACGAACTAGCAGTAATGTTAAAAAACAAAGGTCATAAGAATATAAAAGTTTATGCTGCGGGGATGCCTGATTGGAGTGTAAAAAGCTACGATGAAATTTCACAAAGTACAGCAAAAGCCTTTTTTGAGACAAAAAATGCTCTTTTTATAGACACAAGACCTTTTGCAAAATATGCAGGTGGAACAATAATCGGCTCACTTAATATTCCTGACACTCAAATAGATAAATATATGGGATGGTTTCCAAATGACAAAGAGACTATGATTATCCCTTATTGTGGAGGATATGAGTGCGAAAAATCTCACGAAGTTGGAGATAAGCTAATAGCAAACGGCTATAAAAACGTCAAAGTTTATGCCGGAGGCTATCCTGAATGGAGTAAATCAGGACTTCCTACAACAGCAAGTGGTAGTGTGGCAGTTAGTGAAAGCAAACCAAAACCTGTTCAAAAACAAGTTGGATTTTTAAAACCGGGTGTTGATGTTGGAAGTGTTGATGGTGAATGGCTAAAATCCATTTTGTCAAATCTTCCATCAAACGTAGCTTTGATAGATGTTAGGGATAAAGCTAGTTATGAAAATGGTCACATCAAAGGTGCTATCAATATATATGCAGCAAAAATGAAACCGGAAGAATTCGGCAAACTACTACCAAAAGATAAAGAGATAGTGTTTTATTGTGCTACAGGTACAAGAGCTATAGAGGCTAGAGAATTTGCAAAAGAGGCAAATATACCAAATATAGAAACAGCTTTGTATCTTGATGCAAATATCACTTGCGACAAAAACAACGAATGTAAAATAGACGTTAACGAGCCTCTTGGGTTTTAAATGTTACTTATAGTGTAATATAAGAATTTGTTAGATTCTTATATTACATTTCCTTATCAATTTTGGAGTTATTTATGATATAATGAAGATATTTTATTATAAGTAATTCCCATGAAATTAAATATCTTTTTCAAACTAATTTTGTTACTTTTTATTTCTATTATCTTTTATGGATGTGATAAATCCAAAGAAGATATATACACGATAGAGTATTCAAACAAACCTGCCATCAAAAATCAAACATATATTTTTGGGATTCACCCATTACACAACCCAAAAAGGTTATTTGAAGTTTATCAACCACTAGTTGACTACCTAAACTCACATCTAAAAGATGTAAAAATAGTCCTTGAAGCATCTACAAACTACGCAGAATATGATAAAAAATTGTTTTCCGGTCATTTTGATTTTTCTCTTCCAAACCCATACCAAACAGTCCAATCCACGGAACACGGATATGTAATATTCGGTAAAATGGGAGATGACCATAATTTCAAAGGTATTATTCTAGTACGCAAAGATTCAGGCATCAAAAAAGTATCCGACTTGAAAGGCAAAAGCGTAAGCTACCCTGCCCCAACGGCTCTAGCAGCTACGATGATGCCACAGAGATTTTTACATGACAATGGAATAGATATAAACAAAGATATAAAAAACCTCTATGTAGGTTCCCAAGAATCTTCTATAATGAATGTTTTTCTAAAAGAATCAGCTGCAGCTGCCACATGGCCGCCACCTTGGATAGCATTTATCAAAGAACGACCAGAGGTTGCACAAGAAGTTGAAATCATCTGGGAAACAGACCCTTTACCAAACAATTGGCTTGTAGCTAGAAACGACATAGACCCTGTTTTGGTGGCTAAGATAGCATCTTTGATATTCAATCTACACCTTAGTGAAGAAGGTAAAGCTATCTTAAAACCGATGGAACTTAGTAAGTTTGAAAAAGCAGATGATACTACATATGAATCAGTAAGAGTCTTTTTGGAAAAATTTGAAAAAGAGATACGCCCTATTAGGTTAAATAATGATAAGTAAAATATTAGATTTTTGGAATTATAGTATTAAAAGACAGTTGATACTAGGTATAACGTTTTTGACCCTTTTTATGTTTTTGTTGTTATCGTTTAACGTACTTGAAAAACAAAAAAATTTCCTTGATGAAGCTAGTATAAATCAAGCAAAAAACCGTACCAATCTACTTGCTAGTAATAGCTCCGTTTGGGTTATGGCGGGGGATTATATAGGGTTGCAAGAGGTTGTTGACTCGGTATCTCAAAACAAAGATGAAATATACGTTATGGTATTGGATTTAAACGGCAAAATCCTAGCTCATACGGACAACTCAAAAGTTGGTCAATACATAGTAGATGAAACAAGTGTAAAGCATATAAAGAGCCAAACAAAAAAGTTTGAAATTATCAGAAAATATATGAATGACGATACGCATTTCATTGAAGTAGCTTCACCTATTTTATACAAAGACCAACTAATAGGATATGTAAGAAATAGGATGGATAATATTTATTGGGTTAATTCATTGCATAGTATCAGACAAGAGTTTCTTATATTTACTATTATTGCTATTATACTTGCCATAGGTTTTGCCTATACAAGTGCCAATGCCCTAACAAAAAACATATATAACCTCATAGATGTCACCAAAAAAATCAAAGCAGGTGAAACAAACGTCAAAGCAGACGAAGACGTGGTACAAGAGATTCAAGTTCTATCAAAAGAGTTCAATGAGATGATAGAAGCCAAAGAACGCAACGAAAAAGCTATACTAGAACTCAACCAAAACCTAGAAAGGATAGTACAAGAAAGAACAAAAGAGCTAAATATCCTCAATGAAAACCTAGAATTAAAAGTAGCCCAAGAGGTGGAGAAAAACAGACAAAAAGATGTCATTTTACAACAACAATCACGCCTTGCGGCACTCGGTGAAATGATAGGAAACATAGCTCACCAATGGCGTCAACCGCTAAGTGCCATAACATCGGCGGTAAGTGGACTTCAACTCAAAGATGAATTTGGAATTTTAGAACCAAACGATATAAAAGAGACAAATGACGTAGTTATCAAAAGTGCTCAATTTTTGACAAATACCATAGAAAACTTCCGGAATTTCTTCAGAAAAGACCAACCGAAAAAACTTTTTAACGTGGCACAAACGATAACCGATACTATAAGTATCATCAAGGCTTCTTATGATAATAACTTTATCAATCTAAACGTAAAACTAGATGACAAAATAGAAACTTTCGGTAGTGAAAATCTACTTGCACAAGTTTTGTTAAATATCTTTTCAAATGCAAAAGATGCCCTAGTTCACGGCAATCATGAGAACAAACAAGTATCGCTAAATCTTTCAAAAGAAAAACACAATATAGTCATCACTATCAAAGATAATGCAGGTGGCGTACCAAAAGAGTTTATGGAAAAGATTTTTGACCCATATTTCACTACCAAACATCAATCGCAAGGTACTGGACTTGGGCTATATATGAGTACACAAATCATCCAAAATCATTTCAATGGTAATATAAAACTCAAAAATATAAGAGATGAATATGGTCAAGGTGCTTGTTTTACGATAAGTTTTCCTGTGGTTGAGCAAAATAGTTAATCTTATTATATGAGATAATCTAAAATATGATATACTTACATTATGAAACATAATATAGATAGTCAAATATTTTCTGTGATTAATATTATTCCGAATCCTGTTATTATTATGAGTGAAAACAATTTAAAGGGTGCAAACAAAGCATTTTTAGATTTTTTTGCTCTTTCATCAATAGAAGAATTCCATACTATTTATGGTGCCGTAGCAAATCTTTTTATAAAAAATAACGGCTTTTTCGTACTATCTGATATAAAAGATGGTGAATATTGGACTGACTATCTTTTTTCAAAACCGGAAGTAAGTCGTATAGTATCCATAAAAAATATCAACAATGATTTGATTGATTTTGAAATAACTTTAAAAAAAATAGAAAATGAGTCTGAATATATTGTTGTTTTTAATGATATTACTACATATATTGCCAAAAAAAACGAATATGAATATTTTGCATATCATGACCATCTAACAAAAATATTCAATAGACAAAAATTCGATGAATTGTTTTTAAAAGAGTTTGAAAACAAAAAAAGATACGGCGATAATCTTTCCGTCATCCTAATAGACTTAGATCACTTTAAAAAAGTCAATGATACATATGGACATCTAACCGGTGATCTTGTATTAATAGCTATAGTAGGAATAATAAAAAACAAGTTACGTATCAATGATGTTTTTGCTCGTTGGGGCGGCGAGGAATTTATTATATTACTACCTAGAACAAACATAAACGATGCCTATTCCAAAGCAGAAGAGTTACGTAAAGATATAGAGTCTTATGTAGATAAAGAACTACCTCCTGTCACGATAAGTGCAGGAGTATCTGAACTGACTAATGAAGATAGCATAGCTAGTTGCTTAAAACGAGTTGATACAGCCTTGTATTTTGCAAAAGTAAAACGTAATGATGTTGTGAAAGTTGAGAACTAATACACTAGACACTAGAATCTGTATGGAATAATTCAGAGGATGCAGTTTATGACAAATTTCTCAAAATATGATACTTTAACTTTCCTTTTCTAACAATTCTTCAAATCAAAATTATTGCCTTTGGCAATACAATATCCCTCTTTGTGACACTTTACTTTTTAGAAAACTATATTAATATTAAACAATCAAAAGTAATGCCACTTTTTTTAAAAAAAGTTGCGTAAAAAATCGGTGCAAGGAGTTATAATAGCACCATGGGGATAAAGGAACCCCGACTTTAGTCGGGCTTGTCTTAAATGATACCGGATGAATCTGGCGTTCCGTAAGATAGTATTTATAATAGTCCTAGCTCTTCGCTGATGTCTTTTATAAGTTTTGAAAAAGGTTTCTTTGATAAATCATCGTTTTCATCTATAAGATTAAAAATATCTTTTTTGATTTGTTGAAAAGGAACACCAGTCAAATCTTGCAACTCTTTCAGCCTACTTTCTGGGTAAAGTTCAGCTTTTGTTATCATCTCATAAACTATATCTTTGTGGGCTTTGTATCGTTCGTTTAATTTAAAAACTTCTATATATTTATCGTACTCATCTGTAAATTGCTCTTTTAAAGGTATATCAATATCATCTTTATCTTTTATGTGTAAGTTTTTACACTTTGTGTCTAAAAATAGTTTGAATTTTACTTTGTTTTCAAAATCAAAGTTTTTGTCGTTTGGTGCAATACAAGTTCCAAAACAGTTTTGAGTCCCTTTTACTTTTGAAGAGTTACAAGTGGGGCAAGATGGGATAAAATTATAAAAACTAAGTGCTAAATATGGATAAGTGCCTTTATCATAAAAATGGTCAAGTTGAAAAGTTGAGACTAGTTTATCTGTATTTTCTTCAAAGTTATTTATGAAATCTTTATTACAATAAAAACAAGTTCTGAAGTTAAAATTATTTGTGAAAAATGGAGTTATTTTCTTGCTTTGATTATAGCCTTCATAATTAAATATTCTTTGAAGTTCTACTCTTATATCTTCTCTAAGACTTGGAGTAATGTGTGATTGTATATTTATTCTTGATTCAATAGTTTGAATTATTAATTTATCAAAAAATATAATATCTTTAAATTCAATATCACTAAATAAAATATCATAAGGAGATTTAGTTTTTAATTCTTCAAATTGAGTCTCTTTATCTTTAAATAATTTGTAGTACTCTTCATCTATATTAAAATCTCTAACTTTCAAATAATTATTATAAATTAATTTTGTCATATTAACTATCTTTCAAAGCTTGTAATCGTTTTATTTCTTTATCTAAAAATTGGTTTTTACCATAAAATAAAATATCTAATTCATCTAAATAGTTTTTAATAATAGTTTGTAAAAATGGTTCACCGATGAGTGATTGGATATTTTTGAATCTCTTTTTTCTTCTCTCATATGAACTTTTAGCAACAGTTTTTGTTTTTGGTTGAGATTCAATTCTACTTTTTAATTTCTGTACCAATTCATAACATCTTTTTATCTCTTCAATTTTCCATTTCGCAAACTCACCCATAAGCCCATCACTCATAAAAAATCCGTGAGAAAGTAAAGTGTGTATATTTGCTCCGAAAGTTTTTATATTTATCTCTTTTGTTACATTTTTACAGTTGCCAATTTCATCTTTTTTTAAAAAAATCACATTTTCTTTTGGCAAGTCTGATAAGATAAATGAAGAATGTGAAGTAATTATAATATGAAATTTCTTATTCTTATAATTATTAAATGTACTATTTAAATTTGAAATTATTCTTTTTTGCCAATTAGGATTAAAACTAATATCAACTTCATCTAATAAAAATATTATATTGCTTTCTTTAGTATTTTTTATTTTATTTTTAATCAACAATTCTAATATACAATATGTTCTTTCTCCTTGACTTAAGCTATAAAAATCACATCCTAACTCATCAATAAAATCAATATTTATGAACCCTATTTTATTTAAAAAAAGCAGTAAATCAATATTTACATTTTGATTTATTGTAATCATAATAGACTTAGTATTAAAAAATAATTTTAAATAATTTATATTCTCTTGAGTTATTATATCTTTAAGTTTAGTTTTCATATTATAATTATCATAATAAAAATAATCTTTACATTCTAAATAATCCTCTAAATTATTATATGCCATTCTAAGGTCTTCAAGTATTTGATTATCATCATTATGTTTGTCTAATAAAAAACTAAAACCATTCTCTTTCAATAAAAAATATGCTTCCTCTTGTTCTAAAGATAAATATTTCATTATCATAAAAAGATAAAACAATACCTCTACATTAAATTCTTTTGTATTATATAAATAAAACTTTTTTGCCAATTCATTTAAAGATTTTATATCATAGTATCGTTGATTCCAATCTTTAACATCATCATAAATTTCAGGAATATTAAATGTTTTTGCATTATTTAACAAAAAACCTTTTAATTCAAAACTTATTTTCATAGGCTTGTATACAGTTAATTCTATATTGCTTTTTAATAGCATTAATAAAATCTTATTTATATTATATTTCTTATAATTTAAATCCAATCCATTATTTGAATTATAATCTAATACTATATTAAAGAATAAATTCTCATATGAAAAAATATGTTCATCTACATCTTTAATTGATAAAAAATTGTCTTCATTGTGACTTAAAGTTTGGATAAATTTTTCTTTGAATAAATCAAATGTTATATATCCCATGCTATATTCACCTTCATAGTCAGTTTCAAATTCAGTAAGATATGAATTTTCTAGTTCTTCTATGAATATATTAGAATTAAAAGTAACATTTGACTGATAATAAAATTTGCCATTTATATTTAATACTAATATTTTTTTTCCAAGTCCTCTACTTATTATAGCTTCAATTACACTACTCTTCCCACTCCCATTCTCCCCAACAATAGCAGTTACATTGATATTATCAGGAAAAATACTAGTATATTCTTTCGGTTTTATTTCTAATTTACAATTATCTTTTAGTTTTTTATTTTCATCATATTCAGGAAAAAACTCACACTCAAACCTCGGACTAAAATTAAACCCCTGATTTTCAATATTTTTATACTTTTCAACCCATAAATAAACAAGTTCCATTTTAGCCTCTTATCATTTTTTTAAGCTCTTTATCGAAATCTGATTCAATTTTTTGGACTTTATTAAACTCATCATACTCCCCAAATGCTTTTTCTTCTGCCATTTTGTGGGAGATGCTTCCAAAACCGTCCAAAACTTTGTAGTCGTTAAAATCAAGAAATTTATTGACGCTATTTTCTAACTGTTCCATTGTAAATGTTTTTCTTTGTTCGATTTGATTTTCAATATAATCAAAATACGCTGATATAGTTCGCTCTAGTTTTTTGATTTCTTCTTCACTCAAATAGTTTTTGACTATGGTTGTATCTGATTTGAGTATTCTTCCATCCGGTGCATTTTTCCAAGTTTTTAGCCCCATAAAAGGCTTTTGTTTATCGGCTTCTTTATATACTATTTCAGCTGCGGTTTGTCCAGTGATAGCAAAATGGAATTTGTTTTGTATATTTGCATAAAAGTTTTTGGCGGTATCGCTTTTTTTGTCATAATCTATGCAACACTCAGCAAATATATCCGTAACTTGTTGATAAATTCTTCGCTCACTAGCACGGATTGAACGGACTCTTTCTAGTAATTCTCTAAAGTAATCCTTACCAAAAAATCTACCGTTTTTCATCCGCTCATCATCCATAGCAAAACCCTTGATGATGTACTCTTTTAATATATTTGTAGCCCAGATACGAAACTGTGTAGCTTTGAGTGAGTTTACCCTGTATCCTACAGCTATGATAGCATCAAGGTTATAGTATTTAACGGCTCTTTTTACTGTTCTATTACCTTCGATTTGAACTTGTGCAATTTTTGCACTTGTTGAATCTTCTTGAAGTTCTTGTTCATTATAGATATTTTTGATATGTTTTGTTATTACCGTTCTATCTACCCCAAAAAGCTCCGCAATTCTCTCTTGCGTAAGCCACAAACTTTCATTATGTAAAAAAACTTCGACTTTTATATTTTGATTTGGGGTTGTGTAGAGTAAAAATTCAGTCATTTCATCTTGGATAGTTAGATTATGTTCCATAGTGCAACCTTTTGAAATATCAGTTGTATAAAAAAGCAAAAAAGCCCTGAGTATCCCTACTCAAAGCTTTTTAGTTCAGCCTCTACCTTTTCAAACTTACTTTGTGCTTCGCTTAAAGCGGTTCTATTTGTTTCAAGAACCTGTGCAGGTGCGTTTGCTACGAATTTTTCGTTATTTAGCATATTTGATAGCTTATTTATTTCAGCTTCTAGTTTTGCTTTTTGTTTGCTTAGTTTGTCTTTGATTGCACTTAGGTCTATACTATCTGTCGGGATATAAACCTCTAGGTTTGTACTTACATCAGTGATACATTTGCTTTTCACTTTAGCAGTTACGAACTCTATATTTTCTACCTTAGCAAGTTTTTGGATAAAAGGTTTGATAGCATTTGTATCCAAATCTACGCCTAGTTTGATATATGCCAAATCTATCTTGCTATTACCCATATCTATGATAACTTTTGCTCTTCTAATAGCTACTATAGCCTCTTCTATTACTGCAAACTGCTCTATTGAAGCCTTATCCACCGGAAGCTCTTTTGGATAGTTCATAATCATTACCGATTTGCCCTCTTCAAGAGTAGTTCCACTTAGTTTGTGGTATAGATAATCAGCGATAAAAGGCATAAAAGGTGATACTAGCTTCAAAGTCTCTTTGAATATCGCCCCAAGTTCAGCTACGCTTGATTTTTCTGCTTTGCTGTACTCAATACCCCAGTCACAAAACTCCATCCATACGAATTTGTATATCGCATTTGCAGCGTCATTGAATCTGTAGTTATCAAGGTTGTCCCTTACCTCATCTGTCGCTACTGAAAGACGACTTAACATATACTTACCGAGTGTTGATTTTATCTCCATATCTTTTAGGTCTTTGAAACTACTTTCGTTCATTAGTAAGAAGTTTGATGCGTTATAAAGCTTGTTTGTAAAGTTTCTATAAAGCTCAAGATGTTTTCTTCCTAGTTTTATATCTCTTCCTTGTACGGTCAAGTATGCAAGGGAAAATCTAACTATATCAGCCGAAAACTCTTCTACCATATCAAGAGGGTCTATAACATTTCCTTTTGATTTGCTCATCTTAGCACCTGTTTCATCTCTTACTAGAGCATGAAGATAGATGTGTTTGAAAGGTAACTCGCCCATGAAGTGTTCACCCATCATCATCAT
>DISL01000079.1:987-3886 GCA_002421845.1 Epsilonproteobacteria bacterium UBA6211 | reverse complement strand
CTTATGGACTTAGCATTATCATCTGCTATATTAAGCTCCTTTGCAATAGCAAGAGCCGTTACTTTATGATCTCCTGTTATCATTTTGACCGTAATTCCAGCATTTTGACACAGTTTAACAGCCTCTATAGCCTCAGGTCTTGGAGGGTCTATCATAGCTTGTAAACCTAAAAAATGTATATCTAATGTTTTCAAATCTAAAATATTTTTATAATCATTAGGAACATAACATACCGCAAAAGCAAGAATTCTAAGTCCATTAGATGCCATATACGAAGCTTTATTTTCTATCTCTTCTTTATTTAAAAGGCATCTATTACCGCCAATATCCAAAGCACTTTTAGATAATGTAAGTATCTGTTCCAACGACCCTTTCAAATAAATAGCATTTTCTTCTGCACTTATGGGATGTAGTGTTGCCATATACATATTTTCAGAGTCAAAAGGGATAATATCAAGCCTTGGATGTTCTTGTATGAGTACATTATATTCAAACCCGTATTTTGTGGCACTTACTATCAATGCCCCTTCTGTTGGATCACCTTGAATATGATATTTGCCATTTTCATGCACTAACATAGAATCATTACACAACATTCCACATCGAAGTATCTCTGCTAGAGTATATGAGTAATCTTGTGATATATTATTACCATCATACATTATCTCACCCTTAGGCTCATAACCGTTACCGCCGACATCAAAAATATGGTTATTAATACATAGTTTTGTAACCGTCATTTCGTTTTTGGTCAATGTTCCTGTTTTGTCAGAACAAATTACGGTTGTACTCCCCAATGTTTCAACAGCCGGAAGTTTTCTAATAATAGCATTTTTAGTAGCCATGACCCTGACACCGATAGCAAGTGTAATAGTCACAACGGCAGGAAGCCCCTCGGGAATAGCTCCGACAGCTAAGGCAACAGAAGCCATAAACATATCTATAGCACTATAATCATGTATAAAATACCCGAATACAAAAGTAAATCCTGCAAGTGCAAGAATAATCCAAAGAAGTGTTTTTGAAAACTCCGATATTTTTTTGGTCAGTGGAGTCTCAATGCTAACAGCCTCATGTATCAAAGAGGCTATCTTACCTGTTTGAGTATTGTCCCCTATTTCCGTAACTATACCTATACCTTGCCCATAGGTCACCAATGTACCGCCGTAAGCCATATTATCCCTATCAGCTAAGACTATATCCTTATCCAAAACATCTACCGTTTTTTGAGTAGGTACGGATTCACCAGTAAGTGCAGATTCATCAATATGAAGATTTTTTGCAGATACTATTCTCATATCAGCCGGTATTTTATCACCAAGCCCTAAAAATACTATATCACCTATTGTTATCTCTTTTGAGTCAATACTTACTTTATTTGAATTTCTTAGAACAATACTTTTTGTATTTAACATATTTTTCAAAGAATTGATAGCTTGTTTTGCTTTATTCTCTTGAATAAATCCTATTATTGCATTGACTAAAACAACTCCAAATATTACGGAACTATCCACATATTCTTCAAGCAAAAACGTTACTAAAGCTGCTACTAGCAATATATATACCAAAGGGGTATGAAACTGTAATAAAAAATCCAGAAGTAAAGAAGATTCCTGTTTAGGGGTCAGTTGATTTAATCCAAAGCTTTTTTGTCTTGCCAATATTTCATCATCACCCAAACCATGTTTTAAGTCACTTTGTAAATATGCAACCACATCTTCCGATTTTAAACTATGCCAAGACTTATCTTCAAATTCTTGCATCAACTACCCTTTTTTATTATAGGATAAGACTATTGTATCATACGGATGTTAAATAAGCTCTTTTATAATAGGCTCTATTGTACCGATATTTTCAAGTTTAGAGTTAGGGAGATTATCTATATTTTCCAAAATACTCTTGAGTTCATTAGCTTTAATCAAAGTGTATCCATGAACACTTTCAAAAAGAGATTTTTGGTTAAATATAGTCTCACCGCTTATTATTTTACAACCAAAAAACGCAGGTTCTATAGGGTTGTGTCCACCAAGATGAGTCACAAAAGAACCGCAAAGTACTACCACATCGCTTATTGCATAGATGTTGATAAGTTCTCCCATACAATCCACCAAAGTCACATCACTCTCAAAATTACCGCTTTGAGTGTATCTTGCATAAGAAAAATCTTTGGAGATTGAGTATGATTTGATAAGCTCATACACACTATCAAATCTCTGTGGATGTCTAGGCACTACTATCAGTTTACCCATTGTTTTATCATAAGCTTTAAGTACCAGTTCCTCTTCGGTGTCATGTGAACTTGCTACGGTTATAACGGTACCATTAGGCTTAGCCAATACCTTGGTTACTTTTGGGAGATTTGCTAATTTGATATTCCCTATTACTTCTATATTTTTTGCACCTAGTTCAAGTAACCTTTGCTTATCCGTATCACTTTGTGCATAAATTTTATCTATATTGGCAAATATATGTTTATACAAAAAAGAGGTTTTTTTATATTTTGGATATGAAGCATCACTTATCCTTGCATTGATAAGTATTGTTTTAGAGCCTTTTATTTTTGAAACCAAAAAAAGCATATACCACAGTTCAGCTTCTACAACCACAAGAGCTTTTTGTCTGCGTATCCAAAAAGGCAAAAATATTTCAAATGGTAAAAACCTTGTCTCAAGTCCATATTCAATAGCTTGATTATATCCGGTATCTGTTATAACGCTAATATTTAACTCGTTTTTGTCAAACCTATCAAGTATTGGTTTTATTGCCCTTACTTCTCCGAAAGAACAACAATGAAACCATATCTTATCCTCTTTGAAAGGTTTATTTGATTTTAAAAAAAACTTTGCAGGAATTGCGATTTTATATTTTGGATTAAATGATTTGTAGATAAGAAAAGGGA
>DISL01000079.1:0-930 GCA_002421845.1 Epsilonproteobacteria bacterium UBA6211 | reverse complement strand
CTATTTTTACTCTGTTATCTCAACTTCTTTATAAAGAATTCTTCCACAATGAGGACAAGTAACAATCTCTTCAGATTTGATAACCTCTGCATAAGTTTTGTCGCTTATTTTCATATAACATCCATAACAAGCTTGTTTTCTAACAGGAACAACTGCACTGTTTTTTGCCCATCTTTTTACTTTTTCATAAAACGATAAAATTTTAGGGTCAACTTTTTCTACAAGTTCGCCTCTTTTGTAAGAAACTTCATTTCTTTGCTCACTAATAGATTTGATACTCTCTTCTATTTTAGCTTCAAGTTCTTTTATAGAATCTTCCTCTTCAGAAAGTTTAGATACTGCCTCTTTTAGGGCATTGTTTTTGTTATCTTGAAGTTTATCAAGTCTTTCAATCTCTTCATTTGAAAAAGATACTTGCTCTTTAGTAATCTCTTCTTCTAGTTGAAGAGCCTTTACCTCTTTTTCAGTTTGAACTATAGCACCTTTTTTAGATATATCACTCAGTTTATCTTTCAACTCACCTAAATGTGCATCGTGTTTTGCTCTTTTATTTTTTATATCTTTTATTTCAGACTCAAGCTTATTTATCTCTTCTCTCAAAGCTATAGCATCTTTGCTAAACTCTTCAAGCTTTGCTTTTTGGTTTTTAATCTGTGGTTCAAAAGAACTAATTTGCGTATCGTATTTTGATAGCTCTACTAATTGTTCTAAATACTTATTCAATACTCTCTCCTAGTTTTAATTATATTCAAATGGATTCTTAAAATCTTTTTTCGATATTATACCCATAATTTCATTTATTTTCAAATCGTTTACCAAAATAGACTCTAAAAGGTCACAAAAATATCGTTCACTTTCATAATGCCCTATATCAATAAGACTGATACCTCTATCTTTTGCCTCTAAAGCATCATGATATTTTATATCTCC
>DISL01000062.1 GCA_002421845.1 Epsilonproteobacteria bacterium UBA6211 | reverse complement strand
TTGTTTTGCAGTTAGTGGAAGTGGTGGAACACCTAAAGTTTCTCTCTCAACAGTATGAGCTTTGTACTCTTCTATTAAAGCCATTAAAATCTCCTATTTTTTTATGTAAAGCAATGATATCAAAAAATGATTTTTTTAAAAAGAGATTTAATGTGGATAAAATAAAAAAGTGTAACCATTGAGTTATTTGGTTACACTTTAAATATGCAGTTATATTTTTTTGTAGAGATATGAAACAGAGAATACAATTAAAAGTATTATACCGATACCTATATATTTATAATCTTCGGCATAAGTCAACACCACTTCTCCTAGCATATAAGCTACACTTCCTACAACAATAGCCCATAAAGTAGAAGCAAATACATTATAAAATGCAAATCTTTGTGCGGAATATTTTGTGAGTCCTATCGCCAAAGGTACAAGAGTTTTTACTCCGTAGATATATTTTTGTAGAAATATAGCCAAATATCCGTATCTTCTCATCAAAAGATGTGTATATGCTACTTTTCTACCATATTTTTTCATTATATCGTTTGCAAAATGCTTATTATGTCTAGCCATATAAAACAAAAACTGATCACCTATAAAATTTGCGACTCCTGCTACTGCAATAGATACAAAAATATTAAGCTCACCGCTAAAACTCAAAACCCCGGCTACCGCAAGAGCAACAAAACCACCGCCAAAGGAATATAAAAACAGTATTATATATCCCCAGTCCCTAATCAATTCTTCCATAAATATCCTAATTTATTTTTCGTAATAGTCGTTGCTCGATTCTCTTGAGAAATAACCCTCTATAAAATTACGTTCAACCAAACTTTTATCTATTTTCTCATCAAACCGTAATGATTTATCAATCAAATAGCACTCTTTGCAAATTTTTGTTACAAAACTACCGTCATAATCTATAATAAATAAATCACTCGTTACATCATAGGTATGAACAAAATAAAACTCTTTTCCGTTTTTTGCATACAAGAATATATTGTACTTATCTTTTACGAAACTTTTGATTAATTGTAATTTTTTAATATTTAAATTCAGGAAATTTTGATAAAAACTACTTGATAAACCGTTCCACTGACACCAAGAATGAAGTTTAATATATTCAATATGCTTACTTGCATCATCTATGGTAAAACCGTTAAATACGCAAGAATCATACCTATCTATTTTTCTTGGATTTTTTAGCTCAATTACATTTGTATTATCCGCATCATTCAAATATATGGCATTTTGTGAAAACTGCATATAAGGAGTGCTGGAACAACCGCTTAAGAATACTACAAGACCTAAAATTAAGAACGAGAGTTTTACTTTGTTCATTATTTTACCTTTTTGGAACGCAAGATTTATCTGGTGAAATAAACATGAAATCACCAGTTAAAAACTGGCGTTCCATAAGTCTTCCTAAAACACTTTAGCCATAACGCTATTTAGTCTTTTTGCAAAACCGATAGGGTCTTTTATCTCCATACCTTCGCTTATTTTTGCATTATCTAGTAATAACCAAGATATATCGGCTATCAAGCTATCATCCGCACAACCGTTTAGCTTTTTGATTATATCATGTTCCGGGTTGATTTCAAGTATCGGCGCAGATTCCGGCATCTCTTGTCCCATTGCTCTAAACATATGAGCCATAGAAGCCATAGGGTCATTACCGTCTTTTACTACGCAACTTGGGCTATCGCTTAATCTGTTTGTTACTTTTACATCTTTTACAGCGTCACCTAGATTTGATTTGATTTTTTCTACGATTGATTTGTATTTTTCTTCAATCTCTTTTTTCTCTTCTTCACTTTGTTCAGTCGCAGGTGCTTCACAACTAGTAATATCTTTGAACTGCCACTCTTGATATGCACCAAAAGCAGGAGTGATAATATCATCTATCTCCTTATCATCAAGGATAAGTACCTCAATGTCTGCTTTTTTGTAGCTTTCAAGTAACGGTGAACTTCTCAAAATCTTCTCATTCTCACCTACGATATAATAGATAGCTTTCTGCTCCGTAGAAGCTCTATCTTTATACTCTGCAAAAGATGTCATACCTTCTACTTTTGTTGATTTATATCTCAAAAGCTCTAAAATAGCATCTTTGTTTGTAAAGTCTTGATACGCACCTTCTTTTAATGCTCTACCGAACTCTTTATAAAACTTCTCGTATTTCTCTTTATCTTCACTAAGTTTTTTAAACTCGCCAAGAAGTTTTTTTACGCTCGATTGTTTTATATTTGCTAGGATTCTATTTTCTTGTAATATCTCTCTACTTACGTTGAGTGGTAAATCTTCGCTATCTATGATACCCCTTACAAATCTTAAGTATGTAGGAAGAAGTTCTTTATCATCATCTGTGATAAATACCCTTTTTACGTATAGTTTTACACCGCTTTGATAATCTACTCTATACATATCAAAAGGTGCTTTTTGAGGTACGTAAAATAGCGTAGTGTAGTTATTTACCCCTTCTGCTTTTGTATGTACGTGAAGTAATGGGTCGGTACTATCGTGAGAAATAGATTTATAAAACTCGTTATACTCTTCAGGCTTTATTTTTGATTTAGGCAATGTCCAAAGAGCCGTAGCAGCATTTATTTGCTCACATTTAGATTCTTCTTTTTTCTCTTTTGTTTCTTTATCTTCTACTTCTTCTTTGTAGTTCAAAAAGATTGGATAAGCTATATGATTTGAATATTTTTTTATTATATTTTCGATTCTCCATCTACTCGTAAAATCTTCTACTTCATCATCTTTTAGCTTGATATAGATTACCGTACCTTGAGATTCTTTTGTAACAGGTTTGATTTCAAACTCACCTTTACCGTCACTACTCCATTTGTAAGCTTGTTCACTTCCGGCTTTTTTTGTAATAACATCAACATAATCAGCCACCATAAACACGGAATAAAACCCTACCCCAAATTGCCCTATTAGGTTACTATCTTTTTTTGCATCACCCGTAAGCTTTTCTACAAATGACTTAGTACCGCTTTTTGCAATAGTTCCGATATTAGCCACCAAATCAGCTTCATCCATACCAATACCGTTATCAGCTATTGTCAAAGATTTATCATCTTTATCAAAACTTATGTTGATTTGAGGAGTCCACTCTAAGTTTTTGAGTGACTCTTCCGTTAATGTCAAATATTTTAGTTTATCTATTGCATCACTACTATTTGATACAAGTTCTCTTATGAAAATCTCTTTATTTGAGTAAAGCGAATGTGTCATAAGATATAATAGTTGCCCTACTTCCGTTTGAAATTGTTGTTTTCCCATAATAAATTCTCCTTCTTTTTAAAGTAACTGAGAGACTAAGTGACTGAGAAACTAAGTTTGAATTGCTAAGTCTCTCAGTTTCTAAGTTTCTCAGTCTCTTATGCAAAATTTTAACACAAACTTTATAAAAGTTCACTAAAGTTTTTTTAATAATTAGCACTCAAGATTCAAAAGTGCTAGTTATTGATATTTTATAGTTTTTTATCTAATTTTATATTATACTATCATCATAAATTCAAAAAGGGGTTTAATATGTGGAAATCTTTATTTATAGTCATTTTTATCTCATTGCAACTATTTGCAGAGATTACCCAAGAAAGGTGTGAGTATATAATAAAACCTCTATCTAGCGAACAGATAAACTCGCTAAAAATAGATTTGGACACGTTGGCACGACAAAATGGTATATCTATAGAACTTTTCAAAATAAACCAAAATGAATGCGAATTTTTGAATTATGAAATAGTAGTGGCTCAAACAGGACAAACAGATAAAAGCAAAAAGTTCTCAATAGCTTCTCTGTATCCTGACAAAAAGCCTAAGATAAATGATTATGTACGCCTTGAAATCCCAAATATAGAGGACATCTTAAGTAAAATAAACGAAATAGTGAAACAAGAAATAAATAAAAACGTGGAAATTACTTACACTAGCGACAAAGAAGAAAACTAAAGTTTTAGTTTTTCTTCAAGATTTACGGATGCTATATTCTTTACTATTTGAGCGTTTTGTTCGCCTATAAGCTTCAAATCATTCTCGCTTTGAAGAATTCTCTCAACCTTAAAAAGTACGGTCATATCGTTGTGTGAGTGCATCACAGAGAAGTTATCAAGTAGTTCACTCACGTCATTGTCTATTGAAGTAAAAATCACATTTCCGTATGCCATAGCCTTCAATACACCAATATGAAAAGTTTTTTGACGCGTAGGAGATATAAAAACATCACTAGCCTTTAAAATATCATCAAGCTTATCATCTTCTATCAAAATAAATCTATGTTTGGTTTGTAGCCTTGCTACAAAAAGCCTAACTGTATCAAGAGATTTACTATCGCCTATTATACAAGCTTTGGCAAATTTGTAATTAAGGCTATTTATCATAGATATAAACTCTTTTACACCGCCGTTTTTAAAGTCGTTATCATAAAAAGAGATAATTTTGGTTTCACTTCTTAGTCCTTGAATATCGCAAAACTCCTGTTTTGCTTGTTGTTTTGAGAAACTTTGCGGCAATTTTACGAATGGATATATCAGCTCTACTTTTTTGTCTAAATATTTATTTTTTACTATTTCTTCAACTCTTTTTGACCCAACTACTATCAATTTTGAATTTTTAGACAGCTCATCTTTATCTTTGTCTAAATAATTATAAAAATAAATATCGGGGTAAGTTTTTTTTGAAAAAAGCTTTTTAATCCCTTTTTGAGGTTTGTATTCTTGAAGATTTTGCAAGCTTTTTATATACGGTATCTCTTTTGAAGAAAAATATGTATTCATCTCAGCTTCTCCAATACGTCTGATGAGGTGATTTGCTTCATGCACTCATGATGACCCAACGGACACACTCTTTTCATGCATGGAGCACATTCCATATCTTTTCTTATTATGATTTCATTTGGGTTGTTCCACTGATGTGTTTCTATATGTTTCGTAGGACCGAATATCGCTACTGTTTTTATCTTAAATGCGGCAGCTAGGTGCATCGGACCGCTGTCGTTCGTGATAAATAAATCAAGATTTTTGATGTATTCTATAAGTTCCGTAACAGTTGTCTTACCTGCCAGATTGGTATAATTTGACACACCAAAACTTTTTAGATATTTTTCTATTTCGCAGGCTTGTTCTACCTCCGTAGGACCTCCAAAAATCAATATATCATAATCTTTACTCAACTCTTTAGCCGTCAATGCGAACTCTTTTGGATACCATCGTTTGGCACTTCCATATGTTGCACCTGGGTTTAGACCCAACAATAGTTTTGAGTGTTGAGTTTTAAGTGTTGAGTTAGTATAGATTTTTAAATCACCTGCTTGATAGTTTGTTTTTAGGCAGTGGTTTACAAAGTCGTTATATCTAAGCACTAGATGGATTTGTTCTTTGGTGAGTCTTTTATAGCCGTATTTTTGCCTTGCACTTACAAAAAACTTCAACACCCTAGCACTAAAAGACCTTCTAAAAGAGAAAAACACTTCTACTTTGCCGAAAGATTTGGCAAGATTGTAGATATTTAGATACCTAGAACCACCTTTTTTTGTATCATCTACTATTATTTGTGATATTTTCGGGTGAAATTCAAAGATTTTGACCGATACGTTTGAGCCAAGTACGATATACTTATAATCATCTCCGAAATGTTGTATTATATTTTCTATTGCAGGAGTTGCCATTACGGCATCACCTAGCCATGTAGGTATTTGTATAACTATCTTTTTATCCATTTTGAACCATCTTTTTAAACTCATAAAATGCTTTTGTTTTGATTATCTTGCCGTCACGATTATCCACAAGACCATAACCTGGTGCTATAAGCTGATGCCAAAAAACCTTTGATATCTTTCCACTTTTTTTGGCAATATCGTAGTATTCTACCATATATCTTGCGTATTCATCGTATCCCACACACTCTTTTTCACTTGTAGGAGCATAAGGTGCCGTACCGCTCAAAGGCCAATTAACTTCCGTGATATATATATCATCGCTTTTCATTTTTGGACTAAGTCTAAGTAACGAATACAAAAGATTTATCTTATTTTCAGTATCAAAAATCCCCATTTGAGTGTTGTATGGACTTCCTCTTCTATCAACATAGAGCAAACTTGATAATTTGTCGTATTTTATATCATAGCCGTTAAACAAAGCTCGTATAGTATAGTAGTATTCAAAATCTATTACACTTGGGCCTATTAATTTAATATCTTTGAAATGCTCATCCCTAATATCTTGTACACACTTATAGAACTTTAAATATTCTCCAATGCTAAAAAATCCCCATTTAGTTCTGTTGATTGCATTACCTATTTGAAACTCATTTGTAATAGTCTTAAATGTATTAAATATTACCGTTATATCTTTTTGCAAAAGCTGTAAATCATCAATATGCTCCCTATCTTGCAAAATATTTATAACAATATGCTTTTTATCATTTTGTATAAATTTATAAGTAAAATCATAATATGTTTGTATATTTTGTATATCACTTAAAGGGAGTCTAACTAACAGATTTTTAACTCCAAGCTCTTCAATAAGCTCTACTTGAACATCACCTTTGTCAAGATTAACTCCCATACCGTATATATCGTTTCCTTTTGGCTTGGACGGTCCAAAAACTTTCATCAAAGCAGTAGCAACAGGAAACACAAAAGTAGTACTAAGTACAAGTTTAAGATAATCCAAACTATGCTTTTTTTTCATCTGTTTTTTGTATGCCCTATCTCGTATAACATGAGGTTGGTCCGAATAACTATCCCAAATAAAAGGTGTTTGCATTTATAAAATAAGCCTTTAAATAAATATATGCTATAATTGTAACATATTATATATAAGCAATAGGATTAGCAAAGGTATAACAATGACTAATTTACTAATTACAAGACATGATAAAATAGGTGACTTTATAACTACTTTACCTATGATAAAAATAGCAAAAAGAGACTTGAAAGATACTAATATTATCGTAATGGTTTCAAAAGTAAATTATGAATTTGCAAAAAGTATTGATTATATAGATGATGTAATACTATATGAAGACTGCATTTTTAAACTAATAAAAGCCGTTAAAGAAAAGAATATAGACGTAAGTATAAGTGCTTTTAGCGACATGAAACTTGCCATTGCTCTACTTTTGAGCGGTGTCAAAGAAAGATTTGCACCAGCAACTAAAATAGCACAAATGTTTTATAATCACAAGATAGTACAAAGACGTAGCAAGGTTGCTATGACGGAGTATGAATACAATATTGAACTTCTAAAAGCCTACGACAAGCACATCCATCAACATTTTCACAAACCTGTGATAGAATTTAAACATGAAGAAATTCTAGGTCAACTTGAAAAATTCAAAAATGAATTCAACATCACCGAAGATTATAAATATGTTGCTTTTCACCCTGGTTATGGCGGCAGCAGCGATGGGAACATATCATTGGATGATTACATATCCCTTGCAAAATCGCTGTGTGGTAAAAAACACTTAAAAATAGTTTTTACTTTTGGTCCTGACGATAAAAAAAGCAAAGAGTACATCACGTCTAAAATTGATTTCGATTGTATTATCTATGATTCAAAGCTACCGTTAATAGATTTTTGTAAGCTTTTATGCAATTTTGAATTACTAATAAGCACATCTACCGGTCCTATGCATTTAGCCGGTGCCATAAATATAAAAACTCTATCATTTTTTGGTTCTAAACTATTTGCTAGCCCTAGAAGATGGGCTACCGTAAGTGATACGGAGAATCAAAGTAATTTTTGCATACCGCATAATTATGATAGAAATTTATATAAATCCATAGAAAACAAACTGCATGAGATTATTTATGAATGAATTTTGCCTTTATTTAGATTCTTTGTTTATTTCATAAAGTTTAATATATTTATAAAAATTTGT
>DISL01000016.1 GCA_002421845.1 Epsilonproteobacteria bacterium UBA6211 | reverse complement strand
TTGCAGCCTCTACGGCAGGAAAAAAATCTTTCATCAAGACTCTTCCGCCAAATACTGATTGGAAACCGTCTCTAAAAGTCGTATCCATTATATCGATATATTTTTTTGACATACGTATTACTCCGCTTTATTTCTATGATGCTGTATAGCAGCTATGACAGCAGCAATTTTGCTAACTTTATCGTTACTCTTTACAACTTGCGGTTGCCATTGTTTCGTAACAACAACTTCTTTTTCAGGGAAGTACTTTTGTACCAGTCTTGCTTGTATCTTTAGTATAAATACTAGCAATACCAAGAATGAAAATACAACACCCATGCCTAATAGTAGGAATTTAAAAGCCTCTGCTACTAAGTTAACTTCTTCCATTAGCAACTCCAATTTATGTTATAATGAACGGTATTTTATAATAAATTTCCTTTAGGTGAGATTTGATTTTGAAACAATATATCAAAAAAAACTTTTTTTACAAAAAATATACTTTTCTTAAAACAATGTTTTACCTAATTTATATATGCAATCATCGAGCATTTCAATAAACCTTACAAATTTGTTTATTTCTGCATTAATCTTTTCCATGTGTTACCTTTTTTGCAATTTTATATTTGAAATTTTAATATATTTGAAAAAAATACTTGAAAAATATTGCAAATTGCAATATAATTTGTTTAATATTTTCAATAGGTAGGTAAATATGATTGTAGTTAATGAAATTATAGAACGACTGAAAGATATTATAAGCAAGGATAGTAATAATCAAAAAGTATTTGACAAGGATGTTGCAACCGAGCTAGATATTACTCAGGTAAATTTTGCAACTATGAAAAATAGGGGTAAAATTCCTTATGATAAAATACTTGATTTTTGTGCAAAAAAGAAGATTTCAATAAATTGGCTTTTGTACAATCAACATCCGGGCTCTTTAGTGGATACAACCGATAAATATTGGATTAGATATTATCCAAATATACGAGTAAGTGCCGGAGGAGGTAGTTTTGAAGAAAATCAAGATTTTGAAAAGCTTGATATTCCGGAGTATTTCATAAAGTTTTTCGGAGGTATAGGTAATATTAAAAATATAGAAGCTATAAACGTTACAGGTGATTCTATGGAGCCGACTTTACAAAACGATAGTATTATTTTTATAGATAAATCAAAGACCGATATACAAAAAAATGGAATTTATGCTTTTTTATTTGACAATAATATGTTTGTAAAAAGGGTTACAAAAAAAGGGAATCAATTTATTATGTATTCCGATAATGACGTATATGATGATATGATATGTGAAAGTGGCAATATTGAAATTTACGGTAAGGTTGTTTCTACGCTTAACAATATTTAAATATCAAATAAAGTAGGGCTTTGCGGTTTTTTTTGCAAAATATTAATTATATCTTCGTTACTCGTTCCTACGATATATAGTAGATTGTAGCTTAGGGTTTTTATAAAAAACTCTAGCTCTTCTGCATCTTCATAAAAAAAAGCGTTTTTGATTAGCTTTGAGTAGCTTTTATCCAATAAAATATGAACTTTCCCATATTTGAAATTTCTTTGTATATGTGATAATGCATTGATTGCACGATTAATTGATTTTGTTGAGATTATGAATTTATCACTTCTTCCGAAGTCTATTTGCTTGAAAGATTTATTTATAAAAATAGGGGAGAGTAAATTCCACTTTTTAAATCCTGATATATCATTTAGAGGATTTGCTATTTTTAGATATTCAACGATACTTAAAAATAAATCAATATAAAAAAAAGGAACTTTTGCCCTTGAATATAGTATTCCGTTATGGCTAAAGGTTGTTTCAAAAATTGAATGAATCGTAATATTTGATAAATTGTAATTTTTGATAGGAAAATTATTATATAGAGGATAAATCTTTTGAAGTAATGTTTTATTGGTCGATAAAACAAGTTGATTTGACTCAATGGCTTGTATTTTAGATAATTCACTTGAAATATTATCATTGATATATACATAACCGCTGTGACCGACACATAAATCTATAATATCAAGCATAACTTCATCCACATAGAATATATTTAATTCCATATTTGATAAAACATACCTTGATATTTTTACAATAGCTTCTTCTATGTCTTTAACTTTAATCCAAGCTATCTCTTTATCTAAGATAGTTATTAAGTCACTTTGGTAAACTATGCCGAAAGCACCTTTTTCTACCGCTTTTTGAATATGTTCTTGATTGTCTGATATAAATAAATCACCGTTTTTTAATCTCTCAACATCTGTTTGAATATTATAAACAAAGGATATAGAAGGAGGATTTTTTAAATCCCCGTCTATTAGGTCAACAAGAGATGATATATTCATGTTATTTTATTTGTGTACCTGTTGTTTTTGGTTTTTCAGGTCTAATTAAAGCTAGTCCGTTTTCATCTTTGGCAGCTAGTATCATCCCTTGACTCAGCATTCCCATAAGTTTTGCAGGTTTTAAATTTGCTACAATACAAACTTGTGTTCCCACTAAATCAGAAGGTGAATAATACTCTTTAATACCTGCTACTATTTGTCTTAGACTTTCTTCACCGCAATCAACTTGGAGTTTTAGTAGCTTTGAACTTTTAGGTACTTCTTCTGCTTCTACAACTGTAGCTACTTTTAAAGTTACGTTCATAAACTGCTCAATGCCGATTAGTCCATCTTCACTTATAGGCATTTCCTCTTTTACGGGTTCTTTTGCTTTTGGTTTTTCTTCAATAACCACGTTTGGAGTTGCCAAAAGAGGTTCTTCTATTCTAGGAAATAAAGGGTCAACTTTAGATATTAACGTATCGTTTAACAAAGATTTGTCTTTAATCAACATATTATAACTTTGAGTATTTATTTCTATACCCAAAGAGTGTGCTATCTTTCCAATTCGTTCCGGCATAATAGGATAAAGTAAAACTGAAACCTTTGCTAATATATTTACAACCAATGCAACAAGAGCATTTGCTTCATCTGTTTTGCCTTCTTTGATTTTTGTCCAAGGCTCATAATCACCGATAGATTTGTTTGCAATACTTAAAAGTTTCCAAAGTTCTTCTAAGTATCTATTGAGTTGCATATCATATATAAGTTTTTCTACGTTTTCAAGAATTTCATTTACCGCATCTAGTTCTTTTTGATGGTAAGTGCTAACATCTTTTGAAGATACTTTGAAATCACTATATTTACCGCTCATGCCAATAATTCTATTTAATAAATTGCCTAAATCATTGCCTAAATCACTATTAATTCTATCTATTAATGCTTTTTGTGAAAAATCTCCATCTTGTCCAAAAGGAACTTCTCTCAACATAAAATATCTAAAAGCATCAAGTCCGTACGCATCTGCTACCTCTTTTGGATTTACTACATTACCCTTGCTTTTACTCATTTTTTGACCGTCACGTGTCCACCATCCATGTGCAGCAACATGTTGTGGTAAAGGTAGCTCTAAGCTCATCAAAAATGCAGGCCAATAAATAGCATGAAATCTTAAGATGTCTTTACCTACAAGTTGCACCTTTGCCGGCCAATATTGCATATTTTCTTCTTCATTACCGTACCCAAGAGCAGTAATATAGTTCATCAAAGCATCAAGCCATACATACATAACATGTTTAGGTTCATTAAGTTCATCCGGTAATTTTACACCCCAATCAAATGATGTTCTACTAATAGATAAATCTTTCAATCCACTTTCTACAAAGTTAATTATCTCGTTTCTTTTTGCTTTCGGTAATATACATTCAGGGTTGTTTTTGTACCATTCTAAAAGTTTATCTTGATATTTACTAAGTTTGAAAAAATAGCTCTCTTCCTTTACTATTTGGGTAGGTCTTCCACAATCTGGACACCCTTCGCCGTCTATTAGTTGGTTTTCAGGGAAAAAAGTCTCACAGCTGACACAATAGTAGCCTTCATATTCCCCTTTGTATATGTCACCGTTTTCATACATTTTTAAAAATGCTTTTTGAACACCTTTTTTATGGTAGTCATCGGTTGTTCTTATAAATTTATCATAAGTTATATCAAAATCATCCCAAAGCTTTTTAAATTCACCGCTTATTATATCCGCATACTCTTTTGGCGTTTTACCTCTAGCAGATGCACTTTGTTCTATTTTTTGACCATGTTCATCCGTTCCGGTTAAAAAAAATGTATCATAACCCACAAGCCTAGAGTATCTAGCTAAAACGTCAGCTATAATCGTAGTATATGCATGTCCTATATGAGCCACGTCATTTACGTAATAAATCGGCGTTGTTATATATATTTTTTTACAATTATCACTCATCCATTTACCTTTTTTTTAAAATTCAAATCCACCCATAGAGCCTTTGCTCATGCTCTCATATACTGCTTTTACGTATTCTTTTCGCAATATACATTCAAAAAGCTCGGAACACTCAAAACAACTGCCCAATGATTTATTTGATTGGCATTCTTGAAGTTGTGTCAGTTTTACCTCAAGTGCTTGTTGCCAAACATCTAGTTCATGGGGGTTGTTAGCCATTGTAAGCCTGTTTTACAAATTCAAGTTCTTTTAGTGAGCCAAAAAAACAAGGACTAGTATCGTGAATATGTAAAGTCGGCACATCAATAACTCTTTGTTTACCATCTATTGCACCGCCACCTGCACACTCAAATACAAGTGCAAACGGAAACACTTCAAAAAGTTGTCTTAGTTTACCTTTTGGTTTATCACTAGCCCCTGGGTAACTAAAAAGTCCACCGCCTTTTACTAAAATTTGGTGCAAATCAGGAACCATACCGCCTGAATATCTTAGTTTATACCCAGCTTCAAACATACTATCAACCATTTGTTTGTGATGTGGATACCAACACTGTTGGGTAGAGCCTGTAGCTACAAATAAACCTGTATTATTTAGCTTTAAATCTCTTAAATAAACAAAATGCCCATCTCTTAGTCTATATAGTTTAGATGTCTTGCCGTCACAAAATACCAAATCAACATTTGGACCATAAACTATATAAGCTGATGCTTTTAGACTTTTGCCGTTAAATTCATTTTCGTAAATACCGTAAATTGTACCGACGCTTAAATTAACATCAACCAAGCTAGAACCATCTAGCGGGTCGTAAGCAATTAAATATTTGCCATCAGGATTAATAGTAAATATTTCATCTTTTTCTTCACTTACGATTTGTTTTACACTTGGAATTTTCCCAAAAATCTCTTCTATAACTATATCACTTGCTATATCAAGCTTAAGCTGTGTGTCTCCGGTTGAGTTTGAGCTTTCACTTTTTGATGAATCGCCAAGTTCTATAATAGATTTGATTTGTTTTGCAGACTCTTTTATCGCTTCAAATATTTCAGTCATTATTAAACTCTTTTTGCATTTTTATCTATCCATTCTATGACAAATTCAGGATTATTTAAATCTAAACTTCCCATATTTGAGGGTATTAAATTTTTATCTATCGTGTCATCACACGCTATAATATCAGTCACTTCGTAATAATTCTCATCAAGTCTGTCTCTAAATATTGCAATTCTAGGCAAATCAAGAGTTTTTAGACCCTCAACAAGCAAATAATCAAAATCTACAAACATTTTAATCATATCATCTATACTCGACGTTGACTTCTTGAAATAAGTTGTCTTATTTGGAGACACTACGGCTACGTCTGCACCCGTTTGTGAGAATTTAAAACTGTCTTTCCCCTCTTTATCAAAAGATGCTTTGTCTTTTGGGTCGTGCTTTATTATAGCTACCTTAAAGCCCCTATCTTGTAGGATATTGGCAACTTTTACTATTAATGTAGTTTTACCGCTATTTGACGGTCCCGTAAATGCTATTGCTAATCTTTTCATAAAGCTGATTTTAGCTAAAATAAGCTTATATCAATTTGAATTGAAAAGTAGAATATGGAAAATAAAATTTATGACTATGTGATTATAGGTGCAGGGATTGCTGGGTGCTCGACGGCTTATTTTTTGAGCAGACATACAAACAATATACTGTTGATTGATAAAAACGACTCTGTTGCAGGAGGTGCAAGTGGAGCAGCCGGTGCTTTTTTGTCTCCTTTGCTTGGTAAAAACAATTCATTTAAAGACTTGGTAACGAAAGCTTTGAAATTTTCAACACAGTTTTATAAGGATAATTTTAGTGATTGTATAATTAATAATGGGGTATTAAGAATACCCAAAAATGAAGATGATAGGGAAAAGTTTAAAACATACGACCATGATTTTGAATTTACCATCAATGATAATGGATATTTTTTTCCCATAGGTTCATTGATAAACTCTACAAAATTATGCTTAAATCTAACAACAAATATCAATAAACTACTTGGTTTTAATGTTGATAAGATAAAATTTGCCGACAATTTATGGTACATAAATGATAAAATCAAAACAAAAAATTTGATTTTGTGTACGGGTGCTTATGTGGATTTCTTGCCTAGTTATGTTCAAATACGTCCTGTTTGGGGACAAAGAATAGTATGCAAAAGCTCCAAAAAGCTAACACATAACTATCATAAAGAGTGTTCAGTATCTCTTAGTTTGGATAATACCTATGATAATGATACAAAAAAACCGTATCTTATCTCTATAGGGGCAACACATCATAGGTTAGTATTGGAAAAAAAGTGTGACAATACTTTTGTATTTCCTAATTTCTCAACTTGTAATCATTGCCCTACAGGTTGTAAAGAAGATACACAAAAGCTACTTGCAATGGCAAATGATATTATAAAACTTGATGATTTGGAAGTCATTGAGGCATACGGTGGAGCTAGAGCATCAAGCCATGATTATTTTCCGGTAATAGGTGATTTGGTTGATGATACTTTGACTTTAAAAGAATTTTCGTATCTAAAAAACGGAACGTATGTACCGTCAAATAGGTTTACTAGACATAAGAATCTTTTTGTATTAAACGGTGTAGGCGGAAGAGGGTTTGTTTTAAGCCCTTATCTTGCCAAACAGCTTGTGGAGCATATAATCGGTGGCAAAGAGTTGGAAGAAGATATAAAAAGTGAAAGATTATTTAAAAGGTGGGTAAAAAAATGAATACGAATTTGTTAAAAATAGTTTTCTTGACTATTGTGGGCTTGGGTATAATTACCTATGTAACAGCTCCGGAACAACCAAAAAAAACGGTAAATGATATACAAGATATAACTCTTGGTAGTTTTCCCGAGTATGTAAAAGTAGTCGGTGCAAAAGATATGGTATCACAAAATGATATTTTTAAAAACAATATGCAAAATTTAGTTTTTGTAGTCAATCATGATTCGATAGCGGTTATGAAAGATTTAAAAAAATATGCTAATTTCGATGAAACTATAAATCCTATTCTAGTAGCCAATATATCGGCTGCTCCATGGTTTATTAAAAAGTGGGTGATTAACTCTAAAATGGAAGAGCTTAATCAAAATTCTGGTATGATTATGGTTTATGATGAAGATGGTGTTTTTAAACATTTACTAAATATAACAAATGATACGAAGACACATTTTGTTGTGTTTAATCTTTCATCAGATGGAATAATAAACAAAGTTTATGAAGGCGATGTAAAAGAAAATGCTCTTGATGGCTCAATGAGTGATGAAGAGATAGAAGAGTTTATTCAAAACTTAACCACACAAATGAATTTAGAGGAGATTAAATGATATTTACAAAAGAAGAATTTAAAGCAAAAGTTGAATCAATACAAGCTCAAAGTTGGTATAAAAATCCTGTAGGTTTCGGTATCGCAAGGGTAAGTAGAGGTCAACTAAATCCTAGTAAAATACTTCAGGCAACTTATCCTGTGGTAAACTGGAATGAAAACTTTGGAAGCGCGGCTATTTTTATGGATGCAATTATGCAAAGCGGTCAAAATGTGGACACAACACAAAGTGAGCAAATATTTAATATTAGCGATGAGTTTTTGACTAATTGTATAGAGTCATTTAGACCTTTTATACCTGAAGCAAAAGGTGATGCACATAAAAATGTTCAATTAGTATCTCAGTTATCTACACTTCCAAGAGACCTTGGACTTGGGGCTGAAGATTTTAAAGTTGTATTTTTATTCGAAGATAGTACACCGCAAAGCGTAGAAGCCGTATATCTAAAACTTTATGCATTAAGTCTTAAAAAAGCTCCGCTTAGAAGCTTAAATTTAAATGGAGCTTTCGGTAAACTGGAAAATGTTGCATGGGTTGGAAATAATCCTATAGAGCTTGACTTTTTAAGAGCAAATGAAATCGCACTTAAGCTAAGCGGTAAATATCCGGTGATAGATATGGTTGATAAATTCCCTAGATTTTTATCTCATGTTATACCTGAAAACAATACAAGAGTTCTTGATTCTTCAAAAGTAAGATTCGGAGCACAATTAGCTGCAGGAACTACTATCATGCCTGGAGCTTCTTATGTAAACTTTAATGCAGGAACTCTTGGACCTGTTATGGTAGAGGGTAGAATAAGCTCAAGTGCAGTAGTAGGAAGCGGAAGTGATGTAGGCGGTGGAGCTTCGATACTTGGAGTATTGAGCGGAACAGATGGAAATCCTATAACAATAGGTGAAAACTGTCTTCTTGGAGCAAATAGCGTAACAGGAATACCTCTTGGTGATGGATGTATTATTGATGCAGGTGTAGCGATACTTGCAGGAACTAAAGTATATATTAGTGATGACCAAATAGCTAAAATTAAAGATGTAAATCCTGAAGTAACTATCAAAAACACTTCAAAAGGTAGTGAACTTGCAGGATTAAACGGGATTCATTATAGAGTTGATTCTACAAACGGTCAAGTTGTGGCAAGAAGAAGTACAAAAGAGGTAAAACTAAATAGTGCTCTTCACTAATAAAAAACTTCCATAAAAAAAGGCTTCAGGAAAAACCTGAAGCCTTTTTTAGTATAAAGTGAAGAAATTAAATTCTTGACTTTACAAATTTCTCGATTCTACCTATACCGTCAATAATGGTTTTTTCATCTGTTGCAAAAGATAATCTAAAATATCCGTCCATTCCAAAACCTAGCCCAGGTACAACCGCAACCCCAACTTCTTCTAATAATTCTTTACAAAACTTCATACTATCGTTTTCTACTTTTTTGATATTTACAAAAAGATAAAATGCACCGCTTGGTTTTACTACGCTTAATCCTTCGATTTTATTTAGTAAATCACAAGCAAGGTTTCTTCTTTTTTCAAACTCAACTCTCATAGACTCTATTTCATCGTCCACATCACCGTTTAATGCAGTGATAGCAGCATATTGCGTAATAGAGTTAATATTTGACGTACTTTGACTTTGAAGTTTGTTTATAGCGTTTATAAGCTCTTTATTAGCAGATGCAAGATATCCAAATCTCCATCCCGTCATAGCAACACTTTTGCTAAGACCGTTTATAGTTACCGTTCTATCATACATATCTTTACTGATACTAGCTGTTGCCGTAAAAGTACTTCCGTCATATAAAAGTTTTTCATACATTTCATCACTTGCAACTATTATATTTGTCCCTTTTAGAACTTCTGCAATCTCTTCTAATTCAGCTTTTGTATAAACGGCACCTGTTGGATTTGAAGGGCTTGTAATAACAACCATTTTTGTTTTAGGAGTTATTGCATCACTTAATTGTTTTGCAGTCATTTTGAAACTACTTGCATCATTTGTCTCTATAAATACAGGTTTTCCCCCGCTATAAAGTACAAGTTCAGGATATGTAACCCAATATGGAGCAGGGATAATAACTTCGTCACCTTCTTCTATAACAGCTTGAAACAAGTTAAATAACGAATGTTTAGCTCCAACATTGATAACAACATCACTTGGTGCATAATCTAAGCCATTCTCTCTTTTTAGTTTGTTCGCAACTGCTCTTCTGCACTCAATCGTACCTTCAACAGCAGTATATTTTGTAATACCTTTATTTAAAGCCTCTATTGCCGTGTCTTTAATTTTTTGAGGAGTATCAAAATCAGGCTCACCAGCTGAAAAACTAAGAACATCTTTACCACTAGCTTTCAAATCCCTTGCTAATGTAGAAATAGCAATAGTCATAGACTCGGACAAAACATTTACTCTTTTTGACAATACCATACTTTTTATTACCTTTTTTTAAAATTTAAAATTAATGAACTGTTACAGTCTGTGTGATTGTTAGATAATCTAGCGGCTGTGTACTTTCTTTGCATATTTTTTGCCCGTTATACATAGCACAGTTTCTATATCCAACAACTTTATCTTCAGTAACATACTCGTAAACAGGTTCACATTTTGTTACTTGATTGTATGTTTTACACTGTTTATTGTTTCTTTGTTGGTTGGCAATGTATCCACCGCCTAATCCACCTATAATTTTAGCAGCATCATTGCCACTACCTTTACCTATTTGATTTCCAACGATAACACCTAAAGTAGCACCTACTAACGTATCTATACCGATACTATTGGTATCAGAGTTACCGCAGTTTACAAGAACTTCAACCGTATCTTCATAACATTTCTCACCGGTTTTTACTTTTGTGGTAAAAGGTTTTGTGATAGCAGTTTGTTCCGTAACTTTTACATTTATAGATTCAGCACTAGCTGATGATACAGCACCTAAAGTACAAATTGCCAAAGTTAAAGCTTTTCTTGTTAATGAAACCATTGTCAATCCTTTTTTTTAATATTGTATTCAATTTTTGTTTAAAACTATTTTTAATTCAATAGATAATTGTTAAAAGTAATAGAAAATGTGTAAAAATTCAATTTAATTAGGTATAAGTTTTAATTGGGTAAAATTTTGAACATTAATAAATAAAGAAACGGGGTTTGATTCTTGATTAAAAAGAGTATTTTATATTTTTGTATATGTTTAGTGTCTGCTACTTTTTTATCCGGTTGCGGATATAAAGCTCCTCCAAAATATGTAGAAAAAAGTGAAAATAAATGATTTATGACTATATCATTATAGGTACAGGGGTAGCTGGGCTTAGTGCTGCAAATTATATTCCGGAAAATAAAAAAGTTTTACTTGTATGCAAAAAAGCACCTTGGGAATGTAATACTTTTTGGGCACAAGGCGGTGTAGCAACTGCGGTTGATGAAAATGACATACCGTCACATATAAGCGATACCATAGAAGCAGGAGCAAAACTAAATGACGTTGAAGCTGTTGAAAAGTTAAGTAAAACATCTTTAGAAACCATTAAAGATTTAATATCAAAAGGTTTTGAATTTGATAAAAATGACGCAGGAGAACTTGCTTTTACAAAAGAGGCTGCTCACAGCAGAAGTAGAATACTTCATGCAGACGGTGATGCTACCGGAAGAATGCTTCATATTTTCTTGCTTGGAACTTGTCCCCATGAAGTGGTAACCGAATCTATAGTTATAGATTTGCTTATACAAGATGATATTTGCTATGGAGCCGTAATAAGAACAGGTGAAAAACAAAGAGTAGTTTATGCACACAATACGATTATAGCAAGTGGAGGTATCGGTTCTATTTATAAGTATCATACCAATTCTACAACTGTTTCAGGCGATATTCAGGGAATATGTATAGAAAAAGGGTTGCCTCTAAAAGATATGGAAATGATGCAATTTCATCCTACGGTTTTTACCGATACGAATTTTGCAAGAAAGCCTTTGTTGTCCGAGGCATTAAGAGGTGAGGGTGCAGAGATAGAAGATGAAGCCGGTAAAAGATTTTTATTTGAATACCATGCTGACGGTGAATTAGCTCCAAGAGATGTTGTTAGTCGTGCAATTTTTGATTATTCACACAAAACAGGTTCACAGGTTTATTTATCATTTAAGAATTTTAAAAAAGACTTTTTCAAAAAAAGATTTCCTAACATCTATAAAAATTTAAAAGAGCTTGGTTTTGAGCTACCTTTTGAAAGAGTTCCTATATCTCCGGCATTTCATTATTCTATGGGTGGTATAGAAACTACTCTTAATGCAAGAGTAAAAGGGATGAAAAACCTTTATGCCATAGGTGAAGCAGCATGTACCGGTGTACACGGAGCTAATCGTTTGGCTTCTAATTCATTATTGGAAGGATTGGTGTTTTCTAAAATAGCTGTGATGGATGCAATGAAAAATGATTTTAAAATTGATCCGGTACGGTATAAATCTCTTATTAAACACTATACATTGCAAAAACCTTCCGATAAGGCTATAAAAAATGAATTAAGAGAACTTATGTGGAAAAATGCTGCTATCATAAGAACAGAAGAAAATCTTCAGATAGCGCTTGATAAAGTGAATTACTATTTGTCTTGCGACATAGGTAGATTGCTTTATTTAAGACTTTTAACGGCAAAATCAATTTTAGAAGCATCTTTAAAAAGAAAAGAATCTTTAGGGGCTCACTATATTATATCAAAAGGAAAAGAATGAATCACGTACCAATTTTAGTTTTAGATTTTGGATCACAATATACACAATTAATAGCTAGAAAGCTTAGAGAAAACGGAGTATATAGTGAAATAGTACCATATAGTGAAAGTATTGATAAAATCAAAGCAAGAACGCCAAAAGGTATTATCCTTTCAGGAGGACCAGCTTCTGTTTATGCAAAAGATGCATATCATATTGATATGGAAATCTTCAATCTTGGATTACCAATGCTTGGTATTTGTTACGGTATGCAACTTATTTCTCATATGCTAGGAGGAAGTGTTGTAGCAGCAGACCATCATGAATACGGTAAAGCAAAACTTAATTTTGAAGGAAATTGCCCTATATTTAAAGATACTACGGATGGTCAAATAGTTTGGATGAGTCATGGCGATAGGGTAGATGTGTTACCTACTGGATTTACAAAAATAGCTTACAGTGACAATTCTCCTTATGCAGCGATTGCTAATATGGATAAAAATATATTTGCATTCCAATTCCACCCGGAAGTTTATCATAGCGTAGAGGGTTCAAAACTTCTTAAAAACTTTGCAAAATATATTTGCGGTTGCGAAAGTACTTGGAATATGGGTAATTTTGCCAAAGAACAAATTGCAAAAATAAAAGCAAAAGTAGGAACTGATAAAGTATTATGCGGTGTTAGCGGCGGAGTTGATAGCTCTGTTGTCGCAACACTTCTAGCAGAAGCTATTGGAGACCAACTAATACCTGTGTTTGTTGATAACGGTCTTTTAAGAGCTAACGAGAGAGAACAAGTTGAAGCTATGTT
>DISL01000015.1:10183-23575 GCA_002421845.1 Epsilonproteobacteria bacterium UBA6211 | reverse complement strand
CAATGGAGACAACCTCTTAGTATTTTGAAACTATATGTACAGACTATAAAATTCGAGTATGACAATAATCTGCTTACAAAAGAAAATGTTGAAGAATTGACATCTAAATCAGATGAAACTATAAATCATATGTCACAAACGATAGATGATTTTAGAAGTTTTTTCCTACCTTCTAAAGAGGACAAGGTTTTCAAAGTAGGTGATTCTTTGCGTAAAGTAGAGAAACTATTGGAGCATATGTTTTTGTTTGAGAAAATAAATGTGGAAAATAAATATGAAAGTGGAGCTATCAATAAGTCTTATGTATTTGGTAAAGGGAATGATTTGGAACATTGTATAATGATACTATTAACCAATGCAAAAGATGCTATAGTCAAAAGAAGAGAAGATGAAAATAACGATAATATAGGAAATATTGAAGTCGATTTTAGGGTACTTGGAAATAGGGCAGTAATATCAATAAAAGATGATGGTGGAGGAATCCCTACGGGTATAAGGAAAAATATATTTCGACAATACTTTACTACCAAAGAGGGTGACGGTACCGGAGTCGGGCTTTATATGTGCAAAAATATAATTACGGATAAATATAAAGGTGAGATTACTTTTTCCGTAGAAAAAGAGTTCACGACTTTTACTATCAAGCTACCTTTGTTTGAGAGTTAGATGGTTATTTCTTAAAATTGGTTTCAAAAATATATTTTGAGATTTCAGTCAATGTATCTTTATCATATCCAAGCTCAGGCATAAGACCGTATTTTTTGATAGCGTGGGGCATCATAGCTGTTTTTGCATCCGGTGAACTTACCCACTCAGACATAAAAAGTACGAAAGCATCTTTTTGGGGAAACGCTTTTGTGTAATATTGCTTTATCTCTTGTATGGAAGGGGCAGAATTGGGTGTAGTGATATTGTGGCATGAAGTACAATTACCGTTAAATAGTGTTTCTCCTAAATTGGCAGCAAAAAGAGTGACTGACGATATAGTAAAAATAAGTAATGCTTTTTTCACTACAAATCCTTTTTTTCTTGAAATCATAACAAATCTGAAAAGATTAGTCTATGATGTAAATCAATACTTATATCCCGTAAAGCCAGTCACCGTCTGTTTTATCCGAAAACGGGTATTGGTTTTTGAACTCGTTTTTTGAAAAGTCAAAGCGGTAGTTATCCATATATTGTACTATCAAATGATATGCGTCGTTTATCTCCTGAAATTTTGCCGTATCTCCGTTTTGGGTATCAGGATGGTACTGTTTGGATAGTTTTAGATATTGACTTCTAACCTTTTTTCTGTCCGTTTTGCTTATAAGATGTAGCGTAGTGACTGCTTTTTCAAAGTCAGCGTATTTTATATGTTCCATGTTAAAACTCGATTTTATCAAATATGCTAAGATTGTACTACTAATAAAGTTATGATACGATTAAGTATTTTGTATTCGTTGATTAGTATCAATGCATTGATTTTGTAAATCTTATAAAATGTCGTAAAAATTTAAAGGATCGACAATGATTTCTACAAAAAATGCAAAAAATATAGATGTAAACGGTGCGACTGTGCCGTTTTTTGAATATGAGGAAAACGGTGTTAAATATTACTATTTTGATAGTAGCCAAACTCCTCCGCCTGAGCCTATGGTAAATGCTATGGTAGGATTACAATTACTAAAAAACGGCGAAAAGTTAGTAATGATAAATCACAAATCACCGGCAGGGCTTTTTCCTAAAATCAGCGGTGAGTTTGATTTTGAAGAAAATACTTTGGAGGATGGAAGATCTATAGTGGTTTTTAACAAAAAATCAAATGCTACTTCAAATACTGATTTTTCCCAAAACAGTTGTAGCGGTGGAAAGTGTAGCCACTAACAATGATGAAAATATCACAACAATTTGCACCGCCTTTTAAGCTTATAGCCCCTTTTTTTATATCTGCTTTGGTTGTATATATATTTGGTGCGTTGTTGATGTTTGGGTTTGATACGAGTGCCGTTTCTACCAAAGATTTGGGAGTTTTGGCATTTGTTCACCTTTTTTTGCTTGGGTTTGTGATGATGTCGATTTTTGGTGCTATGGCACAGCTTGTACCGGTAGTGCTAGAAGTTGAACACTTTGCCGTAGAGCTTTATTACGCCGTGTATCCATTACTGTTGATAGGTACTTTTTTGATGGTGAGCGGATTTTATTTTTATCCGGTATTACTATCTTTTGGTGGGCTAGTGGCATTTATAGCATTTGGGATTTTTATGTTTGAAACCTTTGCCACACTCCTTCGTGTAAAAAAGCTCAACTTTGTATCTACGACCGTTTTGGTTGCAAATATTTTTTTGTTACTCGGTATTATAGTAGGGTTTATAATGGCTCTTGGATACGGTGGATTTGTAAGCATTGATTTGGATGCACTGCTCAAAGTCCATGTATTTTTGGTACTTTTTGGGTATGTCGGCTTTACTATTATGGGGCTTAGTTATATACTTGTTCCTATGTTTTGGCTTTCTCACTCCTTTGATACAAGATATCTAAAAGTTGCATTATGGAGCTTGGCAATAGCAATAATAAGCGTCTTTACGGGCGAAGTTTTCGGTATAAAAATATTTAGCCAAATAGCTGAAATATTGTTGTTTGTTTCCTTCTCGTTTTATTTTTATGAGCTTTTTTTGATATACAAAACAAGAGCTAGAATACAAAAGGATATTTACTATTTTTATATGGTTTATTTTGCTTTTGGTTTTGTGGCTAGTTTGGTATGCGGGGTGACTTATTATTTGACTCAAAGTGATACGACTTTGGTACTATTTGGTTTTTGTGTAATGTTTGGGATGATTGCACCTATGATTTTGGGGCATTTGTACAAAATAGTCCCTTTTTTAGTATGGTTTGAGCGATTTTCACCACTTGTAGGTAAACAAAAAGTCCCTATGTTAGCTGATATGGTACCTGCTAAAAGTGCAAATATTACTTTGATTTTTAATATTTTAGGGTTTGTTTGTATATTTGTATCGTTGATATTTGGACTAGATGATTTATACAGAGGTGGGGTTAGTTTTTTGGTTTTTAGTGCAATGTTTTTGCTAAAAGATGTTTTGTATATGGTGAGGTTTAGGTAGTAGAGAGTAGGCGGTAGTTTAGACTCAGTACCTAAGTACCTCAGTAACTTTTTAAGTAGGAGTATAAAATGTATTCAAAAGATGAAATTTTCAAAGCGGTATCTACCGTAAACGATCCTGAAGTGGGGTTTAATCTTGTAGAAATGGGTTTGATTTATGATGCTATTTGCGATGAGAAAGGCAATGTAAGAGTTATTATGACTCTTAGTACAAAAGCTTGTCCTTTGCATCAGTTGATAGTTCAATGGGTTGAAGAGGCTGTCATGAGAGAGCTTCCAAAAGTAGAACATGTAGAAGTGGAACTTGTATGGGAACCTGCTTGGAATATCTCTATGGCAACTGATGAAGTTAAGAAAAAACTAGGTGGGTTTTAAATCCAATAAATAGGATAGTGTCTTTTTGTATTGGATGAGAGATTGTTTACAATCAAAGCTACGATAAGCATCAAAAATGCCCCTATACCGATAGGGGTTATCGGATAGAGCCATCCTAGAGTGTTTAAATCGTTTCCCATAACATAAATCAAAGCAGTTGCACCTCCGGGTGGGTGCATCGTAGTCGTAAAATGCATCACAAACACCGATAAAGCCACACTAACGGCACATAATATCTCAAAAGGTAAGAATCCAAAAAACTTGACACTTATTACTCCGCAAAATGCGGATAATATATGACCTCCTATTAGATTTCTAGGTTGAGAAAAAGATGCTTCAGGTGCACCGTAAATCAAAACAGCCGATGCTCCGAAAGAACCTAATAAAAATACAAAATCCGTAGAAAATAGTTTGCCGAAAACCGCTACTAGGTATATCCCCAAAAAAGAACCGAGAACCGACCATAATATTTTTGAGATATGTTTTTTGGGTGGGCGTTGTTGCTTTGGTTTCATTTTATGCAAGTAGGTTTTTATCATACCGACACTTTATTTAGTAGTATAGACCTATAAGCCAAACTTGTTTATGGAGACAATAAAATTAGTGTGTTGTTGCTATTTTTATAATTTGGCTTAAGGCTTAGTGTGATTTTATCTGTTTAAAAAAATAGTTTCATTGACGTTAGTCAAAGTTTTTAGTTTATTGATAAGATTTATTTTTGCATCATCAAAGCTTTGTGACGAAGCACCTTTGATGCTATGTGAGTTGCTTGATATTTGAGTATTTTGATTGTCTAGTATTTTGATATTGAGGATACTATCTATGATATACATACCATAAGGGTTATTGCGTGAGCTAGTAGCCCTTAGGTCTATTTGGTAGCAATATGGATTGTTTTCTTTAGTTTGGATTACTTTGAATTTGTTTTTTAGTATATTGTCTTTGACCGTATCTTTGAAGATTTCCGAGTCTTTATCTGCAGTGATAAAAAACATAATCTTGCTTTTTTCTTTGTAAACTTTTGCTTTTAGCTCATCTACCGTTTTGATATATTTATCGTTGTTAGATGATGTAAGGTCAGCTAAAATTTGAGATTTGTTGTAGTTTACGTATAGCTTTTCAAGCATCTTTTCATAAGTAAAAATATTTGTCAAAGGGTCGTGTTTGGTAGAGTTTGTATTGATGAAGTCAAGCTCTTTATAAAGGGTGTTGATTTGGTCTTGTAGTGTTTTTGTCATATCGTTTTTCGGAGAACTAAGAAGTACAATAATCCTTCTATCCATTGATAAAGAATCTTCAACTTTATAGTTGTTAAATGAGAGTTTTTCTATTTCGCTTTTTATATCTTGCGTAGTGGTTTTTGTGGTGTACTCTCTATAATCGGTAAATGATTTTGAAGATGATACGGTGTTTGACGAAATAGTCACCATAAGCCTTGAAGATAGGTTTTCAAGGGCATTTTTCGTAGCTTCGTTTATGGTAAATCCCTCACCTATACCGTAGAGTAGGCTAGAATCGTTTTGCGGAGGATTTAGATACCATGATGGGTAAGAAACCTCTTTTTTGGCTATATTTTCTATATCCTTTGAACAATTTGAAAATGTAAGAATTACCGCTATGAAAAGTATGTATTTAAAAAATCTCATTTGTTTTCTAGCTGACTTTGTAATGATTTTTGCTCAACAAGAAGTCTATCTATTCTCAAAATAGCTGCTGATATGGTTTTGTTGGGTTCGGGACTTAGGGTATCGGATAGGGTATAAAGCTGTTTTGCATATTCGTACTCTCCTTTTGTCTCTTTTATTACCGCTAGATTATATGATGCCACATAACATTTGTCGTTTGTGGATGTCAAAAGTTTACTAAAAAGCTCTTCACTTCTGTCAAGTCTTCCCATTTTGATATACTCTATACCGTTTTCTAACATCTTTTCTTGTTCATCGTCGTAGTCTATTTCAGGGTCATCTAAAATTTCAAGATAATAACTAACTTGAGTCGGGGCGATATTCGGCATAAATTTATTTACTATATTGTTTGCAAATTGTTCCATAACGGCACCTTTTGAAGGTAGTCCTCCCCCTTCGTCCGAACATCTTGAATAGGTTGCATTTTGGGAGTAGTTGTCGGTAAATATAACATCCCCCTTTGCCACGTCAATCATAGAAATATTTGCAGACATGGAGTAATTGCCGTTTACGCAAGGGACGTGATATTCTCTTTTTTGTTCACATTTTTTATCAAGACATTGTACACGTCTTTCGTAGTAATGGTTGGTTTGTAAGGAGGCGTTATTTACCCTACCGCTTATAAGTGCTTCAGCCCCTAGAAGCCCACCTATTTCTACGCTATTTTCTTTGTTGGCAAGTCCGGAGTATTGGAATTTTTGTTCGTTGATTATATCGTCACGATTTTTTTTGCTTATTATCGTAAAATACGAATTACCGTTTACTTTTGTTTTATACATGGCAGATTCTAGCTTTATACCTAGCCCCACATCATCGTTTTCAAATCGTAAAATTGCCACTTTTTTGGTTTGGGATGCCCTATCTATAAGGGCAGGTTTTGTTCCGTTGACCAATACCTTATCGGCACAACCGCCGAATATAAAAATAGATGCAAAAGCTACGAATAAAAACTCTTTTTTCATAAATCTTTTAGTGCCTCTTTTGCATTATTTTGTTGGGTTTTTGTATCCACGTTAATTTCATGTGTTTTTGATGAACACGCACTAAAAAATAGGGTACCCATAACCAAAAGTACAAAAAACTTTGTCATTTATTACCTCTTATATATCTTTTAGTGCTTCTTGTGAGTTGCTTATTTGCGTTCCGCTTCCCACACCGTTTTTGATTTCGTTGTCTATAATACTATCTACTTTTGCTTTGTCTATAGCTACGAGTAGATATATGGAGTTGTCCCCTTTGTTTTCCCAATAACTGATTTGTTTTGAATCCCTAAGGGTTAAATCGGCAGTTTGTTTTGAAACCATAGTTACGACTCTCTCAACTGCTTCTTGGTCTTTTTGTCCCGTTGAACGCATATATGATTCGGTTTTGTTTTTTACTTGTAGTTTGATTTGATTTACAAGGTTTGATCTAGCATTTGCAAGTGCTTCACGTCTGCTAAAGTCATGCCCAAGCTTTGAAATAGGAGCAGAGCCTACTGCTACGTATCTTGCATCTTCGCTATATGAGCCACAAGCCCAAAGAGGTGCATCAACACCTGCTATGATACATTGTCCACCTTCTACGAGATTTGGTTTTGGGTGTTCTTGTTTTTGAGAACAACCTGCAAAAATAAGAGCTGAAAAAACTGATACGGATAACAACTTGTGAGAAGTTTGACTTAACATAAATAGTCCTTTTGTGCGTTTAAGAAAAATTATGTAATATTATTCTCATTATTATTAAAATCTCATAAAAATTTATGTATGCTTTAATTCTACAGTTATATGCACTAGTTCTTCATGTATGGAAAGTTCTTTTTTGATATGATTTATATCTATTTTATCATCTGAATTCAACGCCAAAATACAGCCGTATTTACCTTTGCCGACTCTAAAAATATGCAAATCTTCTATTTGTACGTTTTGCTCCAAAGTATTAATCACGTCTATTACCTCTTGTACTATAGGGTCGTCCATATTTGCATCAAGTAGTATTTTTGCCGATTGTTTGATAAGTCCTATAGCCCATACAAAAACCAATACCGAACCGACTATCCCCATAACAGGGTCAAGCCATGCTGCACCCCAAAGCATACCTCCTATCAAAGCTATGATTGCGAGGACTGAAGTGAGTGCATCTGTTAGTACATGAATATATGCAGCTTTGAGATTCATATCATCATGGTTATGGGCGTGATGATGGTGACTATGGTCTTCGTGGTGGTGTGAGTGGTCGTCTTTTAGAAGCCAAGCACATATTAGATTTACTATAAGTCCTAAAATAGCTATACTAATAGCCTCTTTATAGGCTATATTAGCGGGGTTGAAAAGTCGTTCTATTGAATGATATGCCATAAAAAATGCAACTACCAAAAGTAATATGGCACTTGTATATCCACCTAAAACTTCTATTTTAAATGTACCGAAGTTGAATCTTGCGTCATTTGCATATTTAGTTGCCATAACATAAGCCATATATGCAATACCTAGAGCTAGAACATGCGAACTCATATGCCAACCGTCAGCCAAAAGTGCCATGGAGTTATAATAAAGCCCACCTATAATTTCAACTATCATAGTGACAAATGTAAAGATAGTAGCATAAAGTGTATTTTTCTTTGCTATGGGATTTGACGTATCTAAATTATGAGAATAACAGTTTGATGTTTTGGTATCCATTTTAGCCTTCTTTAAAACTTTTTTTGATACTATACCCCAGTATATCTTATAAAATATTTAAAAGGATTTATATGGCACATACCGTAGCTAATAAAGAGAAATTACTTTTGAGAGTAAAAAAAATAAAAGGGCAGTTGTCTAGCATAGAAAAGGCTTTGGAAGATGAAAAGGATTGTTTTAAAATATTACAACAAATAAGTGCGAGTCGTGGAGCGATACAATCACTTATGAGTGAAGTACTAGACGGTCATATCAAAGAACATTTGGGTAATCACGTAAGTGACGAACAAAGAGAAAAAGAGATAGCCAATCTTACATCATTGCTCAAAACATATTTGAAGTAGGGGAGAGTTTTATGTTAGAAGTTTTATTATCTGAACTAAATACATAATACTCATCCTTCATTCCTGTCGGTGTATATGTTTTAGCTGCTGCTAACACATCTCTTTCGCTCAATCCTCTATCTTTCATCACTTTTTGTAAGTCTGTTGACCCAATCAATGATGATGCAGATAAAAGAAACATCGAGCTGATAAGTGATATTTTCTTTAAACTAAAAACCATTTTACTCTCCTAATCTTAAAATGTAAGCGAAGTTTAACAAATAATTAACAAACTATGTTTGACTTATATCATTAAACTAAGCTTAATATTACTTACTGCTTACGCAACTTTTTTGCTTAAATAAACTTTTTTGAAAGTATCGATAAAAAGGATTAAAGAACCTATAATCATCATACTATCAGGTAAAATTCTAAACCACATCCATCCACTCATAGCTTCAAGAAGTTCTCTACTTCTAGCTGCATAATACCCAAGAGTATGAGCCGTAGAAGTTTGTTCAACACCTATTATCATTGTAGGTAGTGCATAGATAAGAACACCTATCGTAATAAGCCAAAATGCCCATTTACTAAGTGTTTCATCCCACTCTAAACCTTTTGCCAATGAATTTGCTCTTGCCGTCATATAAATAAATGCAATAGAGATATATCCAAAAGCTCCAAGAAGTGCTACGTGAGCGTGAGGCATAATCAAATATGTACCGTGTGAGTAGTAGCTGATTGTAGGTGTATTTATAACCATACCCAAGAAACCTGCTCCAAACCAGTTCAAAAACGCACTCCCTGCCAACCATAAAAATGGAATACCGAAATCAAATGATTTACCTTCTGATTTAATATGATTTTGTTCTTTGATAGCTTCAATCATAAGAAGTGCTAGAGGAAGTGGCTCTAACGCAGAGAAAATCCCACCTATCGCAATCCAATATTCATCAAGTCCTTGCCACCAATAGTGATGTCCGACACCCAAAGTTCCACTAAACATAATAAGTCCAAGTTCAAGTAGCATTACTTTTTCAGCTGTTTTTTCTCTTACAAGTCCAAGAGCAATAGATAAATAAGCAATAACTCCGGCAGCAAATAGCTCAAAAGTCAGCTCAACCCAAAGGTGAACAACCCACCATCTATAATAGTCATCTACGGTATAGTTCGGAGCAATTTTGTGTAAAGGATACATACCTGCAAGGTATAACGTAGCAATACCAAAAGCCGACCAGATAATAGTTCCGATTAGAAGTTTGTTTCCTTTTGCATTTCTGATGGTACTATAAACCATACCAAACCAAAGAACTAAACCTACCACAAGACCTATATCCCAGACACGCCCTAGATTTAGAAGTTCTCTACCTTCATTTCCAAGCCAGAACCATACATCTCTCATGTGTCCTTGTGCACCCATATAAATACCTATAAGTCCACCTACGCCTACTACGATAAGTGCAACCCACAAAATATCTACCAGTTTTGGAAATCTTAAATCTTTTCCTGCAACCAAAGGAGCTATCAAAAGTCCACCAACAAGCCAACCTACAGCTACCCAGATAATAGCTACGTTTGTATGTAACGCTCTTGTTACGTTAAACGGTAATATATCTTGAGATATAATAAAATGATCCGTCGGGTCCGCATAAATATGTGCTAAATACCCACCTAAAACCATTTGAATAAGTACAAAAAGTGCCACAATAGGGATATATTTCAATAACTTCTCTTGTGAAGGGAAAATTTTCGTGATTTTCAAAGGTTCTGCTAGTTCACCGTCAGCATGTTCTTTGTTGAAAATATATTCATAAGCTAAATAAACTATAACAATAGTCAATGCCCAAAGTAATAAAAACTCTATCAAAGATACAAGATGACTAGTAAAGGTTACATCTTGGTCAATAAGAGGTTCTGGAGGCCAGTTATTTGACCAACTTCTTCCATCATCGGCGGTTGGTCTTACACTTGAAGATACAAGTTGTGACCAGTCGAAAAATGCAGCAATAAGTGCAGCTTCATCAGCTCTTATGATATCGGCTCTCCACGCTCTTTTTTCATCGCCTTTTGTAAGAAACTCTATCAAATACTCTTTATTTGCTTTATATGCAAGTGCTGAAGCTTCAGTATAAAGTACCCCTTCTTCTTTAAGTGAAGTTTGTTTTTTTATGTCTTGAATAACTCTAGCTTTTACATAGTTCTTTTCCATATCGTTCAAAGCATCGAACTCTTTAGAATAAAACTCATTTGCATAATAGTTGTTTAGGAAAACTGCTCTTTTATGCAAAAATTCCGTAGTAAAATCAGGTCCCAAATAAGCACCCATACCAAGTAACGAACCGTAGTCCATAAGGTCAAATTGTTGAAACATTGCCTTACCGTTTACTATATCATCGTATGTATATAGCACTTCACCGTTTACCGAACTTACTTGTTTCGGAAGTGGCGGAACTTCCTTAGCAAGATTTGCGGTAAAGTAAATCAAAATAGTTACCATAAATATGGAAACTATCCAAAAAGAGGCATATAGACTCTTCTTACTCATAAATCTATCCATAATAGATTCACCCATCTTTTCTCCTTTATAATAAATTACTACCTGTAAGTAGTATTTAACGAATTATATAATCTTTTAAATTAAATACGACTTAAAAGTAGTATTAATTGACAAAAAAAGAAAAATTAGCTAGAATTAACAAAAATTTGAAAGGGATATGTATGACACTTAATACTACATCGCAATATGCTTTAAAAGTAGTTGGTTTTATGTCTTTAAAGCCTGATGATTTGTATAGTGTTAAGCATTTATCCGATACTTTGGAAATTCCTTATAAGTATCTTACGAAGATTATGACAAAGCTTTCAAAAAGTAGTATCATTGCTTCTATCAAAGGTAGGGCAGGGGGATTTGTACTATCAAAAAATATAAATGAATTAAAAGTCAAAGATGTATTAAATGCCCTTGAAGATGATAGTTATAAACTGTGTGTTTTAGGTACAGGACTTTGTAGTCAAAATAAAAAATGCCAACTTCACGATACGTGGAAACATCCAAAAGATTCTATCAAAAATGATTTTTTAGAAAAAACTTTTTTTGAAATCAACCTACCAAAAACTGCTTAATTTTGGATAGACCTAGTTTTATACCGCTATATTTCATCACTTTTGCTACCTCTTTATATCTTGCTTTTTCATAGCATGGATTTGGGCAGTTTCTACATTTTGGTTTATCTTCGTGTGGACACTCCAAAAGTCGCTCTACTGCGTAAGTGATAAGCTCAAATGATTCATCACATAGCATAAAATTGTATCTTAAACGTTTATTTTTATACTCCACTACTATATAATGAGGCGAACACTCTTTATTTTTACCTTGGCAATATGTTTCAAAAAATCTTTTTAAAGTTAATACTTCAGTTTGGAATTTTTCTAATGTCATACTACTCTCCATAATAATCTTTTGGCACTTTATCAAAAATAAATGTATAATTCCTTGACGTAAATCAATGAAGATGTGATTTTTTTCTGCTAATATTACCGAAAGTCTTAAAAGTGAGGTGTTAAGATTTGAGCGTATCAAAAGAATACTTATACAGCCATCCTTTATTTTTCGATTTAAGCGAAGCTGAAATCGAACTTCTAGCAAGTGCCACAGTAGCCAAGAAATATTATGTAGGCAATATATTGCATTATGAAAAAGAGCAAAATGAAAATATCTATTTTTTATCGAGCGGTGCATTAAAAATATACAAAGTTGACAGAATGGATAACGAAATATTTATGTATAATGTCGGTAGCGGAAGTCTTATCTCTGAAATTACGGATTTAGACGGTTCTATCGGATGCTTTGCAAATGCAGAGTTTACAAAAGATTCCGAAGTGTTAGTTTTTGATTATTCTGTTTTTAAAGATATTTTTTCAAACAATACGAAGTTTTTGCTCAATCTTATCAAAGAGTTTGCGAAAAAGACTAAGATGTTGCAGTGCATAATAAATAGAGAAATTGTTTTTGACGGAACTGCAAAAGTTGCTTTTATGTTGGCACATGATTTGGAGAGTTTCAACACTCTAAAAAAAGGGGATGTAGCATATATGCTCAATATTCAGCCTGAAACATTATCAAGAATATTGAATAAACTTTTTAGAAACGGTTATATACAAAACGACGGGCAAAATATTAAAATAGTTGATATGAACGGGCTTAAAGCCTGTTATGAATAAGGTGGCATTTATATGAAAATGGTCAAAATAACATCACAAATCAAATTTATAATCTCGGTATTGTCGCTTATTACTATAACAATAGGTGGAGTAACTGTATATCTAAACGATAAAACATCAAAAGATTCAAACGTAATAAACGTAGCCGGTAAGCAAAGGATGCTTACTCAAAAAATGGCAAAAGAGATATTTTTGTGTGACAAACTTGCTTTGCAATCATCGGTTGATTTAGAAAGTTCTATGCGTGAGTTTGATAGCTCTTTGAAAGATTTGATAGCAGGAAATAAACCAAAAGGGATTTATGCTCCACCTACCGAAAATATACTAAATAATCTAACCAGTATAGAAAAAAGTTGGCAAGATTTTAGCGTAGATATTAAAGAGTATCAGACCAAAAAAGAGTTTTCAAAAAATACAAAAGATAAGCTGATTGTACAAAACCAAGATTTACTTGAAAAATCAGACGAGATAGTAAAACAAATAATAGCACTTAATCAAAGTAGTTATTATATAGAAAGAAGCGGTAAACAAAGGATGCTTACTCAAAAAATGGCATTTCATATAAGTAGCTTCGTACTAAATAGAAGTAGCTTTGATTTCAAAAATTTTTATGAAGCACTTGACGGGTATGAAAAAACTCTTATGTCGTTTTTGGATGATGAAAAACTAAAATCACATCAAGAATTGTACGGAAATTTGAAGCAAATATCCGAACTTTTTGCTACTTTCAAAAGCGATTCTTATAAATTTATAGATAATGAAATGGCTATCGATAAGTTGCTAGACAAAATCGCTATCAAAAATGTGATGATACTTAATAGCATAGATGATGTGGTGTCAGAATATTCCAACTACTCGAAAGAACAAAGAGAATTTTTACAAAACTTCCAATATATCGCTATTACCATAGCTATTATTTTTATTATATACTCTTTTGCTCTTGTGCTAAATATACAAAAACTCTTTGAGAAGTTCGTATCTCACTCAAAAGATATATCTAGTATCACCACACCTCATAACAAACC
>DISL01000015.1:2767-10115 GCA_002421845.1 Epsilonproteobacteria bacterium UBA6211 | reverse complement strand
AATACCGCTAATATGCTCAAAAAACTCCAACAAAATTTCAATAATTTGCATAAGTAGGAGAGTTAAGTACAGTATGACACGATGTGGTCATGCTGATTCAACATATATGCTAAATAATTACAAGAGGATAAGCCAAATAAAATTGTCTATACTTTTTGCCCATAAGTCGCCCTATCACTCCCATTTTACTCATACTTGACTACATAATAACCGATGATAAAATTTCTTAAAGTGAGATTGATACTTACACTTTGCAAGGCTTTTTCTTGAAAAGTATTGTGTGCTGTTTCGATATTTGGAATGAGTGATGATAGAATCATTTTAGATTTCCTTACTTTTTAATTTTATTAATTAATATATTTTTCTGTGTTGATATACCAATTTTTAATTTATTACATATTTCTTGTTTCTTCTTAAATTCAATATCAAATTTATATAGATGCTCAACGACAAGGAATCTTAACAATTCTTTTGCAATGGAATTATTAGAATTTATAAATTCTTGATTTAATAAAGTAATTTTTTCTTTATTTAAACCATTTGAAAACTCTAGTTTTGTAGCTATATGTATTAATTTCATTGCCTCATTATCTAGTGATAGATTTTCAATATCATCAAATAAGTTTTTAGAAGCAATATTTGAGGATATTTTTTTAACAAAGTGAATACAAATTAACTCAGTAAAGTTAAATATAATTTTTCTTGATATTTGCTCAATTTCTTGTCTAGAAGTTATGTTTTTTTTCTCTATTTTCTCTTGAATTTCTTTTTCGAGTAAATCTCTATATTCACTAAATTGCTTAATAAATAAATTTAAATTTCTCAAACCAAGACTACATGTTTCTACAAGTAAAATATTCTTATCTTGTTTAGTTAATGAACCATAATAATTTTTTGCTATCTGACCAATTATTTCCATTAATTTCATTGATAGATTAATTTTTCCAAAAATATCTAATTCTTTTATATCTTCATTATAGCTTGGTGTTGAATATTCAGTATTATTTTCTTCTTCAATATCATTGACTTCATCTTTTCTTTGAAGAGTGTTTTCTCTATGTTCATGAGGATTTTTATCATCTATAACCAACTGGATTTCTTCTGTTACTAATTCATTAATCTTACTCAACTCATCTTTTGAAAGTGTTGCTGGTAATGTTTCATTAAAAATTTCTTTTGCTTCATTTAGTATTTTATCGATAATATTTTCTGCTCTAGTTTTAGAATGATGAATCAAAAATATTATAATATTGGCAAATTCACTAACATATAATCTTTTAATCAATTTATCTATTTGATCTTTAATTAGTTCAGATTTACCTCTTTTTTCCATATTGTCAGAAATATATTTAGCTACATAAAAATAGTATATATAATTATGACCAAATGAATAAAAATCATGATTTTCTTTTAATAATTTTGCACTAATTAAATTGTCATATACAATAGAAAAACTTTTTTTATGATACTCATTGGAATATTGCTCGTGTACTTTTTCAATCTCGGATTTTTCTAGTTCTCTTCTTTCATTTGTAAAGAAATAATATGCGACATAAGATAAATATGTGTGATAAAAATCTAATTCATCCGTTTTTATTTTTGTACTGCCCATTGCTTGAACAATCAAATATTGATAAAATTCTGCATAAGCACTTCCACTTAAATTACTGTTTGTTCCAGCTTCTATTTGTTGAAGTAGTGTAATAATATATAATGGATATGTAGGAATAAACTTGTTACCTATAACAGTTTCTAATTTTTTCAAAACTTCATCTTTTTTTTCTATTAAATCATTATCAGGAACTAGTTCTTCTTGTCCTATAAAAAGCCATTTTTCAATCATTTTATCTCTTAATTGATAACCATATTCTTTGATTTTAAAGAATTTGAAATTTTCTAATTTACCTTTTAAATCCTCTTTGGTCATAATTTCCATTTCTGCTGAGTCATCAGAAAATATTAAAACATTATTAAAGTTTTGATTAAGCATCTCTAAAAATTTAGATTTATATTCAAATTGTTTGATAGCTAATGATTCAAAATTATCGATTAATATAACTGTTTTTTCATAATGATTTTTTAAGGTATTGTGTTCTAATTGAAAATACTGTTTAGTGAAATTTTTTGATAGTTGTTGTTCAAATTTATTTAAATCAGATGATTTTATATCTTTCGCATCAATAAAAATAGGTATTAAATCAATAGCATTAAGTTCTTTTTGCAATGTACATATCAACGCTGTCTTACCAGAGACTTCTTCTCCAAAAATCATACACTTTGGATATAGTGCTACATCTAACAATTTTTCAGCATTGATTTTTAGCTTTTTATTATCCTCAATATCTTGCAAATCTTGGTAAACAAATATATCAGATAAAATCAATTCACTCTTATTTGTATGAGTAAGCTTAATACCTGTATCATCTAATTTTTTTGCATATGTTTCGTTGATTTTAAATTTATTATCTAGTAAAACAGTAGGTAAATTTATTATGTTTGTATGAGAAGCAAATATCTGTAAATTGCTTTTAAAGTCAAAGTCTTTATACGATGTATCCGTGTTTTTAAGGTTTGCTAATAGTTTTTCTTCATCAACAATATGTCCATTATTTGCATAGGTAACAAAAACATCTTTTGCAACTCCACCTTCAAGATGTTCTAGTAAATAAAAATAACCATATTCAGTAATTATTAGTGTGCCACTGCCTATTTTATTGGTATCTATTTTTTCTTCAAGTTTCTTTTTTACTATCTCGATATTAATTAATGCGTTAGAGTTTTGAAGAGCTTGGATTAGCTTTTCAGGAGTATAAAAAGTATAATCTTTAGCTTGGGTAGCAGACTCAATTTCATCTTTTAGACCTTTTGCATCTTTACCAAATTCAGATGTTGATATCAACCATACTTCAGTATAATTTTTTATAGTTTTTATTCCAACAATATTTTTTATTACATCAGCTTGTATCTTATTACTTTCCTTGTATGCTTTACACTCAACATAAATTTGTTTAGAATTATTTGCTTTATTTTTACATAATAAATCTAATTCCATACCAGTATTACGAATTTCTGTTTCAACTTCATAATTTTGAGCCTCTAGTAATTTTTTAGCTAAACCTTCTAATAAATCACCTCTTTGTTTTGAACTATCTTCATCTTTAATTGCAACTTCTATTTTCATACTTTCGCTATCCTATTCAAAAATTTATTTTATTACCCAATATCTCACAATTACTAACTTCTTTGAACATCTTACACACTACATGTAAAGATTTTGACATTTTCTTTACACATACTCAAATATTTTGTATGAGTATATAAACTATTTGTGCAACTGGCAGTTGCACTTTTTCAAATTAATCTTTACAGTCTTTGTAAAACCTTACTATTCGCTTCAAATTATATAATAATTTTTTACTTGCTTATTGTATCAAAAAAAACATAAATAAACTTTTTATATTGATACTGAAATTTGCATTAGTACATAATATTACATTGCATAGATAAGATGAATTGGGCAAATACATTAGAAATAAAGATATAGTTGCCTATTTTGTGTCACTTATATAACTCACTCATTATTTACATTCTTTGTGTACTCAGCTAATTCCATATCAAAATATTCTAAGATTTCGTATATTTTATCTTCAATATCTATAAATTCATCTTTTAAAATATTTTCATGGTGAAAAATTCTATTTCTAAATTTTCTAATATGATTCAGTTTTGATGACATTGTTTTTCTATCTATTATTTTAATCTCTTTTGGTGGTAGATTCGGAAAAATTTGTTTTAGATTATTCGTTCTCATTTTATCATCATATGCAGATTGAAATAGGGCTGTCCAAAAACCAAAAGTAAGTTCAGCTACAAGTTTGTCTTTTGTGATTATTTCTTGGTTATCTATAATTTTACTTTTTGCGTCCGTAATTTTTGCTAATTCTTTTGCTTTTAAGAAATTTGCTTCATTAATAATCCAGCCTACGCCATAAAACTTTTCAAATATATTATTGATGCTATTTCTTAGACTTACCTCTAATATTGATAAAGGAATATATAAATGTTTTGCTTTTTTTAGGTTGTTGTTATATTGAATCAAATCTTTATACACAGAAAATCTTGTAGTAGTAATATACTTTTTGATTAATATTTCTTTCATTGAATTTGACTTTCTTTTTATGTTTTGTTATAATTACATTGAAATTCCCCCATAAGTCTGTATACCTGAGATACAGCTGGGGGTTTTGTGTTTTACTCTATATATCTGTATAATTCCCACACAAATTTATGTACTAGTTTTAAATTTAGGCAAAGCTATGGGTAATAATTTACCTTTTATATGATAATTTTACCAATTACTTATTGTATCAAAAAAAACATAAATAAACTTTTTATATTGATATTGAAATTTGCATTAGTATATAATGTTACATTGCATAGATAAGATGAATTGATAAAATAGAGTGGAAATTAAATGTTGATATATTCCGTGTCAAGCACGGAATATTGAAAATTATTTTAGTTCCATATGTCCATATTTTCCCAATCATCTAGAAATCCCATAGCTTTTTTATCTATATTTGGGAATCTATCAAAAAGATTTTTTAGCTCTTTTTTAAAATTAAAAGTATCATTAATAGCATTTAAAATATAGTGTGTCATGATAGCAAATGTATAATATTTATCATTCATAATACCTCTAAATTGGGATTTGTGTTTTGGTATTTTTGCTTTGATTACAAATTGTCTATTCCACAGTCTGCTATGATGGGCTGATATGTTTCTAATATAAGAAAAAACATGAAGCCAGTTTTTAAATATGAATGATGGCAGGTTTATATTATTTAATATTAATTTTTCCGTTTTAGGACATAGCATGCTATAAAGTTTTGAAAGTGTCCCAAAAGATATAGTTTCCACTACCATCCATATCGGTAAATCACTTTGGGTATAAGTGTCCCTAAAATGCTTGACAAAAGTTTCTTTTGAACGATTGGTCTCTTTTTTTATCTCATCATACAATATCTTTAACTCTTCATTTGTACAACATAGATTTTTACTTTCTATATATCCAAACGGTGTATGTTCTTGTGAAAAATTGTGAGATATAGAAGCTCTTAAAAAAATCTCTATTTTTTCTATCGCATTAAAAGTCAGTATTCTAAGTTCTTTATCAAAATGATAAAGTTCTATGATATCATCAAATGTAATGTTGTCTTTAAAAGTATTCTTTTCAGAGTAAAAAGGTATAAAATAAGCACTCAATCTATAGTAACTTATATGTATTAATTTTTGAGTAGCATAAACTTCGTCGTTGATAATTAGTTTTCTACTTTTTAAAAGCTGGAGTTGTTCTTGGTATGAAAGATGAGGTTTTGTATAAGTAATCATAAGCACTCCCCCGTTTGCACTTTTACAAGAGGTGGGGGAAGTATGTTAAGGCAATTATAAACTAAGAAAGCTTTGAATATCTTTAAGTTTGATTTATAGCAAGACAGGTTTTGTTTTGAGTAAAGCCTCATTTATATAGATCCTTTAGTCTAGTGAAGTATGTAGTTTGTAATACTGAACTTAATTTGGTATATCATAATAACTAAAATTACTAATTATAACAAATTTAATATAAATTCACTACCGCACCAAAATCCAACTTTCTTGACTCAGGTCAAAGACTTATATCTACCCTTATAGATACAATTACTTAATTAATCTAAGAAACTTCTACTCTTTGATTATGAATCGATAAAAAAGGAGGACAACGAAATGTCTTTGAATCGTAGAGATTTTTTGAAAAGTTCAGCGGCAGCTAGTGCGGCGGCAGCTGTAGGTATGACAGTACCAAGCAGTTTGAGTGCTCAAGCAAGTGCAGCAGAAGCTGGATGGAGATGGGATAAGGCGGCATGTAGATTTTGCGGTACCGGATGCGGTATTATGCTTGCTACAAAAGACGGGAAGATTGTTGCCGTAAAAGGTGACCCTGCAGCTCCGGTAAACAGAGGACTTAACTGTATTAAGGGTTATTTCAATGCGAAAATCATGTATGGTGCCGATAGGTTAAAAACTCCGCTTTTAAGAGTAAACGACAAAGGTGAGTTTGACAAAAACGGTAAATTCGCTCCGGTATCTTGGAAAAGAGCTTTTGATGAGATGGAAAAACATATCAAAAAAGCACTTAAAGCAAGCGGTCCTGAGGGTGTTGGTGTATTTGCATCTGGTCAGTACACAATCATGGAAGGTTATGCAGCTCTTAAAATGATGAGAGGTGGATTTAGATCTAATGCTTTCGACCCGAATGCTAGACACTGTATGGCGAGTGCGGTTGTCGGTTTTTACCAAACGTTTGGTATAGATGAGCCAAGTGGATGTTATGATGATATTGAGCTTACAGATACTGTTGTAGCATGGGGTTCAAATATGGCTGAGATGCACCCGATTTTATGGTCAAGGGTAACTGATAGAAAACTATCAAATCCAGATCGTGTAAAAATCGTAAGTATCCAAACATATACACACAGAACTTCAGATATTGCCGATATTGAGATTATTTTTACTCCAAATACGGATACTGCTCTTTGGAACTATATCGCTCACGAAATAGTTTATAATCACCCTGAAGCTATTGATTGGGATTTCGTAAAAAAACATATAATTTTCTGTTCACAACCGGTAAATATCGGTTACGGTATGAGAAGAGACGGTGAAAAAGCTCTTAAAGAGGGCAAATATACAGAAAAAGAGATGGAGATTATCAGAAAAGAGATGCAAATCACTGTATCGGATACTGAAGGTCCTGCACTAGAGCCGTTTGGTTATAAAGCAGGTGATACTATGAAACATGAAGCAGGTACACTTGCTCACTGGGAAATCTCTTTTGAAGATTACAAAAAATTCCTTGCTCCTTATACTGTTGATTATGTTGCAAAAATTGCAAAAGGTGACCCAGATGAGCCGTTAGAGCAATTCAAAGGGAAACTAAAAGCTTTGGCAGCACTTTATATCGAAAAAGGTAGAAAAGTAGTAAGTTTTTGGACAATGGGTATGAACCAACACACAAGAGGAACTTGGTGTAATACGTTGTCATACAACGTTCACTTTTTATTAAATAAACAAGCTCACCCTGGAAGCGGTGCATTTTCTCTAACAGGACAACCAAGTGCTTGTGGTACGGCTAGAGAGGTTGGTACATTTACACACAGACTTCCTGCGGATATGATGATTGAAAATCCAAAACACAGAAAAATCTGTGAAGATGTATGGAAAGTTCCAAACGGTACAATCAATCCTATCGGTGTACAACATATTATGAAAATCCACAGAGATATAGAAGATGGATTAATCAAATTTGCAT
>DISL01000015.1:0-2725 GCA_002421845.1 Epsilonproteobacteria bacterium UBA6211 | reverse complement strand
ATGATTTATGAAAAATGGGGTGGATACGGAAATGCAGAAAGAAGAACTCAATTATGGAGACAACAAGTATTACCGGTAGGTGATGCGATGAGTGATACCTGGCAATGGGTTGAATTATCAAAAAGATTTACGGTAGCCGACCTATGGGGTGAATGGGCGCCGAGCGGTCCAAGAAAAGAGAAACTTCCAAGTGTTATCGAAGAAGCTAAAAAAATGGGCTACAATGAAAAAACAACTATGTATGAAATTCTTTTTGCAAACGCAAGAGCTAAATCATATAAATTAGACCAAAACGACCCTGTACAAAAAGGTTATGATAACACTGAAGGTTACGGCGATTCAAGAAATGTAGTAGGAAGTGATGGACAAGTATTTAAAGGTTACGGTTTCTTTATCCAAAAATATTTATTTGAAGAATATGCAGATTTCGGTAGAGGGCATGCTCATGACCTTGCAGACTTCGATACATATCACAAAGTTAGAGGACTTAAATGGCCGGTTGTTGACGGTAAAGAGACTCAATGGAGATTTAACACCCAATACGACCCTTATGCTAAAAAATACGGTGCAGAAACCGGACATACGGAATTTGCATTCTATGGAACGTTGGCAAAAGAATTACCGTACGGTGATTTAAAAGGTGTAACAAATAAAGAGAAAACATCTTTGAAAAACAAAGCAAAAATCTTTGCTAGACCATATATGGATTATCCTGAAAGACCAGATGAAGAATATCCGACATGGTTATGTACGGGAAGAATGCTAGAACACTGGCATAGTGGAACTATGACTATGAGAGTTCCTGAACTTTATCGTGCAGTACCTGAAGCGTTATGTTATATGCACCCGAAAGACACTGAAAAATATGGCGTAAAACAAGGTGAGTTTTGTTGGGTTGAGAGTAGAAGAGGGAAAGTAAAAGCAAGGGTAGAAACTAGAGGTAGAAATAGACCTCCAAGAGGACTTGTGTATGTGCCGTGGTTTGATGAGAAAGTTCTTATCAACAAAGTTTGTTTGGATGCAACTTGCCCACAATCAAAACAAACAGACTTCAAAAAATGTGCAGTTAAAATTTACAAAGCATAAAAGGGTATATTGCTTTAAACAATATTAATCCAAAAAGTGTTTTGACAAACAAAAAAGAAGAGAATATGGAAAATTTAACAAGCGAAAGTAGAAGAGAATTTTTCTTAAATATTTCAAGAACGGCAGGGCTAGCCGCTCTTGGCAGTTTGGTGTGGAGTGCTTACGTTGACGAAGTCAAAGCAAGTTCACTCACCCTAAGACCTCCGGGAGCATTGCCTGAGGATGAGTTTTTGAGTACTTGTATAAAATGCGGTATGTGTGTTTTGGCGTGTCCTTTTGATACCCTAAGACTTGCACGACCGGGGGACAACAAACCTATGGGAACTCCGTATTTCGTAGCAAGAGAGATTCCTTGTTATATGTGTCCTGATATTCCATGTGTTCCTGTATGTCCTACAAAAGCGTTAGATGAAAAGCTTGTTAGTACCGACGGGAAATTGGATATAAACAAAGCACAAATGGGTGTCGCAGTTGTTGATACTCACAACTGTATAGCTTTTTGGGGTATTCAATGTGACGCTTGTTATAGAGCGTGTCCATTGCTCGGTGAAGCTATATTTTTGGTTCATGAAAAAAATGAGAGAACCGGAAAACACGCATTTTTAAAACCTGTTGTTAATTACGATATTTGTACCGGTTGCGGTTTGTGTGAAAAAGCTTGTGTTACGGAAAAAGCAGCTATTACGGTAGTACCAAGAGAAGTAGTCATCGGAAGACCGGGAGATTATTATATCAAAGGTTGGGATAAAGCTGATGAAGCAAGACTTGAAAACGCTACAAGCGAGATAACAAAAACAAAACTTAGTAAAGAAAAAGCAGTTGATTCTTTAAATGATATTGGAGGATTGTTAGATGACTAATTTTATATATAAACATCGATTCCTTTTTCTAAGAAGAATCACGCAAATATCGTTACTATTGTTATATGTGAGTGCAAATATTTGGGGCTTGAATATATTGGTGGGCAACTTAAGTTCATCATTATTTTTAGATACCGTCCCTTTGTCCGACCCTTTTGCGATATTGCAGATGCTAAGTGCGGGGGCAATACTGGGGCTTGACGTTATAATAGGTGCTTTGATTATTACGACTTTTTACCTGATAGTAGGTGGAAGAGTTTTTTGTTCATGGGTATGTCCGGTTAATATGATTACCGATTTGAGTAATTACATAAGAAGAAAAACAGGGCTTAACAAAATACAAAAAAAACAACCTGCAACTAGAAGTATGAGATATTGGGTTTTAGGACTCTCCTTTGTAATATCTTTTATTCTAGGAGTTGCAGCGTTTGAGCTTGTTTCACCTATAGGTATGATACATCGTGGGATTATATTTGGACTCGGTTTTGGTTGGGCAGCGATGCTTGTTATATTCTTATTCGATTTGTTTGTTTTAAAAAATGGTTGGTGTGGTCATATTTGTCCTCTTGGCGGTTTTTACGCTGTAGTTGGCAAAATGAGCTTGATTAGAGTAGATCACAAAGAAGATAAATGTACCCTTTGTATGAAATGTAAAGAAGTTTGTCCTGAAAGTCAAGTTTTGTTTATGGTTGGAAAATCAAGTGAACAAGTACTAAGCGGTGAATGTACAAACTGTGGTAGATGTGTGGAAGTTTGTGATGATGATGCTCTTAATTTTT
>DISL01000129.1 GCA_002421845.1 Epsilonproteobacteria bacterium UBA6211 | reverse complement strand
TTCACCACTTTAGACGTACTAGAAACGAATTACGTACAATATTTAGATGGAAATCTATCTATGAAATAGGTAATGAATCAATAGATGCAGAGCATAAGAAACTTTTTGATATAGCAATAGAAGCGGTAAATTATAGCGGTGAGGATATATTAAAACATGTCAAAAAAACAGTTGTAGAACTATACGAATATATGAAAGTCCACTTCAAAAACGAAGAAGATTTTATGCAACAAGTAGAATACCCTTTCTATGACCATCATATCAAATTACACGAAAACATAATAGAACAGATGAATCTATTTATCAAAGAAATTCCTACTCTTGCACCTGAGATAGTAGAGCGTAAAGTAATAGAATATATCGATATTTGGCTTGTAAATCATATAGTCTATGAAGATCAAAAAATATCAAACTGGGTAAAACTAAACTCCTAACAAGTTTTTTGCAAAAGTTATAGCTTCATTTGATATTTTCTCTCCGCTTATCATCCTAGCTATTTCACCCACTCTTTTTTCACCGTTTATTTCATAAACTTTCGATTCGCCGTTGTTTTTTTCTACTAAAAAGTGTTGATTTGCACGGGATGTGAGCTGTGCTTGGTGTGATATGGCAAATATCTGATATTTTTTGGCAATCTGTTCAAGCACTTTTCCTATTGCATCACTCTCTTTACCGCTTAAGTTTGCATCTATCTCATCCAAAAAAAGTATTCCGTTATTGCTTAGGGCATATTCGCTTTTTACCGCCATTAATGCCAGTCGCAGACGATTGAACTCACCGCTACTTATATTTTCTAATTTTGCATCCTTTAAAGCCACTTTTACCTCATCACTTCCACTTTGACTAATAGCAGTTTTTACTATCTCAAAGGATGAATCGCTAAGGTACAAATACTCCAAATATCCATTTACTTTTTGCTCTATGATTTTAAGTGCTTTTTTCCTTTTTTCACTTATTATATCTGCCAAAGCCTCTATTTGACTTCTTAGCTGTTTTACCTTTTTTTCCAAAGATGATTTCTCAAAAGAGATATTTTCATATCTTGATAGTTCTTGTTTTTTTTGCTCCCTATAAGCTAGACACTCTTCAATAGAGCCAAACTTCTTTTGTAGGTGAGAAAGTTGTTCTATTCTAGTCAATACTCCATCTATATCAGTATCTTCAAGCAAATGGAGTTTATCTCCTGCTTTTTCAAATATATTATTAAGCTCATTTATCGCATCATCAAAAAAACTACTATCTATCTCAAGCAACGATAATGCCTGATTTACACTTGAAGTATAGTCAAATACTCCGTTTGCTTTTTCTATTGCTTTTTCTATCTTTTCCTTTTGAGATAGTTGTTTTTTGATATTTGATAGCTCTTCATATTCATCTACTTTTGGATTTATATCATCTATTTTTTTGATTTCATAAGCTATAAATTCTTTGAGTTCTTCTATATTTTTTTCTTCTTCTATTAGCTTATTTAGTTCACTATTGGATTTCACAAATTCACTATATTTAGCTTTGAACTCATCTTTTATTTTGATAAACTCCGCATCGTCACCAAGTGACAAGTCTATAACTTCAAGCAAATTATCGTTGTTAAAATCACTATTATCTTTGATATGTATATATCGTATAAATTTAGACGATACATCACTTAAGCTTTTTTGAGATAGTGTTTGGTTATTAAGGAAATATCTACTTTTATCCTTTTGGATTTTTTTAAATATAGCTTCATCATCCCTATTTAAATCAAACTCTTCCAAATCAAAACCAAGGGAATCTATACTACCCTCTATTAGTTCAGCTTTTGCATTTTTTAGTCCAAACAAAGAGAGTATAGACTCCATCAAAACAGACTTACCTGCACCGCTTATTCCGCTAAATACAATAAGACCGTTTTTAAATTCAAGCTCCGTTTCGCTGAACGTTAAATAGTTTTTTAAATAAAATCTGTTAATCATATTAATACCCGACAATCATAAAATCTAAAGCTTGTATTATTTCACTTCTATATTCACTCACAGAACACACCTTCGCACCTATATTTTCAATACCTATACTTGCAATTTGTGCAGTTGATATGGTAACTTTTATACCGTTTATCTCAAATGTAGGATTGAGTATTTTAGCAGGTTTCATACCTACCACACACGGTACTACTACTCTTGTATTCAATCCATTTAAAATATCATTTTGAACATCAAGCAAAAAAGGGACTTTTTGTGATGTTTTAGGATTTGGGTTTAAATAAACATCAAATTGTGCCATCAAAAACTTCTCAATCCATCACTAAAAACGCCGTTTACCTCAACATCTTTATTATACTCTTCAATAGCCTCTTTGTTTTCTTTTGCCCAAATCTGTGCTTGTTTTTCTTTAAGCTTTTCAGACAAAAACAATTCAAAAGAACCTGATAAATTAATCTTTAGTTCCTTTGCTATACGTAACAAATCACTATTAATAGTAAGGTTTGTCGCTTTTTTCTTAGCGTTTGGATTATACATAAAAGTCATTTGCCCACCCTCATCAATATATGTGTAATTATACACATAAAATATATGTATGTCAATATATATTTATGCCCAAAGCTTTAGATTTGGAATATAAGATACAGCTTTTATAATATCTGTTTTAGATACTATACCCACTAAAATATCGTTATTATTAACTACGGGAACGGCATCAAGCTTGTACTCAAGTATAACTTTTGCAACTCTTCTTATATCGGTAATCGGATCTGCCGTAATACACTCACTTAAATCAATATCACCTAATCTTTGTTTTAATATTCTTCTACCGTTATCCAAATCATTCATCAACATATTCAATATAATTTTCTTATTCATAAGACCGTTAATTTGATAAGCATCATTCACCACAGGGATTTGACCTATTTTGTTTGATCTTAACGTATCGTAAGCATCTTCAAGATTTAAATTAATGTTTATAGTTACACACTCTCTCGTCATAATATCTCTGACATGATATACTGCTTCAGTTGTATCCAAATGAGCCATTCTTTTATAAATATTTATTGCTTCATTACTATATTGGTTTTTATTTTTATCATTATCTATATAGCTATAAAACTCATCATCAGGCTTTAAGATAGTTGGAGATATTGCTTCAACTTTATTATTTAAGCTATATAAATTATCCGATGTACCGCGAAACTGTACACTTCCTTTATTATAAATAGTAAACATTTAGCAATCCTTTTTAGTGTTTTTATATATTAGCATAAAATAGTGGAATTTATCTATAGCTTCACACTAAATCATTAATCTTTTTTAAAATAATACTTATTAAGATTATTTTAAATCTTAATAATATATAATTAAAAAGTTACTTTATTATATTAAGGAACTAAAATTATAAATAGGAGAATTCATATGACAAAGAAAATTGGTTTAACACTTTCTATTGCAATACTTTTGAATACAAATATGTACGCAAAAGATTGGTTTGTTAGTACAGAAATAGGTCAGGCAGAAATAAACGGTAAATATTCTAGTACTCCGTTATCAGGTAATTTTGAATCTGACAATAATTATGTGGGTCTTACAGTAGGTAAATATATAAACGATAATGTTAGAGTTTCAGGTTCTATTTACAAATATGACGAAGATAGTGGAGTTAGTATAGACCACCAAGAAATTGGTATGGATTATTTCCTGACTTCCGCGTTATCTC
>DISL01000075.1 GCA_002421845.1 Epsilonproteobacteria bacterium UBA6211 | reverse complement strand
GACCTTGGTTTTGAAGAGGCGTTTTTGAGTAATCCTATTTTAAAACATCCAAAACTTACGGCTGACGGTGCAACTTATATATATAGCTTTTATAAGTTATTAAAAGAACTCAAAAGAATAAAACTTCCAAACTCCATGGTAGAGCATATTCACAAAAGTGAGTTCTTTGGCTATATCAAGGAGAACCTATCAAAAAAACGTGCCACATTAAAAGATGGTAAAGTTGATGAAAGTATGCAGTTTGAATCAAAGCAAAGAATAGATAGAAAAGTAACACTTTTGAGAAATTTATCGGGACACTATTCAAATGTTCAGAAATTTATTAATTCCATGGTGCTTGGCGGAAATGAGATGAGTCAAGGTGAAGGTGTAAATCTTCTTAGTGTTCACGCAAGTAAAGGGTTGGAGTTTACGGAGGTTTATGTTATAGATTTGGCTGACGGTAGGTTTCCAAACAGAAAGCTTATGAGCAAGGGTGGCTCATTGGATGAAGAGAGAAGACTATTTTATGTTGCCGTTACGAGAGCCAAAGATATTTTGTACCTAAGTTATGCAAAATATGACAAAATAAAAAAGCAAGATTATGTCCCTAGTATTTTTTTAAAAGAGGCAGGTCTTATAAAAAGCTAGATTATTAAGTTAGATTGTGTTAGAATTCCTCTATATGAAAAAATAATTTTTAATTAAGGTTTATAATCTAATGCTTGGAATATTCAAAAAAGCAACTTTACAAGACTTGTTGGCAGAACTCAAAAAAGATGATTTCGATGAGGTAAAAGCCAATGCTATGTTATCAAGCATTGATATAAATCAAAAAACACAAGATGGNNCAGTTAAGTAATCAAAATAAAGTAGAGGGTATATCATGGTTGGTGAAGAAAAAATTAAATATTAATGCCGTAGATAATAACGGCTTTACCCCTTTGATGATAGCCGCAACGAGCGGTAGCGTAGAGGCTCTAAAAAAACTAATCTCTTTAGGTGCAAATACGGCAGTTTTGAATAATTATGGACGTAATGCCCTTGGAGAAGCTGTATTTGCCGATAAAGAAGAGTGTTTCTTCCTTTTAAAAGATATTACCAAAGAGTTAGATTTACTTGATTTAAAAGGTCAAAATATATTCTTCTATGCTGCTCAAAACGCTAATATAAGAATAATTATTGAATTACTTAAAATAGAGAGTATCAATATTAACCAAAAAGATATAGACGGTAAAACACTTTTATTTGTAGAACAAGTTTATAGCAATAAAGAGATATTAACAACTTTGATAAATAAAGGGCTTGATTTAAAAGCTTTGGATAATAACGGCAAGAACGTACTGTTTTATTTTATAAAGTCAAAAAGCTTGTCAATAGATTATTTTGAGTATTTGCTTGAGCTTGGCTTTGATTTGGAACAAAAAGATACAAAGGGTAACACACTTATTTTTAAAATAGTAAGTCATTTGAATAAACTTTTTGCTGATGGTAAAGATGCTCATCGTATTAAGATTTTGTATGAGCTTATAGATATATTATTGGACAAAAAAGTAAATACCTCAATGTGGAACTTAAAAGGCGATAACCTTCTTACTATGGCTGCAAGAGGTAGAAATGTTCAACTAATGAAATTTTTACTTAAAAATGACGTAGATGCAAATCATATGACGGAAGATAGAAAAACAACCGTATCTATTATAGCTATGATGGGTAAGGATTATTTGCAAGAACTTATAATGCTTCTTGATTTCGGTGCCGATGTAAATATAGAAGATTCACGGAATCAAACTATTATAGAAAAACTGATTAATGCAGACTTGTATCTAAAAAATATGATTCACTTAAGTAGAGATGAGAGAAAAGAGATAGTAGAAGATGGTGATTATCAAAGCGTATTAAAAGAGATACTTTATAATTCGGAAGTAAATCTTCGTAAGTTAAATTCCAAAAACGACCCATACTTTTTTGATGCTTTGATGCTTGATAACGTAGAACTTGTAAGACTTCTTATAAAATACGGTGCAGATATAAATCAGCTTAGCCATGACGGTTTAAATGTCATATATAAATTTCTAGCTACCCACAAAGACCCTATGAAAGAGTCTGAGAAAAAAGCTTATTTTAATACTTTAAAAAACATAATAAGTTTAGGGGTAGATATAAATGCTAGAGATAATTACGGTGGTGTAGTGTTGCATAAAGCAATATTGGACAATGATGAACAAACTATTAAAATACTTATCAATGCAAAAGCTGATTTAAACGCCATAGATAATCGAGGAAGAAATCATATCCATAATACAATATGGAAAAATCGTATTAAAATATTTAAACTTATCTATTCTTATAATAAAAAGCTTCTCAATCAACCTGATAAATTCGGTGTCTTGCCTATAAATTATGCTGCATTTTTGGGATACCATGAATTTGTTGAAGTTTTGATAGACCATGAATCACAAATAAACAATCCTTACAAAAAAGGTAACTATATATTGCAGTTTTTAGAAAAATTCCACCCAAATTTAAATAAATTGTTGGAGCAAAATACTAACAAACATGATAAAGATAAAATAGAACAACTTATAAATAATATGAAAAAAGAATTTGACATTAAAGAGTAGGTTTCCTTGTCACAAGGAAACAAAATTCTTTTTTTCTCTTCAAACTAACCCAATCTATTGACATTTCCTATATTTTTAGATATAATCCGCGTCCATATTTTATGTCAGGTCTTGTTTTTGGCAGTCAATTACAATGAACCTGATGAGTTCTTTGAGAGGTAAAAATGGAAAAAATTAGATTGAAATTAAAGGCATACGATCATAGAGTTCTTGATCGTTCAGTTGCTTCTATCGTAGAAGCTGTTAAAAGAACAGGTGCAGAGTTGGTAGGTCCTATTCCTTTGCCAACAAAAATAAGAAGATATACTGTGCTTAGATCTCCACATATCAACAAAGATAGTAGAGAGCAGTTTGAAATCAGAGTACATGCTAGAATGATTGATATCGTTTCAGCTACTCCAGATACTGTTGATTCTTTAATGAAACTTGATCTTGCTCCAGAAGTTGATGTAGAAGTTAGATCAATGGGTCNNCAAGTGTTCCTGTTACACTTTTAAAGCTTGTGGATTCTAAAGTTTGTGAAGTTTTAGAAAACGGAAAAGCTTTAGTTGCATATAGCAAAGGTAAGAGAACAAACAAGCCTATCGAAGGTCAACAAAAAAAATATAACTTAAGCAAAGAATTTAACAGATTTGCTACGTTAAAAACTTCAAACACAGAAGCTGGAGATGTTGATACATCTGCATTAGCAGAAGGTGCTGTTGTAAAAGCTACTTTTAGAACAAAAGGTAGAGGTTTTACTGGTGTTATGAAAAGATGGAACTTTAGTGGTGGTCCTGGTGCTCACGGGCATAGATTCCACAGAAGAACTGGTTCTATAGGTAACAGAGAATGGCCTGGTCGTGTTCAACCAGGTAAAAAAATGCCAGGACAATACGGATTTGAAAACGTAACAGTATCAAACGAAGTTGTATCTTTTGATTCAGCAAGTGGTATATTAGTACTAAAAGGTTCAGTAAGTGGCCCTAACGGTGCATTAGGAAAAGTAAGGATTGCTAAATGAGTAAAGCAGTATTATTAAACGAAAAATTCGAAACAAACGGGAACACAGAACTTCCTGCAAGTTATGAGACAATAAACTCTCACAACTTATATTTGTATGTTAAATCATATCTTGCATCATTAAGATCTAATACTGCAAGAGCTAAAACAAGAGCNNGGTGGTAAAAAACCTAAAGCTCAAAAAGGTAGCGGTGGTGCTAGATGGGGTTCTATGAGATCTCCTCTATTCGTAGGCGGTGGTACTATATTTGGACCAAAAGAGAGAAATTACAATCAAAAGATAAACAAAAAACAAAAAGGTTTAGCTTTAAGATTTGCTCTTAACGCTCATGCTCAAAAAGGTAGTTTATTTGTTGTTGATTCAGTTAGTATTGAATCAGGTAAAACAAAAGATGCAGTTTCAGTTATCAATAAATTAAATCAAAGAAGTACTTTGGTAGTAGTTGATTTGTTAGATGAAAAAACTTACTTAGCATTTAGAAACGTTCCAAATTGTTATGTAGTAGAAAAACAAGAATTAAACGCTTATTGGATGTCTGTATTCCACTCTGTATTGATGGAAAAAGCAGTATTTGATAGTTTAACAGGGGAGAAATAATATGGCAGATATTACAGATATCAAATCAATCCTCTATACAGAAAAAACTATAGAGCTTCAAGAAAATGGTGTAATAGTTGTTCAAACTTCACCAAAAATGACAAAAAACGGTTTAAAAGAAGTATTTAAAGAGTATTTTGGTGTAACTCCTTCAAAAGTTAATTCTTTAAGACAAGAAGGTAAAGTAAAAAGATTCAGAGGAAGAGTTGGCAAAAGAGCTGATTTCAAAAAGTTCTACGTAACACTTCCTGAGGGCGCGGCAATCGCGAACCTATCGGCTTAAGGGGTAAATGATGGCTATTAAAAAATTTAGACCTATTACACCGGCTAGAAGATTTATGAGTGTATTAGAGACTTCAGATATTACTTCAAAACCAACAGTTAGATCTCTTCTTGTAAGAGTTAAAGCGGCAGCTGGTAGAAATAGTTATGGAAGAATCACAAGCAGACATAAAGAAGCAGGTGCTAAAAAACTATATAGAATTATAGATTTCAAAAGAAATAAATTCGGAATCCCTGGAACAGTTGCTACTGTTGAGTACGATCCATACAGAAACTGTAGAATTTGTTTAGTTAACTATGTTGACGGTGACAAAAGATATATTATTCAACCAAAAGGTTTGAATGTTGGTGATGTTGTATCATCAGCTGTTAGTGGACTTGATATCAAGCCTGGTAACGCAATGCAACTTATCAGTATCCCTGTAGGTACAAACGTACACAATATTGAACTTAAACCTGGAAAAGGTGCTCAAATAGCAAGAAGTGCCGGTGGGTATGCTCAAGTTATGGGTAGAGAAGATAAATATGTTATCGTAAGACTTCCAAGTGGTGAAATGAGAAAAATCCTTGGTGTTTGTATGGCGACTGTAGGTGTAGTTGGTAATGAAGACTATATCAATATGGTTGTTGGTAAAGCTGGACGTGCAAGACATATGGGTATCAGACCTCAAACAAGGGGAGCTGCAATGAACCCAGTGGATCACCCACACGGTGGTGGTGAAGGTAAAACCGGTTCTTCAGGACATCCTGTAACTCCATGGGGTATGCCGACAAAAGGTTATAAAACTAGAAAGAAAAAAGCTAGTGATAAGCTTATCATTTCAAGAAGAAAGAAGTAGGGTAGTTATATGGCAAGATCAGTAAAAAAAGGTCCATTTGTAGATGGACATTTAATGAAAAAAGTTCTAGCTGCACAAGCTAGTGGCGATAAAAAACCAATTAAAACTTGGTCAAGAAGAAGTACTATTTTACCAGAAATGATAGGATTAACTTTTAACGTTCATAACGGTAAAGTATTCGTACCTGTGAATATTACGGAAAATCACGTTGGTTATAAACTAGGTGAGTTCGCACCAACTAGATTATTTAAAGGGCACAAAGGTACTGTGCAAAAGAAGGTAGGATAATATGAGTAGAGCAGTATTAAAATTTATAAGACTTTCTCCTATTAAAGCTAGACTTGTTGCAAGAGAAGTTCAAGGTATGAATGCAGAACTTGCAATAGCAAGTTTACAATTTACTCCGAACAAAGCTGCCGGGATTATTTCTAAAGTAATCGCTTCTGCTGTTGCAAATGCAGGTTTAGAAGCTAACGAAGCTGTAATCACAAGTTGTAGAGTTGATAAAGCTTCTATGCTAAAAAGATTTATGCCAAGAGCAAGAGGAAGAGCAACACCAAAACTAAAACCTACTTCTCACATTATTGTTGAAGTAGCACCAGTTAAAGGAGAGAAGTAATGGGTCAAAAAGTTAGTCCAATAGGAATAAGACTTGGAATAAACAGAAACTGGGAATCAAGATGGTTTCCAACTTATAGCAAAATGCCGGAAAACATTGCTGAAGACCACAAAATAAGAAAGTTCGTTAAAAAAGAGCTTTATTATGCCGGTGTTTCTCAAACATTAATTGAAAGAACAGCAAAAAAAGTTAGAGTAACAGTAGTTGCTGCTAGACCTGGTATTATCATAGGTAAAAAAGGTGCTGATGTTGAAAAACTAAAAGATTCTTTATCTAAATTAATAGGGAAAGAAATTACGGTTAACATCAAAGAAGAAAGAAAACCTCAAATTTCTGCTCAGTTAGCTGCTGAAAACGTTGCTCAACAATTAGAAAGAAGGGTAGCTTTCAGAAGAGCTATGAAAAGAGTTATGCAAAATGCTCTAAAATCTGGTGCTAAAGGTATAAAAGTTTCTGTTGCAGGAAGACTTGGCGGAGCTGAAATGGCTAGAACTGAATGGTATCTAGAAGGTAGAGTTCCATTGCATACTTTAAGAGCTAAAATTGATTATGGTTTTGCTGAAGCTCATACAACTTACGGTTGTATAGGTGTTAAAGTTTGGATATTCAAAGGTGAAGTACTTGCAAAAGGTATCCAACCAGAAAGAGAACAAACAAATACTCCGGCTAATAAGAAGAGAAAACCTACTACGAAAAGAAGAGGTAAATAATCATGTTAATGCCAAAAAGAACTAAATACAGAAAACAGATGAAAGGTAGAAATAGAGGCGAAGCTACAAGTGGTAACTCTTTAGCATTCGGAACTATCGGTATCAAAGCTGTTGAACACGGAAGAATTGACTCAAGACAAATCGAAGCTGCAAGGATTGCAATGACTAGAAGAGTTAAGAGACAAGGTAAAGTTTGGATTATGGTATTCCCAGACAAACCACTTACTGCTAAACCACTAGAAACTAGGATGGGTAAAGGTAAAGGTAGTGTTGATAAATGGGTTATGAATATCAAGCCTGGTAGAATTTGCTTTGAAATGGCTGGTGTAGATGATGAGTTAGCAAGAGAAGCTTTAACTCTAGCTATGCATAAATTACCATTTAAAACAAAAATCGTAACAGTGGATAGTGAAAATGAAATATATTGATATTAAAGATAAAAGCTTAAATGAATTAGAAGCTATGTTAAAAGAGAAAAAGGTGTTGTTGTTCGAACTTAAAGCTAAGTTAAAAACTATGCAACTAACAAACACTAGCGAACTTAGAGATGTAAAAAAAGATATCGCTAGAATTCAAACTGCTATCACTGCAGTTAAAGCATAAGGATCAACTCATGAATACACATAAAAGAGAGATTCAAGGTGTAGTGGTAAAGAAAAGCGGTGATAAAACAGTTTCAGTTTTAGTAACAAGAAGTGTTTTACATCCTAAATATCACAAAACTGTTAAAAAGTTTAAAAAATATCTTGTACATGATGAAAGAAATGAAGTAAAGGTTGGTGATACTGTATCTGCTTTAGAATGCAGACCAATGTCTAAAACTAAATCTTACAGATTAAAAGCTATCCTTGCAAGAGGAGTTGAATAATGATACAAAGTTTTACAAGATTAAACGTAGCTGATAACTCTGGTGCTAAAGAAATCATGTGCATCAAAGTATTAGGCGGAAGTAAAAGAAGATATGCAAGTGTTGGTGATGTTATTGTTGCATCAGTTAAAAAAGCTATCCCAAATGGTAAAATTAAAAAAGGTCAAGTGGTAAAAGCTGTTGTTGTTAGAACTCACAAAGAAGTTCAAAGAGATAATGGTTCTTTAATCAGATTCGATGACAATGCTGCGGTTATCCTTGATGCAAAAAGAGAGCCAGTTGGAACTCGTATATTTGGACCAGTAGCAAGAGAAGTTAGATATGCAAACTTTATGAAAATCGTATCACTTGCTCCGGAGGTATTATAATGGCTGTTAAATTAAAAATTAAAAAAGGCGATACTGTAAAAATAATCGCTGGAGATGACAAAGGTAAAACTGGGGAAGTTATCAAAGTTCTACCTAAACAAAATGCAGTTCTTGTGAAAGATTGTAAAGTAGCTAAAAAAGCTGTTAAACCTGATCAAGAAAAAAATCCAAACGGTGGATTTATAAACAAAGAGATGCCAATCGACATTTCTAACGTATCTAAAGTAGAAGGAGCATAATTATGGCAGCAAGACTTTTTGAAAAATATAAAACTGTTGTAAAACCTGCTCTTGAAGCTGAGTTCCCAAAAAATACAATGCTTACACCAAAAATAGAAAAAGTAGTAATTTCTGTTGGTGCAGGTCAAGCTATGAAAGATAATAAATTGATGCAAAATATGGCTGACACTATCTCTTTGATAGCTGGTCAAAAAGCTCAAGTTATTATAGCTAAAAAATCTGTTGCAGGTTTTAAAGTAAGAGAAGGTATGCCAGTAGGTATCAAAGTTACTTTAAGAAGTGAGCAAATGTATGTATTTTTAGACAAACTAATTTCTGTAGCATTACCAAGAGTTAAGGACTTTAGAGGACTTAATAGAAATGGTTTTGATGGTAGAGGTAACTATAACTTTGGTCTAAATGAGCAGTTAATGTTCCCGGAAGTTGTATATGATAATATTATAGTAACACATGGTATGAACATTTCTATAGCTACTACAGCACAAAATGACTCAGAGGCTTTTAGATTGTTAGAGCTTATGGGTATTCCATTTACTAAAGGAAGAGAATAATGGCTAAAAAGTCTATGATAGCAAAGGCTCAAAGAAAGCCTAAGTTTGCGGTAAGAGCATATACAAGATGTTCTGTTTGTGGAAGACCAAAATCTGTATATAGAGATTTCGGACTTTGTAGAGTATGTTTAAGAAAAATGGCTAACGAGGGATTACTTCCTGGTGTTAGAAAAGCAAGCTGGTAGGAGATAGTTATGATAAACGATATGATTGCAGATGCGTTAACAAGAATAAGAAATGCATCTTTAAGAAGATTAGATGTAACTACATTGCTTCATTCTAACACGGTTGAAGCTGTACTTAATGTATTACAAGCAAAAGGATACATTGACAGTTTCAAAGTTGTTGAAGGTGACAACAATAAAAAAACGATTAGTGTAGTTTTAAAATATGATGATAGCGGTAAAACTGTTATCAATGAAGTAGTAAGAGTTTCAAAACCGGGTAGAAGAGTTTACAAAGGTTATACTGAACTAAAAAGCTTCAAAAACGGTTACGGTACAATAGTAGTAAGCACAAACAAAGGTGTAATAAGCAATGATGAAGCTTATAAAGCTAAAGTTGGCGGCGAAGTACTTTGTACTATTTGGTAAGAGGTGAAATATGTCAAGAATCGGAAAACAACCTATAACAATACCAAGTGGTATAGAAGTAAGTGTAAATGACGGCGTTATTACTGTAAAAAAAGGTAATAATGCTACACAAATTGATACAAAAAACAGAGTAATAGCTGAAGTTAAAGACGGTGCATTAGTTCTTGCTCCAATAGGTAACGAAGCTGAAAACAAAGCTTTCTGGGGAACTTATAGAGCATTAGCAAACAATGCAATTACAGGTTTCAGCACAGGTTTTACAAAAAGACTTGAAATCAACGGTGTTGGTTACAAAGCAGCTGTAAACGGTGATGTATTAGAAATGGCATTAGGTTTTTCACATCCTATTAAATTTGAGATACCAAAAGGTATTTCTATTTCTGTAGAGAAAAACATTATTACTATTACAGGAAGTGATAAAGGACAAGTTGGACAAGTTTCAGCTATAGTTAGAGGTTATAGACCACCGGAGCCTTATAAAGGTAAAGGTGTGAAGTATGTTGATGAAACAATCATCAGAAAAGCCGGAAAAACTTCTAAAAAATAAGGTGTGAGTGATGAGTAGAGCAAAAGAAATAGCAAAGAAAAATTTGCTAAGAGCAAAAAGAAAATTAAAAGTTAGATCGAAAATCAACGGAACTGCTAATAAGCCTAGAGTATCTATTTTCAAATCAAATAGATACATCAATGTACAAGCGATAGATGATGTTGCAGGTATTACATTGGCTGGACTAAATAGTAAAACATTAGATTTAAGATCTAATAAAGATGGTGCAGTAGCTTTAGCTGCTAAATTTGCCGATATGCTAAAAGAGAAAAATATAACTGATGTTGTATATGATAGAAACGGCTATGTTTATCATGGTGTAGTTGCAGCGTTTGCTGATGCACTAAGAGAAAACGGAATCAAACTATAAGGTTAAGCGATGGCAGTAGTAAATAGAGAAGATTTTCAAGAAGCAATCGTAAAGATTGGAAGAGTAACAAAAGTTGTAAAAGGTGGAAGAAGATTCAGATTTACGGCTTTAGTTGTAGTTGGTGACAAAAACGGTACAGTTGGATACGGAACAGGAAAAGCAAAAGAGGTTCCTGATGCTATTAAAAAAGCATTAGATGACGCTTTCAAAAGCTTAGTAAAAGTTTCAATCAAAGGTACTACTATTGCTCACGATATAGAGCACAAGTATAACTCTAGTAAAATTCTTTTGAAACCGGCATCAGAGGGTACGGGACTTATCGCAGGTGGTGCGGCAAGACCTGTTCTTGAGCTTGCAGGTGTAAAAGATATTATTGCTAAATCACTTGGTTCAAACAATCCAAACAATCTAGTTCAAGCTACAGTTGAAGCTTTGGCTAAGATAAAGGGGTAAGCAATGTTAGAAAATTTACAACCAGCTGTTGGAAGTACTAAAAACAGAAAAAGAATCGGTCGTGGTCAAGGAAGCGGTACAGGTAAAACTGCCGGTAAAGGTCACAAAGGTCAAAGAGCTAGAGGCGGATACAACGAAAAAAGAGGTTTCGAGGGTGGGCAACAACCAATCCATAGAAGACTTCCAAAAGTTGGTTTTACTTCAAGAGTAGAAAAACCTCTTAGTTTAAATGTTGACAAAATAGCTTCAATCGCTTCTTTAGAAGAGATTACTATAGCTAGTATAGCTTCTGTTTACAAACTTTCTAAGTCTGTAACAAGAGTTAAGTTAATCGGAAAAAACGCAAAAAATTTAGTGAGTAAAATAAAAGACGAAAATATAACTACTTCTGGAAACTAATTATGAGTAATACTTTAGTAAATAAAATTCTCATAACACTAGGTTTTATTTTGATGTACAGGCTGTTGGCATACGTGCCAGTGCCTGGCGTTAACATTGATGTAGTAAAAGAGTTTTTTGACTCAAATGCTCAAAATGCTCTAGGACTTATTAATATGTTCAGTGGTAATGCTGTTGAAAGACTAAGTATTATATCACTAGGTATTATGCCTTATATTACGGCATCTATTATCATGGAACTTCTTGCTGCAACTTTCCCGGCTCTAGGTAAACTTAAAAAAGAGCGTGACGGAATGCAAAAATATATGCAAATAATCAGATATACTACTATTTTTATCACTTTAGTTCAGGCTGTTGGTGTTTCTATGGGATTAAATTCTCTAACAGGAAGCAATGGAGCTAGTGCGATAAGTATAGATATGGGTACGTTTGTTATGATAGCATCTATTTCAATGCTTGGCGGTACTATGTTATTGATGTGGATTGGTGAGCAAATAACACAAAAAGGTATCGGTAACGGTATCAGTTTGATTATTTTTGCAGGTATCGTTTCGGCTATTCCTAGTGCAATAGGTGGAACTGTAGAGCTTGTAAACAACGGTCAAATGAGTTTCTTTGTAGTTATCGGAATTCTTTTAATTATCCTTGCAACCGTAGGTGTTATTATCTATGTTGAATTGGGTGAGAGAAGAGTACCTGTTTCATATTCAAGAAAAGTTGTTATGCAAAACCAACACAAAAGAATTATGAACTATATTCCAATCAAAGTAAACCTAAGCGGTGTAATTCCTGCTATTTTTGCAAGTGCTATATTGATGTTCCCTGCTACTGTTTTACAAAGTAGTCAAAACGAATATATAGTTATGATAGCGGATTTATTGAATCCAAACGGTTATATGTTTAATGTATTGATGTTTTTCTTTGTGGTCTTTTTTGCATTTTTCTATGCTTCAATTACTTTTAACGCAAAAGATATATCTGAAAACTTGAAACGTCAAGGTGGATTTATCCCTGGTGTAAGACCTGGTGAAAGTACTGCATCGTTCTTAAATGAAGTTGCAAGTAGATTGACTTTTACGGGTGCTATTTATATGGGTCTTGTTTCTACGGTTCCTTATTTGATAGTAAAAGCTATGGGTGTTCCATTTTATTTTGGTGGTGTTGCCGTACTTATCGTAGTACAAGTTGCCATCGATACTATGAGAAAAATAGAAGCTCAACAGTATATGAATAAATATGACACATTAAGTGCTACAAGGTTATAATCTTGGCTATTCCTATTAGAAAGTCTAGCGACATACAAAAGCTTCACACTGCAGGTCTTGCAGTGGCGAAGACTTTGGATTATTTAAAATCAAACGTAAAAGCAGGTATGACACTTCTTGATGTTGACAAAATGGGTGAGGATTATCTATTAAGCTTAGGTGCAAGACCTGCATTTAAAGGTTTATATGGATTTCCAAATGCTATTTGTACATCACTCAATGAGGTTGTTATTCACGGTATTCCAAATAACACCGTTTTAAAAGACGGAGATATTTTAGGAATAGATATAGGTAGTGAGATAGACGGTTGGTACGGTGATGCTGCTATAACTATGCCTATTGGTAAAATATCTTCTGAAGATCAAAAGCTTATTGATTGTTCTTATGACGCTCTGATGTATGCTATTGATGTTATAAAAGAGGGTATGAGATTTAAAGAGTTATCTTATTTGATAGAGAGATTTATCAAAGGTCGTGGATATGTACCTTTGGTTAGATTTTGCGGTCATGGGATAGGTAGAGAGCCACATTGTGACCCTGAAGTTCCAAATTATTTGGAATCACCGAACCCAAAACAAGGTCCTAAAATAAAAAACGGTATGGTTTTTTGTATCGAACCTATGATATGTCAAAAAGAGGGTGAACCTGTAATTTTAGAAGATAAATGGTCTGTTGTATCTAGTGATGGTCTAAGAACTAGTCACTATGAACATACGGTTGCAATCGTAAACGGTAAAGCACAAATTTTAACAAAAATTTAATATCGATAAAGGAATAAATTAAAATGGCAAAAGATGATGTAATAGTAATTGACGGAGTTGTAAAAGAGGCTCTTCCAAATGCTATGTTTAGAGTAGGACTTGATAACGGTCACATAGTACTATGTCATATATCCGGTAAAATGAGAATGAATTATATCAAAATACTACCGGGTGATAAAGTAAAGGTTGAGATTACTCCGTATTCGCTAGATAAAGGTCGTATTACTCACCGTTACAAATAATAGTAGCATAATTCTTTTTGAACTTTCTTCGTTGGAATTTAATCTAAATTTTCGTCATTTACTACTTGTAAACTCATTAATTTAGTTTAAACTCCGCCTAGAATCCCCTACAAATCTCTTATTATATACTTTATTTGGGTGCTTTTTGGCGTCTTTTTTTTATAACTCATATAATAAAGCTTTTAAATACTTCATCTGATAAATCTTTTGGCATATTTATATTATTTGCATAGTTTTTGAAATTTGATACTACACTTTTGATTTCATCTATGATTTGATTAGCATTTTTAATGGAGTGTTTATGTGCTAATTTTTCTAGTTCTTTGATTGATGGATTTTTTCCAACCCCAAGATAAGTAGTGCTATGTTCACCACCAGGTCCAAAAGAAAATGTCAAGTCATAAGCTGGGCTTAGTTTCCAATTATATGAGTTATCTAATATAAAAGAAAAGTTTTTGGCATGGTCATCTCTATTGTGAGTGAGTAGGTTGAAAACACAGAGTTTAAACATCTTCAGTTGCTCATTTGTATCTTTTGTTAGATTTAGAGTCAAAGTAAGCAAATCATCATAATCTAGGCTAGGAACTCTAAAGTCACTATGTACAAGCCCTGCGACAGAGTGTATATGTACCCTTTCATCATTAATTCTATCAAATCTTTTTATTGCAAAATATGAGTTCTTTTCACCATGAAGCAACTTTGTATCACATATATCAATACCTGAATCTTTTGCCATTTGAGAGTAAACATATTCTAATTTTCCTATTTGGGTGTGGTCTGTTATGCTTGGGAATTTGACCATATAGTGTTCGTAGCCTTCTTGAAGTTTTTGTGCTCCGTGTATAATATCAAGATTTGAATTGAGTTGTATCATGGCTTTTGGTCTTGCACCTGCACTTGAGCCACCTATTGCTATAAGTGTATCTATCATTGAAGCACTTGTCCCTTTTAGAATCTCTTGGGATGATTGTGCCAAAGTATCAAGAATGATTTGTTGATGGGGTGGAAACATGGTTTCTTGTATAGGCTCATAGCTCAACGCTCCTACTCCAAAATGACCTATAAGCATCAATCTATCAAGTGGCGTAATATCATAAAAATTAACACCTTGTGACATCAAGTGTCTATCTATTAGCAATTTCCCCCAACCATCTGGTAAGCTATCGGCAAAAACCCCAAATAATCCATCAAAAACTCTATCATCACAGATATGTACTCCAGATTTTAGAGGTAATTTATAAGGTGATAGTTCAATCCCCTTTTGTAAAAAACTTTTATCATACTCAAAATATATAGTTTTATCTTTATAAACAAGCTTACCTACTAAAAGCTTAGTAGATATAGTATTGAAGTAAACATTTACACTTTTTGTACTCATTTGATACTCCCTCTTTTTTTGACTTGTTTTTTATCTGGTTTTAAAATATCATCTAGCGAAAATATTGGTTTTTGTTTTGGATTTGCAATAAGCTGAAAATCATCCAAACAATCAAGCACCAAAGAGATTTTTAAAAGAGAATCAAGTGAAATATGTCCAGTAGATTCAAATCTCTTGATACTCCCTAGACTTACCCCACTTTTACTACTCAACCCCTCTTGAGTTAAGTCCAAAGCAAGTCTGCGTTGCTTGTATTTATCTTTTAGTTGATTCATTATAGAAAATGGTGTTGAAATATTTATAGATAACATATTAGCTCTTAAGTGTTTATTTTGTTTATTATAGCTAATATATTATCTATTGTGACTTAAAGCTAATATTGCTTTTGTGTACTTCTGACTCCCTACAGTCTCTCAACCCAAAGCTCAAAAGTTCTATCAGGAATAAAATATCTATCATCTTCTTTATCAATGAGTTCTTTGGCAAAAAGGGCATCAACTGAAGATTGTAGGGTTTGTTTTTTGATATTGTATTCTTGCAATATGGTATTTGCAAAAAAGCCTTTTTTGTAGATACCTACAATCTTAAGGGCTATTTTTTGATTGTTCCCTAGCGTATCAAAAAGCAATTTGTAACTTCCATCTTTGCTATTTATTATCTCTTGTAGGGCATCATCAACCATATTTTTTGAAATCTCTTTTTCTTTTTGTAGGTACATAAGATGTAAGATATTTTGTATCATTTTCGTTTCCCCATCACTTATGGCATAGATATACTCTACTATGTCATAAGATACTTTAAGATGTTTTTTTGAGTATTCATAAATAGCATCTATGTCTAAAGGCTCCAAAAGCATAGGAGTCGCAAGTTCATATAAAGGTGATTTGTACTCAAAAAGAGAAGTTAAAAGATGTCTTTTTGAACCCAAAAATACATATGATATATTTTGTCTTTCTTGTATATATGTTCTCATCATCGCATCTAGTTTTACATCTGTAATACTAGCAATTTGTTGAAATTCATCTATGGCAACTATAATTTTATTTGTTTTGGATAGTTCATTTAAAGAATGAAAAAAATCCTCCATCATTTCTTCAAACGAAAGTGTCGCTATGATTGGCTTGATAGAATATTCCAAAGTATTCGTATCTATGGTTGGCTCTACTCTTACCCTTTTGAAAAGTGAAGTTAGATTTTTGATAGTTGTTTTGAGGTCAAATTTACCTGCATTGGCAAGGGCTTTGAGAAGCTTGTGTGCAAAATCTTCTTTGGAAGTAATATCAAATATATCCACATAAATAGTCAAATATTCTTTGCTATTTTGTTCAAAAAATGTTTTTATCAAAGAGCTTTTTCCCATTCTTCTTTTTGAATAGATAAGAAGATTGTTTGAATATTTTACTGTTTGAGATAGCTTTTCAAACTCAGCTACTCTTCCAAAAAATTCATCTTGTGTTGGAAGTCTATCATACGGGAAAGGTGAACTCATAATAAATCCTTTTTGGTATTTGTTTTTAGATACTAATAGTATAGCGAATAACTCATACGAAAGTCAATACTATAAGTATCTGTTTTTGGATACCAAATATATTTAACATTTTGATAAGTTATTAAGAATATATCCTAATAATCTAACCTAAGAATTGTATAGAAAAATCAGATTTTTTATGAATAATATTGCAATATGTAATATTTTCATCTTAAAATGGTGTACTTTAGGAGTTATGCTATATTTAATATCATAACATTTTAAATGATAAGATATTAAGTAATTTTAAGGGTAGTTTATATACAATGTACAACTAATAAATAGTTAGTTATTGAAAAGGAAAGTATATATATGAGTCGAGACACTATCCCCGCATCAATAAAACGTGCTGTGCTTGTCGAAGCAGGGCATCGATGTGCTATTTCAACGTGCCGTGCAACAACAACAGAAATTGCACATATAGTTCCTTGGGCAGAAACTCAAGATAACTCTTTTGAGAATTTAATAGCTTTGTGCCCAAATTGCCACACGCGATTTGATCAAAAAAAAGAAATAGACCGACTCTCTGTAAAAATGTATAAACAAAATCTTGGTATTTTGAATAATAGATATGGTGAGTTTGAACGTAGACTCTTTGAAGTTCTAGCAAAATCTGGAGAACGTGTTTTTGTACTTGGTGCAGCTGGTGACCTCCTTGTCGCTAATGCCGTAAAAGATGGTTTTTTCGAAGACAAGAAAGTTGAAGGAATGGGTTTACTTGTTCAAGGAAGCAATGGATTTGAAAAGAATTTCCCAATGACTTTTACATATTGGGTGACCGATACTGGTCTTGAATTTATACAGCGTTATGCTAGTGGTAAAGACATTGCCTAAAAAAAGCTAATAAATCAGAGGAGCCAATCAAAAATCATTAAGCGGATTCTTGATTGCTCAGTTCAAACGTTATGATAAGGACACTAAAATGACAGAAGAAGAACTGAAACATAAAAAGTTATCAAATAAAAGTTTTACTGAACATCAATTGTTAGTGTATAGTGTATCAACAGCAATATCTATGAGTTTTTTTCTAGCTTTAATTGGTTCAGGAAGTAATTTCCTAATTGATAATTTTTTTGTCCAAGTATGTATTTTTTTATTTACTGTTAGTTTAGTTTCTAATGCAACTAGTACTTTTATTATTGCTTCACATAAAGACACAACAAATGGTAGAGAATATATTAAATGGTTGAATGAATCAAAATATAGTAAACTTTTTGGTATTTCTATTTGGAGTTTTGTAGCTAGTATTCTAGTATTAATTTTTGTTTTTTCTATTTTATCCACTATACTTTTTATTGCAGGTATCTCTGTTTCAGTTTATTATGTTGTATTCAAGTCATACAAAGAGTTTATGGATGGTAATCAAGAATAATATCATAACAAATCATTGGAGAAAAATATTGTATAAAAAAGGAACATTATGGCATTATCTATAAAATCAATTCAAGATATTAACAAAATAACAGATTCACTATATAAACATTCAGAGGAAACAATAATAAGATTTGTAACAAGAAATAATATTAATGTTGCATGTCATTCTGGATGTGATACTTGTTGTAAAACAATTAGAATAGAAGTTTTACCAACAGAAGCATTTTATATTGCTGAAAAAATAAAACAAAATATTTCTTCTGAAAAATTACAAGAAATTATTTTAAAGCTTGAAGAGAATAATTTAAAAGCTTTAAATAAAACCTTAAATGAATATGGAAATCAACATATAACATGTGCTTTTTTAGTGAATGGAGCATGTAGTATTTACAATTATAGACCCTATAAATGTAGAGCATTCTTAGCAAAAGATGCTGATTCTTGTAAACAAGACCAGTGCTACACTAACCAAGTAGAAGCATTAGACTATGACCCTGTAATACATAAAACAGTTATGAAATATATCAATACAATGAAAGAAAATAATTTAGAAAATGAACCTGCAGAAATACATAATGCAATGTTAAAAGTTTTGAAAGACGATACATTATTAGAAAAATATTTAAACAAAGAAAAAGGTATGTTTGATACATTAAAATTTTAAACATACACAACAAAACAGAGTAGCCAATAAATTACCTAGAGGAAATCTATTGGCTATCTTTAAACGTTATCTTATTGACAAATTTAATTTTAAATATGGGAATTATATGTATTATTATGTAGAAGAATATATACGATTAAGTACACAAAAAGAAATTGAATCAGATGGATATTATCATATTACGTTAACTGCAAATGAAGAAGGTATTATAACCCATTCAATACAGACTATATGGACTGGATATACTAAAACAAAACCTGAAAGAGAAATTAGAAAAGGAAGATTATTTACACATCCTATGGATGTCAAAAATAATCTTGAAAATATCTTAGAACAATCATGTGTAATTGTAAATACTGAAAATGATTTATTTTCATTTTTTTTATATGGGGGACATGCTATGATTGAAAAATCTATTGCGGAAAAACATTTATTTGACTTAATTAAAAATAAAGAATGCATGAGAGATTCGTCACATTCTGGTTTTGCCACTGTTGAAAAAAGTAAAATGCAACATGCCCCATCAAAAAAATTGAGGATGGAAATACTTTCAAGAGATAATTTTCGTTGTAGATCATGTGGTCGTTCACCATCAGATTATGTAGATGTTGAACTGCATGTTCATCATATTATACCTTGGGGAATTGGTGGAATAACCGAACTGGAAAATTTAATTACAATATGTAAAACATGTCATGATGGATTATCACCACATTATTATCCTAAATTATCAAATTTACAAAAAAACAAAGCATTAACAGGAATAGAAAAAGCAAATAATTATAATAATAATATGTATAACTATCAATGTAAACTTGCTCAATTTATTAAAGATGATGATTAAAGATAACAAAACCTTGGAAAGAAAAACGAGTGTACACTGTGGATAATTAAAACTTTTGAAACAAAAAAGCTAAAATGAAAGTTGAAATAATCAAGTGGTGTTTTACCCTTGTTTTCAAGTCCAACGTTAGGATACAGTTTTCATTATTAACTATATTTCAATTTGACAAATAGTTTAATAATACTGACATCGGTATGGGTTTTGCTTAGGTGTGTGAGGGTTGATTCATCGCAAGTTATCTTTTTTACAAGTTCCAGTCTTTTAAATATATCGCCATTTTGAGAAAGAAAACTTCTCATTTTAACAAAGCTATTAATGATTTAATTTGTAAAAAAGTAGAAATAATTTTAAAATAGATGATACAATGGCATATCTTTGAGATTCCGTGTCAAGCACGGAATGACGAGTTTTCGTGATACTGATATCTAATTTGTCATGCTGAACTTGATTCAGTATCTTTTTTGGATTCCGTGTCAAGCACGGAATGACAATTCAGATGTATTCTGGATTCAAGATGAAAGCTTTTTTAATGCTCATTTATAATAAGAAATACCAGATCTTGTGCTTGTACTCTCTGTGAGAAATCTGGTGTTCCGTAAGAATAAATCATTAAAATTTTCTGAAAACTATTTTATCAAGAAAACTACCTTGAAAACTATCCAAATCTAGGAGTGAAAATGCGAACCATTTTTTGCCTAAATCTTTAAGACTTGCACCGATATGATAAATCTCTTTCTCATCAAGTATCAAAAATCTATCATGAGATTTTTTAAACTCTGCAAGTTCTATATTTTGATATTGAGCGTTGTACTTTTGGAAATCTAGTCGTAACTGTTTTGAGATGATTTGTGTATAGATTTTGATTTTAAGATTTGGGTATTTGCTAAAAAGTGTAAAAACTGTTTCATCTATATAGTTGTCTATCAGCACTACTTCACTTTTTGCACTTTTTAACAAATCATTTATAAAAACATAAGCATCATAAATTTGCCCATCGAAAAGTACCCCTTGTTTTGGTTTGAGTGTCGTGTTTTCAAGTCCATTTGATATATTTTCAACTTTTGATTTTAGAAGTACTACTTCATTTTCAAGTTCTTGAAATCTTTGATTTGTTATCTTTTCACCATTGATTACATATCCATCAGCAATATATTTTTTAAGTATATTTGTTGCCCACTGCCTAAATCTTACACCATTTTGTGATTTTACCCGATAGCCTACTGAAATAATCACATCTAAATTATAGTATTCAATCTCTCTTGTAACTTCTCTTCCACCCTCATTTTGAACTGTCGCAAATTTTGCGACAGTTGAGAATTGCTCTAGCTCCCCATCACTAAAAACATTGCCAATATGCTTTCCTATTGTTTTCACATCTCTATCAAATAGCTCTGAAATTTGTTGTCTATTGAGCCATACCGTGCCGTTTTCAACAGATACATCAAGCTCAAGTTCCCCATCATTATAGATAATCATATCTGATTTATTTTGTTTATCCATATACTTTATTCCTTGATATTAAACTCAAATAATTAATTACATATAATATTATCATAAAAATTATTATAAAATCAAGATTGTTCGGGAGTAGAAGAAGCTAAGAAATAAGGATTAATTTATCCCTATTTCTTTTGAAAAGTATGGGTTGCTTAGGGAAAATTTGCTTAAGATTCTGCTATAAACTACGCTGTTTTCAAACATATTACCCATCATAATAAAATGTTCGTTTTTAAACTTGGTTTTTAGTTGGTTTAGGATAGAAATAATCATATCTGCTAGTGACTCAAATACGCTATATGCAAGATATGCGTTTGGTGTATCTGCTAGTTTGAAGCTCATCATAGTGCTTAAAAATGCACTATAATCCATACCGCCGTCCGTGAAGTTGGTATCCATTTTGACTCCGCCGTTTCCTCTAAATTCAAGTGATTTATCGCTTACGCTTTCAAATGAGTCGTTAAGTTCTAGTATAATAGCGATAGCTTCAAATAAATCATTGGTTTGTGTAGCAAAAAGTTTTTCTATGATATGGGAGTATTTTTTTTCAAAGTTTACCAAAAGTTGTGATTTGTTGGTATCATTTTTGAGTTCGTTTATCACCTCTTGAAGGTCGAATTCTTTAAATTTTATAATCTCTTTTGTCTCTTTTGCGTCACTTAGGATAAACGAGATTCCGTTTGTATAGCTAAGCTCCGCCCCTATAGTTCCTGCTTCAAATCCTGCTTCTTTTTTGATATTTGAAAACTTATTGATTATAGGATTTGTATCTAAGTTTTCAAGCGGTTTGAGATGATTTTGTAAAAATAAAATATTTTTTTGTACCACCACCGCTTTATTTTGGTAGTTGTCATGAAAAAACAGATACGATACGTCACTCTCTTTTGCATTGAGTGCTATGAGTGTGCTTTTTATTGTGCTTGGAGATTTTATCCATATATAGTTTTTGCCTGTTAGTTCTTTTAGAGTTTCATCGGCGATGGTTACTTTGATAGATGGTTTTTCTATGCTAAAGAGTGCTTTTTTCTCTTCGTCGGTCATAATAAACAACTCATCTACTTTTGAAGCATCTGTAAGAAGTACGCTACACCCTTCGCTATAGTGCGGTGAAAATGTGGTATAGTCTTCTATGCTTTTGCCAGTGTTTGAGTAGTGGTTGCATACTACCGTATCGCTTAGATAGTGTGGACTATCCGGTCTTGTAACCATTTCAAGACATTTAGGGCAAAGTGCTATATCGTAGTTTTCACTTTTGAAATCACCTATCGTCAATTCAAAATCACTCATAGATGTATTTATATCACCAATAAAAAGGGAGTAGGGTAGATATTTGTTACATAGTTTTGAAAACTCTTCTAATGCACTAGAATCACTATCATCAAGAGTCAAAGTTATCTTATGGTTGCCAAAGGAAACATCCCCTTTTATCCCAGATTGTTGTATAAGTTCTTGTAAAAAACCTGCAAAATAGTTGTTTGTACTTTTGAAATTAATAGTTTGTATAATAGCCATATTTTACCTTTGTAATTGTGCATGAGAATAAAGTTTTATAATATCTTCAAGATTTGTGTAAGTCTCTTTTTTTGTATATGATACACCCATACTATCTAGTTGTTTGAGTGATGCTTGTATAAAATCATCAAATTTATTTTTGAGCTCGTTTGTCAATCCTATATCAACGCTCTCTATATCTTTAGGGACTATCCCAACAACATGAACATTTGCCATTTTATCTAGTAGTGAGCAAATTTCAAGCATTTCGACTATCTCTACCTCGTGGGCATTTTGTTTGTAGCTTCCAAGTCCTAGAAGCTCATCCGCCGGTATGCTGTAAATACTACCCGCTTCATCTTCCATACTTATGGTATCTAGTATCACTACGTTGTCATAGTCTTGATAATATGTCATCAGCTGAAAGCCAAGAACACCACCGTCCACCAAAGTCACATCTTCACCGAAATTGTAGTTTTCCTCAAGGTATCTTTGGGCATAAACTCCAACACCTTCATCTCTAAAAATAATAGTACCCGCACCGACTACGGCTGTGGTTTTTTGCATACCTTTCCCTTTTTAGTTGGCAGTTGGTAGATGGCAGATGGTAGTAAGAAAATACTACAACCTACAACCTACCGACTACAACCTATTTCTCTTCTTTTACAAATTTAGTTCCGCCAAAAGCGATATTTATATCACCCTCTTGCCAGAATATACTTCTCCATATTTGGTAATATATATGGAACATTACCCATACGATTATAACATACATTGACATATGGTGAGCTATCCTTACGTCCATATATGTTCCACCTGTCGCCCATACCGTCCAGTCTGTAGCAAGATGAAGCATCCAAGGCCACCATGCACCGATAGAACTTTGTCCTGAAGCTAGACCGTGAACGTATAGCTGAAGTCCCGTAAGAAGCATCCAAAGTAACAATAAGTGAAATATCGTAAAAAATACTATATTAAAACTATCGCTATGGCTTGAATCAAATCTTTTCACTCTATTGAGGGTAATAAGATTTATAACCACTTCTGAAAACTCTTTTATATTCTTACCGTTAGGGATAAGCTTTTTGTACGGTTTTTCAAATCTTGAAAAGAAATACAAATAAGCTATTATGATACTACTAACATCGAATATAATAGCAGCCATAAAGTGTATCCATCTATTCCATGCCATCACGAAAGTATGAGCAGAATCCTGCGAAATCATACTTTGGTAATATGGATGAGCTATATACAGACCCGTAATAACAGCCGCTACCATACAAATTGCTACGACCCAATGATTTAATCTCATAAAAGTCGTCATTCTTTTTATTTTATTATAAGCCATTTTGCACCCCTTTATATGCTGCAATTTGTGCCGACTTTAAATCTGCTTAGTTCTTTTCCTTTTGTATCAACGATATGTACCGCACAAGCCAAACATGGGTCAAAACTATGAACAGTTCTAAGAATTTCAAGAGGTTGATTTACATCTGATAGTTTTGTACCTATCAATGCAGCTTCATAAGCACCCATTCTGTCTTTGTGGTCTCTTGGTGCAGCATTCCATGTGGTAGGAACTACGGCTTGGTAGTTTTCTATTTTACCGTCTTTGATTTTTACCCAGTGTCCTAGTCCACCCCTTGGAGCTTCAGCCAAACCGTAACCTTTTGCATCTTTACTTACCGTATTGAAATCAAATTTTGTCCAAGTGTTAAGGTCGCCTGATGCTGCATTTGCCATCAATTCATCTATCCATTCGTGCATCACGTCAGCCATAAGCTCTGTTTCTATAGCACGTGCAGCTGTTCTTCCTATAGTTGAAAATAATGCACCTGTAGGTGCAGGTCCACCAAGTCCTAGTTTGTTACCTAGATTTGTTAGGAAGTTTACTACATATTTTGTGATTCTCTCATCTTTTGCAGCAACACCGACTACCATTCTTGCTAACGGTCCAACTTCTACACGGTTGTCATCATAAATAGGTGACTTAATCCATGAGTATTTTTCATTGGTTTTTAGGTATGCAAAACCGTCTGCTTTTTTCTCTAGTCCCGTATATTTAGGATTTGTAGTACCGTCAAATGGGTGTTGTGGTCCACTTGCTTCATACCAAGCGTGTGTAACGTCCTCTGCAACTTTTGATTGATCAAACGGGTGAAGTGTACTTAAATCACCGTTTAGTACCATACCTGACGGGAAAAGTAGAGCTGATTTATAAAAGCCCGTATCATCAAGTCTAAAATCACCGTAACTTAGGAAGTTTTTAAGCCCTGAACCGATACCGTCAAGAGCATCTTGTACATAAACGCTTCCTGCCATATATACGTCAGGTAAATATGCAGTTTTGATAA
>DISL01000124.1 GCA_002421845.1 Epsilonproteobacteria bacterium UBA6211 | reverse complement strand
TCATCCAAAGGTTGAAACAATAAATAATCTTCCTCTTTCACATCTATAATAGGCTTATGTTTGCCATACTCTGCACCACTTCCAAAGGAGATGATTTTTTTTACATTTTTTTCATGTTTAGCGATGTTGAAAAATATCCGTAAATTGTACTCTGTGACATTTTTCATATCGATAGTATCTCGTCCGCCACCACGATTTGCAAGATGAATGATAATATCGATTTTATTTGACAAAATATATTTATCTACTTTATTTTCATCTGCCAAATCTAACTCTTTGCTAGATGGGGTAAATAAAATATATTGCGAATAATTTTTACTCAAATACTCTTTAAGATGTGAGCCTACAAAACCATTTGAGCCTGTTATAAAGATGTTCATTCTTACTCTTCCAATGGCTTTACTATCATCAACGAATGCAATTCTTCTTTGGAGATAAAAGGATGCATATCTTCAATAGGTTTATTCACAATCAGTTTTGGCTCTACCGTTGTCATTTGAATAGGTAGTTCTACATTGATTAATTCTGGTTCGTTATTTGAAAAAATAATTTCTAACTCACTCTCTAACATAGACATGTCATCAATTTTTTTTGATTTAATTCCATAAGCATTTGCAATTGCCACTAAATTAGGAACACTATAATCATCGATAGTCCCTAGGTATTTTTTATCAAAATATAACTCTTGAAATTGTCTTACCATTCCTAAATTTCTATTATTTAAAACAAAAATCTTAATTGGCAAATTTCTTCTTTTGATTACTTCAAGTTCTTGAATATTCATCTGAATACCGCCATCACCGGCGATGACAACTGTTCTTTTTGATGTTGCCATACAAGCTCCTATTGCAGCAGGCAAGGCAAACCCCATTGCTCCCATTCCACCGGAGAAAAGAACTCGTTGATTATTTCTTGTCGTGAGTGATTGTGCTGTCCACATTTGATGTTGTCCAACATCCACACATACAACTTCATCTTTTAAAAAGTGTGCTATCTTTGACACAACCACATTTGGTATTTTTTCATTATTATCTATACCGATTGTTGAGGAAAATTTATTTTTATAGATACTCAAATGCTCAAGCCACTCTGCCGTATTAACTTCTAAAGATTGAGAATTTATCTTTTGCAAAAACTCTTTTGCATCTGAGTTTATTTCTAAATCTACTTTTATTTTAGAAGCTAACTCATTTTTGTCAATATCAACTTGTATTATTTTTGCTTCTCTTGCAAATGTACTTAAACTTGTTCCTGTTTGTCTTGTGTCAAGCCTTGAGCCAAGAACAAGGATTAAATCACTGTTTGCCAATGTTAAATTTCCGTATCTATTACCATATGAGCCTATTAAACCCATATTATATTCATACTCTTCGCTAATAGCATCTTTGCCCATTAATGAATAAACTACGGGCAAATTGTATTTTTTTAAAAATTTTAAGAGTTCATGTTGTGCATTTGAAATTCTTACTCCCCCACCAACCAAAACTACAGCTCTCTTTGAACTATTGAACATTTTTACTGCATCATTTATTTTGTAGTCACTTGAACTATTATATTGCATATACTCTTGACTATCAAAAAAAGAGGGTAGGCTTTCTATATCAGCTTCACTTCTTTGAACATCCATAGGAATATCAACCAAAACTGGACCTTTTCTACCATGTTGTGAAATATAATAAGCTTTTTCCAATTCATATCTTATGTCTTCAACTTTATCAATCATAACTGCATATTTAACTATTGGTTTTACAATACTAACTATGTCAGTTTCTTGAAAACCAATTTGTCGCACAGGCTTGTCATATTTGTATTCATAAGTATTTACTTGTCCAGTTATAAACAAAGTTGGCACAGAATCAAAATAACAACTACCGATTGCTGTTATTAAATTTGTAGCCCCTGGTCCGCTTGTAGCAAAAGTTACCCCTGATTTTCCAGTTATTCTTGAATAGCCCTCAGCTGCAAATGCTGCACCTTGCTCATGAATACAATTAATTATTTCTATACCATTATTTTTATCAATAGAGTGGTAAATATGAGCTACTGCCCCACCAATATAACCAAAAACTTTGTCTATCTTTTTTTCTAACAAAAAATTGATTATATAATCTGATATTTTCATTTTGTCCACTCTATACTTCTTAATTTTGCATCAGTAGCTTCACTATCCAAAGTATTTATCCATTTTAGCAAACTCACTTAAGCACCTCACTATTTTGTACAAACTCAAATTTGTCTTTACAGCAATCGTAAAAAGTATCATAGATTGATAGAAGTTTGCCTTTAACATTGAAAATATCATTTAGACTATCTGTCAGCTCATCTACATTAAAACTATACTCATGAGCTACATTATTTCTGATAGTTCGTAAGTCCATCCACTCTTGTTTGTCTAAAAGTTCTAGTTTTTCAAGACGATTGAGCATGTCTATAAATGGTTTTTTTGAAAAATCCTCACCCAAAAGAAAAAGCATAGTACCAAACAGTTTTTCACCCATACTATCTTGAAGCTTTGAAAATCGAAACAAAAATTGGTCTATAAATCCAACTTGTTCAAGAGAAAAATTTATATACTTCTCTTTATCAAGTGGTAAATATTTTTCTATATGACCGTAAGCATTGTTTATCATTTTTTTGTGCTGATTGCATTCATAGAGTACCATAATAAGTTTTTCTTCAAGTTCATTCATAGTTCTATCCCATCTCTAAGAGCAACTTGCTCTATCAGCCTATTTTTATCTTTTGCCATCACAGCATCTATCTTTTGTTCACCGATATATTCATCTAGTTTTATCAAAAACTTTCTTTTTAACTCTCGTTCATTGTCATATTTGAAAAACGGGCAAAGATATAAATCTATATCGCCACCCCTTTTTGTATCATCAACGCGACTTCCAAAAAGATATATTTTGCCATCTTGAAATATTTCAAAAAAAGCTTTTTTGATAAGTTCTCTTTCATTGTCAGAGAGTCTCATGATTATCTGCACCACTCAACATTTTTAGCTTTAGCATCGTACACATAGCTTTCTAAATCCTCAAATGTTAAAAATATTTTATCATTCTCATAGTAAGATTTATACCACTTCACAGTTTTAAGAAATGTAGTTTCACTATCCCAGATATCTTTCCATTTTAAAAGTATATGAGCTTTTGAGCAGTCAAGTTTAAGTAAGTTTGCTTCATGAAGTTGGTGTGGGT
>DISL01000102.1 GCA_002421845.1 Epsilonproteobacteria bacterium UBA6211 | reverse complement strand
CAAATCTAGCACTTTTTTCACACCCTTTTACAAAAGCCTTAAGTGAAGTGTCAAAATCTGTAGTTTCAAACCCTTTTATCTCCTGCCAATGGGTTTTTTGCATATTTGCATCGGAAAATCCAAACTTTTCGTATTCTTGTTTTACGGCACATCCACCGAAAAACAAGATGGTTACGATAAATAAGATCAAATGTTTCATAAAATAGTTAATTCGTGTTTCAGTTTTTCTTGATTTAGTTTTTTGATAACGGTTTTGTATGTTTCCATCATACTCTCTTCATCCATATTTACACTATCAGCCACTTTTGATTCTTCTAGTCCACTTTCTATTCCACAAAATACTTTGTATTCTTTTTTTGTTAATCTTTTTTTTAGTATTTCGATAAGCTCTTTTTCACTTTTTAGCTCACCTTGTAAGATTTTTATATTACTTGTTATCGCACCTGTAATATCTAGTTGCACAGCCATTCTCCTAATTTTTGTATATCGTCATAACTCGTCATATCCAGTTGCACCGGAGTGATAGATACGTAGTTGTTTTTTGTAGCCTCAAAATCACACATATTGTCCACACTTTTTTTCCAAATTAGCGGATGAAGTCCTACCCAGTAGTACTCCTCACCTCTTGGATTTGTATGTCTATGTACATCATCACCGTATAGTCTATATCCTGCTTTTGTTATCTTTATCCCTGCACACTCGTCGGGGTGAATAGGGGGTATATTGACGTTTAAAAACTTTCTATGCCCTATAGGGAACTCACCGGCAAATATTTTCTTCACTATTTTAACAATAGTCTCCTTTGCCAAAGCAAAATCCCACCCGTTTTCTATATCTTTGCAGTTGCTTTTACACACTTGTGATATGGCAATAGAAGGAATACCGTGAAGTACCCCTTCCATTGCGGCACTTGCGGTTCCACTGTAGGTAATGTCTTCACCCATATTAGACCCTGCATTTATACCGCTTACTATCAAATCCGGCTTTTTACCCTCTTTAAATAGAGAATGTAAAGATATAAATACACAATCAGTAGGTGTTCCGTCATCGACTTTATAAAAGTCGTCATCAACACTTACAAGTCTAAGAGGACGTGTGAGCGTGAGTGAGTGACCACAAGCACTTTTTTGAGTTGCAGGTGCAACAACAGTAATCTTTGCTATAGGACTAAGAGCCTCTATAAGGGCTTTTATCCCAACAGCTTCATACCCATCATCGTTTGTAATTAATATATGTTTCATAAGCGGTATTATATATAATTTTACCTTGAATTAACTATGCGTTTACTTTTTTAAAGATTACGTACCCGTTGATTATTTTATAAAAAGCGTAACCGTTTTCTTCTAAATTCTTGGTATCGAGATTTATATTTTTATTTTTGGCATTGGGGGTAATGATAATAAAATCTGAATCGGTCATTTTGATTATTTTAAAAAAATCTTCAGTTGATATATCTTTTGACATTAAAAGATTTAAATTCTTTTTCTTAAATTCTTCATCAAAATTGACCCAACCAAGAGCACAAGACGGGAAATAACTCGCACTAGGATTTTTGTATAGCATCATCTGCATATCATAGCTCATATTTGGAAGAAATATTTTTTTACCTTTGAATTCATCACTCTCTATAAAATCAAGATATTTAAACTCTTTTGCCACATATTCGGATGTTTGTTTGTTTGATACGTATGAAGCTAAAAAAATAATAGCAATAAAAAATAAAAGAATACCGTGATATGCCTTTACTCCAATGCTTCCGAATAATGTTCTTTCTTCTAAAAAAGTTTTTATTTTTAATAATACTTGATTGATATTACCGCTTAAAATTTCAAAATAAAGTTTGTAGCCAAAGGTTATAAACCATGCCAATAAAATAGGTTCAAGTATGTAATAAAATCTTTTTTGTATAAGCATAAGCGGTAAAAATAAAATAGTATATTTGAGAAATGTATTTTGTGGCTTGAATAAAATATACATTAATAATGAAATTAAAATCAGAAATATCAAAACAGTAGAACTTCCAAATTTATTTACTACGGCTAAAGAAAAAAGTGTTGGATAACTTTCTCCAACGCTAAATGCTCCTCTTAATTCATCATTGGATAATACTAGTTTAAGAATATGTATAAACCCATCCGCATCATAATACAAATGAAAAGCTGTACCGAATATTAAAGCGACGCCAACTATAAACATAGCTTTATATTCTTTTGTTATAAGCTTGATATATCCAACATATCCCATAAAAAACCAGTACACGTAATAAAACGGAGCATAAATAATAGATACCATAAAAATAGCTATATTAGAACTAAACAATATTGTATAAAGTACGAAAAAACCGCTTAAGGTTTCAGGTCTTAGATTTAGATACCTAGTACTTAAAATCGGTAAAAAAATAGATATAAAAACAATAAGAAATTTATTAAGATTTGAAAACTTAGTTAGTGCAAGGTAGTACCATAGAGATAATAAGAAATAAGAAATTGAGTTGACAATCCAGTAGATATTTTTGTCACCGAACAATTCTCCGCAAATTCCTAAAAATTTATGCCACATAAACCAAGGGTCATAATCGGTAAATAAAGAGTTGTTAAATACTCTACCCCAAGATTCAACTTCGTTTGGCATACTAGCCATTGCCCAATGTCGCCAACCGTCATCTATCATAGTAAAACCTAGTGATTTGACTATGAAAATTGCACACAATAATAATACAAACCAAATAAAATATTCTTCTAAAGATTTATACTTATTTTGATTCATGGTACTCTTTTTCCGTATTTATATCCCAAAGGTCTTCTTGAGTTTTTTCGCCTAAAATTATATCAACGGCACTAAATGCAGTCATCATTGAGTGATCCATATTGTTGTATCTATGTTGACCGTTTCTACCTATACAGTAAAAATTGTCTAAAGTTTTAAGATGAGATATTAATGTATCTATTTGGTTATATGAGCCAAAATATGAAGGGTATGCTTTTTTAACATATATTATAACAGCATCTTTTACGTTGTCTTTTGATGTAAAACCTAGTTTTGAAAATTCATTTTTAGCAAAATCTATAAAATCATTCTCTTTCATAGACCACATTTCATCATTTTCTTGACAAAAATATTCCAAGCCTACCCATTTTAGATTTTTATCTTTTACTAGATACGGTGACCAGTTATTGAAAAACTGTACACGTCCTAGTTTCACGTCACTTTCTTGTATATAAATCCAATTATCGGTAATATCTTCTATCTTAAATCTATCTACCAAAAGACCTACCGTTATAAAATCACGATAAATTAAATTTGATGCGATATTTTTGAGATTTTTATTTGCAATATTTATATCAAAAGCTTTATATAAGTCACTTAAAGGCATAGAAGAGAGTACTATATCTGCTTCGAAAATGTTGTCATCAGACATAACCGTGTATTTGTTTCCATTTTTTAAAATAGATGTTACGGTGGTATTTTTGACTATTTTGCCACCTTTTCCTTCAAATAAACTTCCTACTTTATCCCAAAGTTGCCCTGGACCAAATTTGGGGTACTTGAAAGATTCTATTAGTGATGTTTGTGTTTTTTTGTTTTCAAGTTTTAGAAGTTTTTTTACGGCGTGTGTAAGTACGGTCAAAATAGATAGCCCTTTGACTCTTTGATAACCAAAAAGAGGGTCTATCTTATCACAAGGAACTCCCCAAACTTTATGGGTATAATCTTTGAAAAATGTTTGATATAATTCTGTTCCAAAACGATTGATAAAAAAATCTTCTAAGCTTTTTTCCTCTTTTTTGAAGATAATGCTCCAAAGATATGTAAATCCTATTTTGATAATTCTTATAAAACCTAAATTTTTTAGTGTAGTAGTATTTAAAGATATGGGATAATCATAAAACTTTCTTTCATAAAAAATCCTTGATTTTCTATCTCTTGTTAGAAAATCATCTTTTAATATTTCATTCCACCATTGGTTGACTTCTGGAATTTTGCTAAAAAATCTATGACCGCCGAGGTCTATTTTATTACCATTGTAATCAATAGTTTTAGAAATACCGCCCACTAATGCTTCAGCTTCTAGTATAGTGACGTCAAAACCTTTCTTTACTAGTTCATAACCAGCCGTAAGCCCTGCAGGTCCTGCTCCTATTATTATGATTTTTTGTTTATTCAAATCAAAACCTTTTTGAAAATTATCCCTATTTTACAATATAATGTATAAATTGTAAAGCAAAGATTTAGAAGATAAAATATTTTCTAATAAAGTAATTCCAAAAAAACACTAATGCAGTTGCTATTAGTTTTGATACTATAAGTTCCATATTTATTATGTCATAGCATATATAGAGTATTACTAGATTAAAAGCAAGTCCAAAAGCACTTACTAAATAGACCAGTAAAATTTCTTTTTGTTTTTTGTGTTTTTTACCACTTTTAAAAACAAACTTGATGCTTAAAATATAATTTACAAGAGTTGCTATTAGAAAAGTTATAGCACCTACTAGCAGATAATTGTATGCTAAGAATTTTGCGAATACGGTAAATA
>DISL01000024.1:2569-4375 GCA_002421845.1 Epsilonproteobacteria bacterium UBA6211 | reverse complement strand
TTCATCATAACTCCTTTTTGGTTGGATATGGAATTTTAGAATAAAAAAAATTTTAATTCTCAATTTTTAGTGTCAAGATAATTATCTATTATTGCTTTTTATATATTCTTATATTGCTATAAATATTATCTTATAGTGCCTACAAAGTACTCCGATATTTAAAAGATTTTTATGGTACAATTTCAAAAATTTCAAAGGAGCTATATTGAATATAGGCGGTATATTTGCCATATTGGATGATGTGGCAGCAACACTTGACGATGTAGCGGTGATGAGCAAAGTCGCCGCAAAAAAAACGGCAGGTATTTTGGGGGATGATTTGGCAGTAAATGCTCAATTATCATCAAACTTTGCAAGTGATAGAGAACTTCCTGTTTTGTGGGCCATAGCCAAAGGGTCATTTATCAATAAACTCATAATACTACCTTTTGCATTTTTATTGTCCGCATTTGCCCCATGGACTATCGCACCTATACTTATTTTGGGTGCTGCATATCTGAGCTATGAAGGTGCAGAGAAAATAGAAGAGTACTTACATAAGATAGGTAAACCAAAAGAGGTAGTACACTCTAGCGAACACGACCTAAATGATGAAACGGAAAAACAAAAGATAAAAAAAGCTATTATGACAGACTTTATATTATCAATAGAAATTATAGTTATTGCATTGGGTACTGTCGCAAATCAACCTTTGATTACACAAATTATTGTGACAAGTATTATTGCTATCATTGCAACTGTTGGTGTTTACGGTCTTGTTGCTCTACTTGTAAGAATGGATGACATCGGTGTCGGGATTATGAAAAAAGGTGAAAAGAAAAACTCCAAATCAATGGTAAATTTCGGTATTTTCCTCATTGAATCAATGCCAAAAACTATCAAGGCTCTCTCTGTGATAGGTGTAATTGCCATGCTTTTGGTAGCCGGTGGTATTTTCAACCATAATGTACCATTTTTACATGATTATGAATTCTTACACAATATTATAGGTGATTTTGTACTAGGACTTATCTCTGGGTTTATAATTATAGGTCTATTTAAAATAAGAAGTTTATTTAAAAGAGCGTAGTTAACGCTCTTTTATTAAGATTTGATAGTAGTCTCTTCTTTTTTTTGTGTAGTTGTAGATGCAACTTCATCTTCGTTTAAAGCTTGTTTAAAATTCTTAATACCGCTTCCCAGACCTTTTGCAAGTTCCGGTATTTTTTTAGCACCAAATAACAAAATTATCACAATAGCTATTATTGCCAACTCCATACCACTAGGCATACCCATACTAACTCCTTTAGTTAAATCTCAAACTATTTACTTCACAATATACACTTGCAAAATTTTACTATAAAATAGTATAAATTTACATGACTCAAATCAAAATCAACACTCTATTTAGTGCGTAATACCTAAAATTTCATATTGACAATACCATACCAATATTGATACCATAAAACCAATCATAATTGTCCAAGCATATTTCATATGACTGCTAAACGTATAAACACCAGGTAGTTTACCCATTACACCGACACCGGCAGCACTACCGAAGCTTATCAAACTTCCACCGATTCCGGCAGTCATTGTTACAAGCATCCATTGGTCAAGTCCCATATCAGGATTTGCTTTAAGTACGGCAGACATTACAGGTACGTTATCCACTATTGCTGATATTAGTCCAACTCCGATATTTGTCCAAGTAGGTCCTATAATATCATATACTTTCACCGCAAGTCCAAGCCATCCGATAAAGTATAACGCTCCAACGGCAGAAAGGATACCAAAGAAAAATAGTAATGTATTGTTCTCTATTTT
>DISL01000024.1:0-2451 GCA_002421845.1 Epsilonproteobacteria bacterium UBA6211 | reverse complement strand
GTAGGTACAAATCTTGATAATAAAAATGCCGTCACCACATAACCCAAAAACGAAGCAGGGAATAGGAAAAAGAAATCCGTAAATACACCTTTACCTGCCGTCCATGCCATAAGCGTAGTAATATCCCCAAACGGTGACCATGCACCACCTGCATTTGCAGCAACAACTATATTTATGGCACCCGGTACAAGAAATTGTTTATTGGTTTTGTCTATAGTGATAAGTACCGTTGAAAGTATCAATGCCGTTGTTAGATTATCTGCTACCGGAGAGATAAAAAATGCTAAAAATCCAGTTACCCAGTAAAGCTTTCTATATGTATATCCCTTTGATACTAGATTGTATTTAAGTCTATCAAATACTCCCATATGTATCAATGTCTCTATATAAGTCATAGCAACAAACAAGAAGAAAAATATCCCTGCTATTTCTAAAACAAGGTGATTTATATCATAATGAAGAATATTCAAATCCAAATCATTCATTACATAATAAAGACCTATCAACATAAACATAAACGTACCTATAAACAAAGCAGGTTTTGCTTTATCCACATGGTATTTATCTTCCGTCGCTATAAAATAATACCCGACTACAAAGATTATAAGTGATGCTATACCCACCCATGTCATCGTAATATCAGGGAATACCGGCACTATCTCACCCGGCATACTTGCAAATGCCGATAAGACAGTTACTAGTAGAGTTAAAAGAATTTTTAACATCTAATTTTTCCTTTATTTAAAAATTGATAATAAAACACCGGCAGCAACAGCTGAACCGATAACACCTGCAACATTTGGTCCCATTGCATGCATTAATAATATATTTGACGGGTCCGATTCTTGACCTACTTTTGTTGCAACCCTTGCCGACATAGGTACTGCTGATACTCCTGCAGCTCCTATTAGAGGATTGATTTGGTTATCTTTTGAACTAAATTTATTCATTAGTTTAGCCATTATTACACCACCTGCAGTTCCAAGAGAAAATGCTACTAGACCGATTGCTAATATACCCAGTGTTTCACCTACCAAAAAAGACTCCGCTGCAAGTTTTGAACCGACTGAAAGTCCTAACATAATAGTTACTATATTGATAAGTGCATTTTGCATAGTATCACTTAGTCTATCTACTACACCTGATTCTCTAGCAAAGTTACCGAAACACAATGCCCCGATAAGAGGAGTTGCATCCGGAAGAACTAATATAGTAAGAACTAAAACCGTTACAGGGAAAAGTATTTTTTCTGTTTTAGATACTTTTCTAAGTGTAGGCATTCTTATTAATCTTTCTTCTTTTGTTGTTAATGCTTTCATAATAGGAGGTTGAATAACAGGAACAAGTGCCATATAAGAATATGCTGCAACTGCTATAGCTCCAAGAAGTTCAGGGGCTAGGGCATTTGCTATAAATATAGATGTTGGACCGTCTGCTCCACCGATGATTGCTATAGCCGCTGCTTGTTCTAACGTAAAGCTAACTACACCCGTATATTCTGAAATCATGACCGCACCGACTAAAGACCCAAATATTGCAAACTGTGCAGCACCACCTAAAAGAGCAGTTTTTGGATTTGCTAAAAGCGGACCGAAGTCAATCATAGCTCCAACACCCATAAATATTAAGAGCGGAAACAATCCCGTTGAGATACCAAATCCGAATATTATCCCCAAAAACCCATCAGGTCCTGCGATATTTGCTATTGGAATATTTGCTAAAAGTCCACCGAATCCTATAGGTAATAGTAATAACGGTTCAAAGTTCTTTTTAATAGCAAGGTAAAAAAGGATAAAACAAACCAACATCATAATAACTCTACCCCAACTTTGAGTAAAGTGATCCATCTCATGACCGTGGGAATCAAGTACACCGTCTTTTGGGTTGATTATTGCGTTGATACCTGTTTTTGCATAAAACGACTCTAATAGTTCTATTACACTTCTTGAGTGGTAAGTAGATGCAGGAGTTGTTGGAGCATCAGGAGCTATTTGAGCTTCTAATGCTTGTGTTGTTACAACATCATTACTACTTGTTTCATTTGCATTTAGGTTAAATGCAAGGAGACTTAGCAATAAGAGTATAAAAGATAAGCTTTTCTTCATAAAATACCTTTTATTAATTAACCTATGACGGCTAAAGGTTGTCCTTCAGAGACACTTTCATTTTGAGTAGTTTTAATAGCTTTTACTATACCATCAACTGGAGATTTTATATCTATTTCCATTTTCATAGCTTCTAGTATAATAATTGTTTGATCAGCTGCTACTCTATCACCCTCTTTAACTAATATTTTCCAAACGTTACCGTTTACAGTTGCAGGAACTTCCGTACCTGTTGCGTTTGAAGTTTGAGCTTGTGGTTGTGCTTGAGGTGCAGGTGTTGAAGCTACCGGAGTTACTTGAATATCTGCTCCACCTTCAGCCACGGTTACATTAAATTTTTGTCCAT
>DISL01000031.1 GCA_002421845.1 Epsilonproteobacteria bacterium UBA6211 | reverse complement strand
GCAACTTTGCCTATTCCACCTGTAATAGTTTTAAAAGCACCTTCTGCGAATTTTACATCTACTTTAGAGTTTTTTGGATTTGAAGTATCATTTAAAAATTCGTTGATGTTTAAAACGGCATTTTTACCTATACTTATTACGGTACCATCCTCAAAGACAATTTGAGCTTTTGCATTGTCTGAGGTTTTTACGGTATCTTTTTGTTCTAAGATAAAGCCTATGGTAGCATTTAGAAGTTTTGCATTTCTGTCCACCTTAACATCACCGCTAAAAGCACTTATTTTTCCTATATTTGCAAAGAGTGAGATTGTAAAAAAGAGTAGTAAAAGAATGATTTTTTTCATGATAAACCTCTTTTTGTTTCATAATTGTTATGATTATATACCAGATTTACTTTAAGTATTATAAAATTTATGATAAAATAAACTTTAGCTTATACTTAAGGAATAAAGATGCAAATTCTTGGATCTTATGGCAGTAAATCTTCTACTAAAAATCTAACTTCATTTTTAATCACTGATAATATAGTTATTGATTGCGGTAACCTTATTAATGGACTAGGTGATAATGTAGTAAATATAAAACATATTGTATTGACGCATACCCATTTTGACCATATTGCAGATTTGCCTATTATGCTAGATAGTTATTATTCACATTTTAGCGATACTATCAAAATATATTCCACAAAACATAATATAGAGATTTTGAGAAAAAATATTTTCAACGGTGATATATGGCCTGATTTTTCTAAGATAAGTTTAAATAATTCTAAAGATAAAGTTATAGAGTTTGTGGAGCTTGAATATAATAAAACATATAAAATAGGCGGTGTTGATTTTATCCCTTTTGAAAATAATCATATGGAAGGGAGTTGCGGATACATAATAAACGATGAATTGATGATAACGTCCGATACGTATAGATGTGATAATATTTGGAATATTTTAAATACAAAAACTACTATCAATAAGCTTATTACGGAAGTCTCTTTTCCGTCAAGTCTTGATACATTGGCTACTGTTAGTAAGCATTATACACCTAAAATTTTGTCTGAAGAACTTGCAAAATTAAATCGAGATGATATAAAAATATTTATACAACATATCAAAAACGGTTATGGAGATGAAATAAAACAAGAGCTTAAAAAGCTAAGTAAAAATATAGAAATTTTGGAAGATTATCAATATATAGATTTGCAAACTATTGCAGGTGTCAATATGTGGACTTTTAATGAAAATAGAGATTTGACAAAAAAAATAAACGAACAATCAGAACACATACAAAAACTAAATGAGATTGGTTTGGCACTTTCTTATGAAAGAGATATTAACAAACTTCTTGAAATGATACTAGAACAGGCAATAAAATACACAAATTCCGATGCAGGAACGCTTTATATGGTTAGCGATGATGAAAAGCATCTTGAATTTAAGGTGGTAATAACAAACTCACTAAAAATCAAAATGGGTGGAACGGCATCGGAGATAACTTGGAATCCGCTACCTTTATATGATGAAAACGGTAACCCAAATAAACAAATGGTAGCTGCTACTTGTGCGATAGAGGGCAAAACTATCAATATCTATGATGTATATAAATGTGAGGAGTATAACTTCACGGGTACGAAAAAATTTGATGAGAGTACCGGATATAGGTCTCAATCTATGCTTGTGATACCTTTGAAAAATAAAGATGATGAAGTAATAGGGGTATGTCAGCTTATAAATAGACAAAACAACTACGGAGATATTGTGTCTTTTAACGGTCATGACGAATCAGGGGTAGGGGCTCTTGCGTCACAAGCAGCAGTGGCTATAACAAATGTCAAACTTATCAACAGCTTAGAAGAGCTTTTGGACTCTTTTATCAGAAGTATAGCAACGGCAGTCGATGCTAAATCTCCACATACAGGTGGGCATGTCAAAAAAGTAGCAATACTAGCAGATATGATAGCTCGTGAAATAGATGGGGATAAAGAGGGGAAATATAAAGATGTCTCTTATGATGAAGATATGCTAAAAGAGATACATATATCGGCTTTAATGCATGACGTAGGGAAGATTACTACACCTACGCACGTTATGGATAAAGCTACCAAACTTGAGACATTGTATGATAGGATTAATTCCATAGAGACTAAATTTGAATTGCTAAAAAATCAAATAGAACTCTCAAGCCTTAGAGACTCAAAACCACTTGATAATGAGCTAATAAATCAGATAAATAGTGATTTTGAGTTTTTGAAACTTATTAATATCGGCGGTGAGTTTATGAGTGGAGATAAGATAGAAAGACTGAATAAAATTGCTTCATACAAGGTTGTTATAAATGGAGTTGAACAAAATATTTTAACGGATGATGAGGTTTATAATCTATCTATCAAAAAGGGTACTTTGACACCTGAAGAGCTTGAAATAATGCATAATCACGCATTTATGAGTGATAAAATGCTTAGCGAACTGCCTTTCCCTAAAAAACTAGCCCGTGTACCTGCAATAGCTTCAGGACATCATGAAAAACTAAACGGGAAAGGGTATCCAAACGGTTTGGATGCGGAACATTTGAGCTTAGAGACAAGGATACTCGCTATTGCCGATGTTTTTGAGGCTTTAACTGCAAGTGATAGACCTTATAAAGATGCAAAAACTATGAGTGAGGTTATGAAAATAATAGGATTTATGGTAAAAGACCAAGAATTAGACGGTGATTTGGTACAGTTTTTTTATGATAAAGGGTTGCATTTGAGATACGCAAAAGAGAATTTGTTGCCTTCTCAGCTTGATATTTAGAAGGTTGATGGTTGAGGAGTAGAAGTTGAATTATAGATATATTGGAAGAAGCGGACTTAGGGTAACTCCTATTTGTATGGGAACTATGACATTTGGGACTAGTTGTGATAAAAAAGAGGCTTTTAGGATATTAGACTATGTGTATGATAAAGGGATAAATTTTTATGATACGGCAGAGATTTATCCTGTGCCTCCAAGCGGGGAATTAGCAGGTTTGACTGAAAAGTGGGTAGGGGAGTGGATGGCTACCAAGCCAAGAGAGAGCATAATACTGGCTACCAAAGTAGCTGGAGCAGCTAACGGATGGTTTGTTCCTCCTATTCGCCACGGTCTTACGGCAATAGATAGATTTCATATCAAAAGAGCTGTTGAAGGGAGTCTAAAAAGGCTTAAGACTGATTATATAGACCTTTATCAGATGCATTGGCCTGATACACTAGTACCTATTGAGGAGTCTCTTAGAGCTTTTGATGAACTTGTGCGTGAAGGTAAAGTGCGATATATAGGAACTTCAAATGATACGGCATACGGGCTTACAAAGGCAACCGAAGTATCAAAATATGAGAAATTATCCCGTTTTGAATCAATTCAAAACAACTTTTCATTAAATAACCCTAGATTTCTTGATGAGTTGGCTCATGTATGTAAAAAAGAGCAAATATCGCTTCTTCCATACTCTCCAATAGCCGGAGGTGTATTGAGCGGAAAATATAATCAAACTTTTGTGGATGAAAGTGCTAGATATGCGTGGTACTTAAAAAACAAAAACCCAAGAGTTCAATCTCAAGCGACTAAGTTTGTAAATGACAAGACTTTGGCATCTACTGCAAAATTTGTGCAGATAGCAAAAAAATATGGACTATCTCCAGTGACGTTGGCGGTGGCGTGGAGTATGAGTTTTGACTTTGTGGCATCTACTATAATAGGGGCTAGAAAACTATCTCAACTTGATGAATCGCTAAAAGCACTGGAAGTAAAACTATCAAATGAGATACTAGAAGAGATAAAAAAGGTACATTCCGAGATAATGTATCCTATGGGCTAGATTTATCCTTCAACCTCTTTTCATCAACTATATGGTATCATATCAAAAATTTAAACGGAAGAATTAATGGATAATTACGAATATACGGAACTTTTGAAATTACTTAATAAAAAATTGCAAAATATCAAAGATATATTAGACCCACAAGCTTTAGAAAATAGACTCAAAGAGATAGAAGAGCTTGAAGCAGGTGAGAATTTCTGGTCTGACGTGGCAAGGGCAACAGAGATTGGTAAAGAGAAAAATAGGCTTTTATCAAAACTGGCTAAGTACAATCGTGCTAAAGGTGTCATAGAAGATGCAAATGAACTCTATGAACTAGCAAATAGTGAAGATGACGTAGATACTATAGAGTCACTTTATAATGATGCAGAAAATCTTGAAGAGATTATCAAAAAAACAGAAATAGAAGTGATGCTAAGTAATGAACACGATGCGTTTAATGCTATAGTTTCTATTCATCCAGGAGCAGGTGGAACTGAGTCGCAAGATTGGGCTAGTATCCTTTATCGTATGTATTTAAGATGGGCAGAGTTAAAGGGTTTCAAGGTAGAAGTGCTTGACTACCAAGACGGTGAGGAAGCAGGTATAAAAGATGCTTCGTTTATTATAAGAGGTGAGAATGCTTACGGGTATTTGAAAGTGGAAAACGGTATTCATAGACTTGTAAGAATTTCACCTTTTGATAGTAATGCAAAAAGACATACATCTTTTGCTTCCGTGATGGTATCTCCGGAAATAGACGACAATATAAATATCGTGATAGAAGATAAAGATATAAGAATAGATACTTATCGTGCAAGTGGTGCAGGTGGTCAGCACGTAAATAAAACTGAATCTGCTATCAGAATAACCCATATCGCAACCAATATAGTAGTTCAGTGTCAAAATGATAGATCTCAACACAAAAACAAAGATACTGCTATGAAAATGCTTAAATCAAGACTTTATGAGCTTGAGCTTGAAAAGCAACAAGCTGCCATAGACGGTAAGCCAAAAAGTGATATAGGTTGGGGACATCAAATCAGAAGTTATGTTATGCAACCGTATCAACAAATCAAAGATAATAGAAGCAATATAGGTTATTCAAACGTATCTGCTATACTTGACGGTGATTTGGATAAGATGATAGAAGATGTTCTTATATCTCAGGCTAAATAGGTAATAATATTTAAAATAGAGGAAGGCTTATCGGAAAGGGGAAATCCGATAAGCCTTGTTTTATGCATAAGAAGTTTTAGAAGATGTAGAAGAGTTAACAAGATTTGACAAAAAGGTATTAAGTTTTGTCGAAGTACTTTCATCTTGGGTTTGTGAATTCATCAATGACATCAATGTTTTAAATTGACTCATATCCGTTGAGTTTTCGTCTTGAGCCGTTGAATTGGATGACTCTGATTTTATCATTTCAAGTAATTTTGCAATCATATCCATAGCTATTTGTTCGCTAGATGTTTCACTTGAAGCAGCACTTGTTTCTTCATCCTCATCCTCCTCATCACTAGAACTAGGTGGTGGAGGCGGAGGAGGCGGTTGTATGCCCATTTCTTGCATCATAGTTGCAAACTCTTCTTTTGATGGTTTACTTGCTTCCAATTCTTCTAGTTTGGAAGCTATCGTTTCTGTAAGTTCTTCAACACTCAAAGAACCGTCACCGTCGGTATCTAGGGATGAAAAATCTTCTTTACTAAGTTCAAGCTCATCTATACTCAATGAGCTATCACTATTTTGGTCAAGTGAACTAACCAAAAAACTTGCAAAATCTTCTGCCGAAGGTTTTTGCGGTGGAGGTGTCGGCATCATAGCTGAATAAGCACTAGTGCCTGACGTACTACTTGATATCGTACTCATAATCTACTCCTTATAATAATATATTTTGTAATTATGACACTTTTAGGTAAACGGAAGGTAACAATACTGCTATTTAGTGAAGTCTATTTCAAAAAAGTTTGTATTGTTTTCGTAATAATAAGTAAATTTGTATTCATGTGCTTTAATTATGGCGTAAGATATGTATAAACCGAGTCCTAGCCCGTTTTGGCTTGATTCATATTTTCTATTGAACATATTTTCAAAGTTACGCTCATTTATCGATAGTTCTTTACCTTGATTTTGGATGATAATATTGTTTTGCGTGATTGTGATAATAGGTTTTGATTCACCGTATTTTAAGGCATTATCTATAAGATTCTTGATAGCTACGGAAAAAAGTTCAAAATCAATTTTTGCACTATTCCCTGCGTCTTGTAGCGTTACGTCGTTTTCATTTATCATAAGATAATCGAAAGCTTGATAAACACTCTCTATTAATTTGAAGTTTTGTTTGTTTAACTTTAATTCGCTTGATGTTAGAAGTTCTACTTTTGCGAATTCTCCCAAAAGATAGTCAAGCCTTTCAAATACTCTATAAAGTCTCTCTTTTTGTTTATTGTCGTCAAGCATTTCAATAGTAATCATCGCTTTTGTTATAGGTGTTTTGAATTCATGCATAATATTGCGTAAAAAAAGATTTCTTGACTTTGTCAGATTTCTTATTTTACTTAAAGCTTTATCAAAAGTATTTGCAACTTGTGAGATTTCATCTTTGCCGTTACTTGCCGTTGAAAAATCAAGGTTACCGTTTGCAAATTTATTTATGTTTTCGTTTAATTGTTTTAAAGGTTTCAATCTATTTATTAAAAAGATATAGAATCGTATTAAAAGGATATTTAGAATTATTGCAAAGATTAGTAAAAAATCATTAAAAGAAGAGTAGTTATAACGGTCTTCAATAATTATATTTATCGGTTCAAATTTAGATTTACGTAAAATATCATTGAAGTTTTTGGTAAACTCTTGCGTATGCGGCGGTGGAGGCGGTGGCATCAAATGTATATATTTTTTGTTATTCATTTCATACACCTCAAAAGGTCCTACTTTATATTTTTTATCTGCATTTTTTAAGTCTTCAAGATTTAAGGTAGCTATAGCACAATCCAAAAATGATAGTTCACGTTCTATGTTACTATTATCTTTGGTAATATGCATCAATTTACCGTATTTCTCAAATTGCATAACTCTTTGAGCATTTGAGCTTAGTTTGTATTGGGTGAACAATAAAATATCTAATACAAGCAAAAGCAAAACAAAAAATATCGTTATATGAGTGATAATAGAGTGTTTATTCATTGATAAGTTTATAGCCGACTCCTCTTATAGTAATAAGGTATTGGGGTACTTTGGAGTTTGTTTCTATTTTGTTTCTAAGTCTTCCTATAAGTACGTCTACACTTTTATAACTGCTTTCATAGTTTATGGATTCTACGTTTAGGAGTATCTCTTCTCTTGAAACTACAAAATTGCTTTTTTTAATAAGATATGAAAGTATATCGAATTCTGCGTTTGTTAGTTTTAATATGTGTCCTTGTTGTTTTATCTCCATTTTTGATTCGTTTAATTCAAATATTTTGTTGCCGCAAGTTGTTTTTTCTTTATTTACCGACATTTTACAACGTCTTAGTAAAGAGTTGATTCTAAGGACAAGTTCTCTTGAATCATAAGGCTTAGGTAAGAAATCATCGGCTCCAACGCTAAAGCAAGCTGTTTTATCCGTAATATCCGAACGTGCGGAAGATATGATAATAGGTATATCCGTTTTGTTTCTTAGTATTCTACAAGTTTCTACACCGTCGATATTGGGCAAAGATAAATCAAGTATGATTAAATCAAATTTTTTAACGGCAAGAGCCATAAGACCGACTTCGGGATTTTCGTAATTTGTCACTTTTATATTGTATTTTGATAGGTATTCCGTCAAAATTTCAGCTAACTCTTTATCATCTTCTATCATTAAAACATTCACTATAAAACTCCAAATAATATATCTTTTTGAAATTATAAACAATTAAAGTAAACAAAAAGTATCAATAGTAAGAGATTGTTTAATAAGTATTTATTTATCGTTTATAGCATTTATTATAGGTTATTACTATTTTATCTTTGTTTGATAATTATACCGAATATTTACAAAGCGTTACCAATCATTTCTTAGTCGTCACTAGAATTAGCATACGAATTTAATATAAAGGACTACAAATGATAGGCGCACTTTGGACAGGAATCTCAGGACTTGCATCCCACCAAACGGCAATAGACAACGAATCTACAAATGTTGCTAACGTAAATACGGTTGGGTATAAAGCTTCAAGGATAACTTTTGCTGATCAGATGTATCAAAACGGTATAGGAAAAGGTTCTAAGGTATTAGATGCCGAAAAACTTTACGTGCAGGGTAATATCAAAGTTACGGGTAATAATTATGACTTAGCATTGAAGGGTGACGGTTTTTTTGTCGTATCAAACACTAGAAGTAGCGGTATAAGTGAGAATTTTTATACAAGAGCCGGGAATTTTAGAATGGGAGATAACGGTACTTTACAAGATGCTTCAGGTAATGAAGTTCAGGGGTGGGCTATAGCAAAAATAGATACTGCAAGTGATGTCGTATCTACAAATAGTAATATAAACTATTTTACAAGCGACTATGTAAAATTAGCAGCTAATCAGATAATACAGTTTGATTCAAGCGTCAAAACATACACTGCAAAAATGACGGACTATACCTCAACATCAACAGCTGATAGTACTACCGTATTTAGTGGTTCAGGTGCAAAAACACAATCCAGTAAAATAAGTGATATAGAATCATTGATTTCAAACTACAGTTCGGCACTTGAACAATATGCTGCAGATACCGATGCCACTTCATCTCCTTCAATAGCTCAAATATCGGTGATAGATTTTCCAAACGGTTCATCTTCTTTGCTTTCAAATGAAGGTGACCAAATATATGTATATATAAATGGAGATAAAAAGTCACAAACATATATAGATACAACGGCTACAAAAGATTATAACGGTGACAGTATAATAGATGAAGAGGATAATGTTCTAGCAAGTAGAGAAGCTACTTATAAAGCATTGGCTGACCAAATATCAAATATTACAGGACTTGTAGCTTATACTTCGGAATCTACCGACCCTTATGATGATAGTACGGCAACAAGTGATGTACTCAATGGAACAATCAAAATAAAATCATTAATTCCAGGAGAACAAGTAACCATAGGAACAGTGGCTGAAGTGTCAGGTAGTGATACTAATATCGGTACAAGTACGACTCTTACATATGCGGTCAAAGGAACAGGCGAAGGTGCAGTTCAGAGTGCATTGGAGGCTTTAAAAAATGCTGTTGCAGGAAATCAAAGAGATGTTTACGGTGATAGTGTATTTAGTGATGATGACGGCAATGCTATAACACTGGCTACCGATGATGTACTTGAGTATCAACTAACTATAAGTGGTGTACCATTTACGGTAAGTGTAACGGCAGATGCGACGATAGACACGGAAGAAGAGATGCTTGAAGAACTTGCAAATCAGATTAATACCGACTCTGTTATGTCAAAAAGTGTAGAAGCTAAAATCGTAAACGGTTATTTGGTCGTAGAATCAAAAGAAGCCGGAAAGGAATTTATAGGTAATTTATATTTGACTGACGATAGTACTTCCTCGACATATGCAAAAACAAAAGAGCCTTCATATAGCGTATCAAGCGGTGCAGGTGCTGAGCTTCTTGCTATGACAACTACTATAGATCAAACTGCATCAATGAGTAGTTTGCAGTTAAAACTTGACTTACTGGGTATTAGTGATTCTGCATTCGGTGAGTTTAGTGTAGATAGTAGTGGACTTATTACTATGGAACAAGACGGTGCTACGTATGCTATAGGTCAGGTTGCCATAGCGATGTTTAACAATCAACAAGGCTTGGAAGCTGTAGGTGATAATCTTCTTCAATCTACAAAAAATAGCGGTAATGCAATATTTAATGTTAATAACGACAAAACAGCTTCTATTGAAGGGGGTTCACTGGAACTTTCTACGGCTGATTTGAGTACAAGTCTAGTGAATCTTATGGTTTTTCAAAGAGCGTTTGAGGCTAACAGTAAATCTATTACGACTGCCGATGAGTTGTTGAATACGTTGATTAATCTAAAAAGATAATAAATAAAGATTAGGAGTAAGATATGGTAAGTATGAACTCTTATTTTTTTAGTCAGTTGACTACTCTTAATAAAGAGAGTGCAAAATTGAGTTATCAAAGTGCATCCGGTGAAAAGCTAAGATACGGTAGTGATGATAGTGTAAGTTTTGCAAAGATTTTGAATGCAAAACAAAATATTACTACTTATGAAAATCTACAGGCAAATCTGACTAATACAGGTATTTTTAATACGGCAAGTGATAGTTCGATAGCAGAGATAAAAACTGCTGCCGAAGCGGTAAAGTCTGAAATACTTAAAGCTATTAGTGCAACTATGAGTTCTAGTGAATACCCTTCAATGGCGACCAATCTTGAAGGGATAAAAGATACTCTTTTGATGTTGGCAAATGAAAAAGTAAACGGTCAATATCTTTTTTCAGGATCAGATACTACCGTACAACCGTTTGTAAAAGATAGTGTAACCGGTGTCGTGACCTATGCCGGTAATACCGAATCAAAAATGATAGCGGTAGAGAAAAATACTTATTCGGAACAAGGTGTAAACGGCTTAGATATTTTTTATTACGATAGTGACGGTGACGGTACTAGCGATAGAAGTTATTTTGATGATTTAGATGAGGTGATAAATGCTCTCAACGGCTATGATAGTAGCGGTAATGCAATATCAGGTAGTGAAATAACGGATATTTTGAGAGCTAAACTTGATGATATGAATATGGGCTATGACAGTATGAATGTAGCTCATTCTGTCTTGGGTAGTAGGAATTTGATATTTGAAAACGCGGCTGAGCATATATCAACAAAAATATTGAATTATAAAACTATGGAGTCAACTTATGCAGATGCAGATTTGACGGAGGTTGCTGTAAGGATGAAGTCTTTAGAATTAATCTATACCTCTCTTTATAGCACTATATCAAAATTAAACGAATTATCGTTAGTTAATTTTGTCAAATAAAAGGAGCAAAAAATGTCAAGTGTAAGTAGCGTATCCGTAAGCAGTGCAACTGATGCTTACGGTAATTCATATACGACGGCTGTCAGTAATGATAGTTTAGAAAGTGCGGACTTTATAGAGTTGATGTTGGCTGAACTTCAAAATCAAGACCCGACAGAACCTACTGATTCTAGTAAAATGTTAAGCGATCAGCTTCAAATAAATACATTGCAAACTAATATAGCAATGACGGAGGCGATGGAAACATTGACAAATACCTTTGCACAAACGGCTATATCAAGTGCATCTCAGCTAATAGGTGCTGTGGTTGAAAACGGTAATACAGATTCGAGCGGTAATAATAAACAATATCTTGTATCATCGGTTGAGGTTGGTAGTGATGGAATAAATCTTAAAGCTTATGAGATTACCGATGTTTTGGATTATTATTATACGTCAACTTTTAGTAGTGCAGATGATTTGATAGCTGAGGGGCAAGATGAAGGTGATAGTTTGACTATAACAGATAGCGATGGACTTAGTTATACATTTGAAACATACGGTAAAACATATCAAGAACTTGCAGATGAAATAAATGCCATTTCAAGCTTGGGTGCTACTATTTCTCAAACAAGTGATGGTTCATATCAGATGTCTATAGAAAATCTTGGCGGAAAATCTTCCATTACTCAAAACGGTACTAATATATCCATAACAAAAAGTCAAAATACGATTATTAGTTCAACACTGACGCTTATTCCTCAATCAAGCGTAACAAGCGTATCGTAGGGGTGAATAGAGATGATTAATTCACTTTTTACGGCACAAAGCGGTCTTAAGGTATCTCAAAGTGCTATTGATAATATATCAAATAATATTGCTAATCAGAATACCGAAGGATACAAAAAAAGGGTATCAAATATAAGCGAAATGTCAAGTTTAAACTCCGTCAATATTACAAGAGGCGTTAAGCTTGACGGTATAAGTCGTATAACAAACGAATATATGTATAACAACCTCATAAGTATGCAAAGTAAACAGTCTTATTATACATACTCAAGTGATTTGTTAAGTGATATAGAGTCTATTTTTTATGAAACTGATAGTAGTGGTTTGAGTAGTGAGCTAAATAGATTTTTTCAATCTATAGAAAATCTACGTTCAGACCCTACAAATTCTATATATAAAAATGATGTAAGTACAAACGGCTCTAATTTGGTGGATACTATTGCAAATATTTATGAAGATTTGGAAAGAGAACAAAGTACCACAAAAACTACACTTTATCAGGATGTTAAATATATTAATTCCATACTTAGTCAAATAGGTAGTCTCAATGAACAAATGGGAAAAACAACATCTTCCAATGTAGCTAATGATTTACTTGATAAACGAGATGCGTTAGAGCAAGAACTAGCTCAATATGTGGATATAGAAGTGGATAGAAATGAACCGTATCAACTAAAAATAGGCGGTGAGGTGGCTGTACGATACAACACAAATATACATGAAGTCAAAGTAGTTGAATCTTATGTAGCTCAAAAAGATGTATATACAACATCAAATCTAAATGATTCTAACATAACAGACGGTGATGTATTGACTATATCTTTGAATCAGACTTCTAGTATTAGTATCACCGTTGACGGTAGTTTGAGTGCCGATGAAAATGATATTAAACAACAAATTGTTGATGCAATAAATTCTAATAGTGAATTTTCACCTTATGTGAGTGCAAGTCTTGATTCAAATGGAAATCTTGTCATTACTTCTTTGAATGATGGAGAAGATGGTGCATTTGATTTGGAAATAAAAAATTCAACTACGGGGGACGTATATACTAAAAATGAGTCAAAGTCAAAAGTTGCAGAAAATAAGGTGGATATTCAGATTTTTGATGAATCATTGACTATTTCAAGCGGTACCGTAAAGGCACAAATTGAAGTTTTGAATACGTCAAACGGTTCCAATTATATCCAAAGCTATAAAGAAGCTCTTGATAGTTTTGTATCCAAACTATCAGAGTTGACTACTTTGGATTCCGGAGAAAGTTTGTTTAGCGGTAGTAATGTAGCTACGTTTAGTTTTAATCAAGATTACGTAAATACTTTGACAAAAACCGACTTGGAGAATTTATCCAAGTTACAATGGATGGAGGATATAGATTTCGGAAATGGTCAAGTTTCTTCATTTGCTGATTTTATTGATGCTCTTAGGGTACAGGTATCTTCCGATAAAGAAAATGTTGATTTTAAATTAGAATCGCAAGAAGCAATAGTTGAATCACTTCAAACATCTTATAACAAACTAGTAAACGTGGATAGTGATGAGGAGATGATAAATCTTATGATGTTTCAAGCAGCGTATGAGGCAAATGCAAAGTTAGTAACGGTTGTAGATGAGATGTTGCAGACTATTTTAAATATGAGATAAGGGAGAAGATAAAATGAAAAGAGTAAGTATTCCAAATATGAATGATTTAGGTTTTAAAATGTTAGGTATTTTGGATTTGGTATCTTCAAATAAAGATAAAAATATTATTACTCAAGAGATTGAAGATTATCTTAAAGAGTTGATGTCAATGGTGGCACAAAACAATATATTAAATTCTATAAATTTGATAGATAGAGTCGTGGAAACAGGTGAGAAAACACCTACAGGTATGTATAAACAGTTTCATGTATCTTCTTTAGAGTTGTTTGACCAAACAAAACTTTTATTGAAAGTGTTTCAAATAGTTGATTATGATAGAGCAAATATGAAGTATATATTATCTGAAGATATGACATTTATAGATTTCAAAAAAGTGAGTAAGATTTATTAAAAGGAGGCTATTATGGCAGGTATTTTAGGACTTGGAAGCAGTGGTTCTACAGGACTTAGCAGTGAGTTGATAGAAAAACTAAAATCGGCTGAATATACGGCTAGGGTAACACCTATTGAAGAAGATTTGACTACTTGGGATACTGAAAGTGAGAAAATAATAGAAATTTCATCAAAAATAGTTGAGTTTATGACTAGTATGAAGAATTTTGACCTTTATAATACGGAAAATGCATTTGAATCCTATGTCGGTGATACGTCAGGGACTTCTGCATCGTTTACTTTGACAGATTCTACGAAGCTTGTAACAGGTACTACAACTGTAAATGTTAGTCAACTTGCACAAAGAGATGTATATCAAAGTGATATTTTTAGTGATAAAACAGCAGTAATGAGTACAGGACAAAATGATGATGATAAACTGACAATTCAGTTAGGTGATGAAACATTTGAATTTTCTACAAAAGGTAAAACTTATGAGCAGTTGGCTAGTGAAATAAATTATAAGATAGGACTTACTGCAACTGTTGAACAAGTAGGCGACTCATCTTATAGGCTTATTATAAAAAGTACCAATACGGGTACGGATAATGAACTGACTATAACCCAAAGTGATGGTCTAGATTTGGGATATTCCACAGAATCAAATCATACATTGAAAGCTCAAAATATGATTGCTACGGTTGATGGAACGGAATACAATCTTTCATCAAATACTATTGCGCTAGGAACAGGACTATCCATAACAGCAGTTTCTACAGGACAATCAACTATAAATATTGAAAAGGATACATCAAGTCTTAGCACCTATATAAATGATTTTGTAAGTCAATATAATGAACTTGTAGAACTTGTAAATGATGAATTGTATTCAGAAGAATCTAGTTTAAATGATAAGTCGTCAATCAAAATGATGATGAGCCAAATAAAAAGTATGTTAATGGGGAGTTATGGTGATAATAGTGAATTAAACATATTTAGTTTTGGATTTTCTTTTGATACTGATGGTTATTTATCCGTGGATTCGTCAGAACTAGCCGATGCAATAACAAATAACTATGATGATTTGAAATCTTTGTTTGTAGGAAAAGCAGAAACCCCTGGGCTTGGAACACAACTCAAAGAGTATCTTGATGCACTAGACGGTTGGGAAGGGTTACTTACTGTATATACTGATAATATGACAGATAGAAAAACAAAACTTGAAACAGAAAAAGAAGAAGAGATAGAAAAATTGGATGACAAGTATGAACAAATGGCTCAACAATTTGCAGAATATACTGCTATTATAACGGCAATGGAGAATTCATTTGCCAGTATGAAACAGCTTATAGCCGATTCTTCGGATGATTAGTCAACGGTAAAAGTAGTTTCGACTACTTTTTCACCGTTTTTTATTACTATAAAGTGCCAAGTTCCTTTGTCTCTGCCGTCTAAAAATCTAAAATCATAAACTGATACGCCATGAGGATATACTGTAATATCCCTTTGCCTTTCTATTTCGTTTTTTGGACTAAGCCATTGGACAGTTATGAGTTCTTCTTTTTTGACAAGCGGAGTTGAGTATTTGCATACTATGGAGTTTTCATCTTTTAGTATGTTACATTCAGCTTGGTGTTCCTGTGCAAAACATGGAAATATTCCTATAATTAACATTAAAGAAAATATTTTAGTTTTCATTATGTTCCTCGATATTAAAATATCTAAAAAGTTTGATTTTGGTAATAGAATAAAAAGTAGTGAGGACAAAAAAAGTAGTCAAAAATTGTATAGCTTCTTTTATTTTTGGGTTTACGTTCACTAAAGTAGAGAGTAAATACCCAAAGCCATACCCTACAAGGCTAAGAATTATAAATAAACTAATGATAATAATAGTTGCTTTATTCATTTATCTCCAATAAAAATCCGTCAGATTCAACGTTTATTTTGATAGTATAGTTTTTGTCATCTTCGTTTATATGTAAAACTATAAATTGTTTCGGCAGATTTAAATCGTATTTTGCCACTATGTTGTTTAATTCGTTATTGATATTTTCTATTAACTTTTGAATCAAAATATTGATTTTTCTGTGTATATTTTCAAGTTCATCTATGTTTGTACCGGTAGAGTCAAGTAAAAAAGATTTATCATCTTCAAAAAGCTCCAAAAGTCTTTTACATGCTTTTTCTTGAGTCAAAAAACTTTGTTCAAGTTTTAGTAAAATTTCATTATTTATATTGTTCCCAGATGGGTTCATCTTTATCTCCTGCTCTGTTTGTAAGTACCTCGAAAGGTTTGTATTTTTCTTTGTATCCCATACTAAAATGGTCTTTTATCCAATATCCCAAATATACGTAAGGTATGCTTAATTCTTTTGCAATTTTTATTTGAAATAGTATTGAAAACTGCCCTATAGATAAATCTTGATATTCATGGTCATAGTAACAATAAATAGCTGATATTCCCTCTTGTAAAACATCGACTAATGCCACACCGACAAGTTGGTCATCCACAAAATATAATACTTCCCTTGCAAAACCGCCGTTTTTACCGTCAACATAAGAGCGTATATATTCCGTTACGTCTATGGGTGAGTAGTTCCAACCTTTTTTGTCATGCATATAAGCGTGATATTTGTTGTATAACTCTATATGTTCGTAAGATACGCTAGGGGGTTGAATAAAAACTTTCGTATCTTTGTTTTTATTTAGTACCCTTTGTTGGGATTTGCTAAATTTAAACTTATCTACGACTATCCTCATACTTACACATTTTGTACAGCTTTTACATACGGGTACAAAGTGCATTTTTCCAAATCTTCTCCAACCTTTTTGGAGCATATCAAGATACTCATCTTTGGAACAACGATTTATTAGTCTATATTTTATATCGGAAATTTCACTACTTTGAAAGTACGAACACTCTCTGTCTTGTTCGATGAATTCTATATCTTGGTTAAAAGTTATCATACGATATAATACCACAAAATAGGTAAAATCTAAAAGGTAAAATCTAAAAAATCAAAGGACTAGTATGGGTTATTTGCAAAACGTAAAAGAAAGTTTATTAAAAAACGGATGTTCTGTGGATGAGATATTTTTTCAGGCTGTTTTTGAAGTTTTGGATTCATTAGAGCCTATACTTAGAAGTGATAAAATATATGAAGAGATGGGAGTTTTAGAACGTTTAGTAGTACCCGATAGAGAGTTTAAGTTTAAAGTAACTTGGCTAGACGACAACAATAAGGTACGCGTAAATACCGGATATAGAGTTCAGTTTAACAATGCACTTGGACCTTATAAGGGTGGACTTAGATTTCATCCGAGTGTAAATAATAGTATCTTGAAATTTTTGGGGTTTGAGCAGATTTTCAAAAACTCTTTGACCGGTCTTATGATGGGTGGTGCAAAGGGTGGAAGTGATTTTGACCCAAAAGGAAAAAGCAATGCGGAGGTTTTGAAATTTTGCCGTGCATATATGATGGAATTGCATAAATATATTGGTGCTAGAGTGGATATTCCGGCAGGTGATATAGGGGTAGGCTCCAGAGAAATAGGGTATTTGTTCGGTGAGTATAAAAAAATAACATCAAGATATGACGGTATTATCACGGGAAAACCTTATATGTTCGGCGGTTCGCTTCTTCGCCCTGAAGCTACCGGATACGGTGTGGTTTATTTTGCCGATGAACTGCTTAGATTTGAAAACAAAGAGCCTTTGAAAGATAAAGTGTGCTGTGTAAGCGGAAGCGGAAACGTGGCTATTTATACCATAGAAAAACTGCAAAGTTTCGGGGCTATCGTGGTGAGTTGTAGTGATAGCAAGGGTACTGTTTACGATAGCAGAGGACTTGACGTAAATCTACTAAAAGAGATTAAATTTACTAAAAGAACATCGCTAGAAGAGTATATTAAAACCCATACGAGTGCCATTTATACAAAGGTTGAAGATTATCCAAGCGGTGCTCATGAAGTATGGACTATACCTTGTTATGCCGCTTTTCCTTGTGCTACACAAAACGAGTTAAACGTAAATGATGCAAAAAATCTGATAGAAAACGGGTGTACAATGGTGGTAGAAGGGGCAAATATGCCAAGTACTTCTGCGGCTATAGAACTATTTTTGCAAGAAAAAATTACCTTTGCACCTGCAAAAGCGGCAAATGCCGGGGGTGTGGCTGTGAGTAACTTTGAGATGACCCAAAATGCAAGTTTACAAAGATGGGATATGGATAAGGTTGATGAAACTCTTAGAACTACGATGAAACAAATTTGTAAAAGAGTTTATCTGACATCCAAAGATTATGGAGTGGACGGTAACTATGTGGACGGTGCAAATATCGCTGCCTTTAAAAGGGTTGCCGAGGCTATGATAGCTGAGGGAATATAAATAGGTAAAAGGTAAAAAGTAAAAAATATTACTTTGCATTATTTAAGTAATATTTGCCTTTGATTTTGATATAATGTAAATAAATCTAAAAAAGGAGTTAGTCAATGGTATCATACGAAGAAGTGTTGGATTTAAAGCCTTTGGATAAGATATATCTGATTGATAAACTTTTATTGAGTTTGGATTTACCGAGTGAAGAGATTGATGAAATTTGGGTGGAAGAATCAGAAAGAAGAATTGAAGCATATGAAGACGGTAAAACCAAAGCTACGGATGTTTATGAGGTTTTATCTAAGTATAGTCGATGAAAATCAGAATATTAGATGAAGCATCCATAGAACTTGATGAAGCGTTTCATTATTATGAATATGAGCAAGAAAATCTAGGTTATAGATTTATAGATAGGTTTAAATACACTTTAAGTTTGATAAAAGTTTATCCAAATGGTTGGCAACAGCTTTCAAACAAAGTTAGACGATGTTTAATTAAAAGCTTTCCTTACGGAATAATTTATCAAGTAAGAGAAGAAGAAATTATAATAGTAGCAGTAGCAAGCTTGCATAGAAAACCTAACTATTGGACAAAAAGACTAAAAAATAGCCAATCTTAAAAGATATATTTTGCATAGAATATTTTTGATAAAACAAACTACCATTTACTAAAAACTAAAATCCACAAGGCAAGAATAATAAATGACAAAACAAGAGATAGATAACTTAATACAAAATAAACTTGGAGTGATGCTATATTTTAGCGGTGAGAACTGCTCTGTTTGTAGTGTTTTAAAGCCAAAAATAGATACAATATTTAAAGAAAGTTTTCCAAAAATCGAGAGAATTTATATTCAAAGTGAAGAGAATCAAAAGCTTTGTGCTGATTTTGGCGTATTTATCGTACCGACCGTGTTGGTATTTCTTGACGGTAGGGAGTTTATGCGAAAATCACGGAATATTTCATTATCTCAAATGGAAAACGACTTATCAAGACTTTATAATATGTTAGAGGGTTAGATGAAAATTACTTTATTTACGTTGTTGGCTATTTTTCTAATTATGCAGTTTATTCCCGTGGATAAAACAAATCCGCAATACGATAAATCCAAAGAGTTTGTTTTCCCTGCTCACATAGAGCCTATGATAAAAAGTGCTTGTTACGATTGTCACTCCTATGATACCGTTTGGCCTTGGTATAGTTCTATAGCTCCTATGTCGTACAGTATAAGCAAAAACGTAAATCACGGTAGAGATGCTTTGAACTTCTCTATTTGGGAAGAGTCTGACGATGATAAAAAACACAAAAAAATGAAAGAGATTTTTAGGGCTGTTTATGCTTCTATGCCTCTTGGTGATTATATCAAATTTCATGCTGAAGCAGACCTTACAAAAGAGCAAAGAGCCACAATAAGAACTTGGGCAAAAGAGATAATAGACGCTAAGGAAGCAAGTGCTAGTAAATGAGTCAAATGAGATACTGCAAAAAAAGCAGTTATTAACCGTTACTTATTTTGAACTCCAAAGACTTTTTGAGAAGAAGTACGGCTCAAATGCCCTCGTACTTATGGAAGTGGGAACTTTTTTCGAGGTTTATGAGGTAAACAACGATGAAGAAAAGATAGGAAAAGCCAAAGAAATTTCCGAGATACTAAATATCCAACTAACAAGAAAAAACAAAAATATCCTTGAAAATTCCGTAGAAAATCCTCTTATGGCAGGAGTTCCTGCCGTTAGCTTCGATAAACATTTATCAAGAATCGTCAGTGAACAAAAATACACCATAGCGGTAGTAAAACAAAGGGGAGTACCGCCAAACGTAAGCAGGTATCTTGATGTGGTTATCTCACCGGGTACGAATTTTGATTTTGTTCAGACAAGCGATGAAAATTTCCTAAGTGCTTTGGTGATAGATAAAAACAAAGATATTTTTTCGGTAGGATATAGTGCCATAGACGTAACTACCGGTAAGTGTTATTATAGTGAAGTACATAGTACGAGTGAAGATAAAAGCTTTGCATTGGATGAGGCTTTTAACTATATGAATATGTATAAAACAAGTGAGGTAGTTATCTCTTTGCTTGACAAAAGTATCAGTGAAAACGAGATAGTAAGGTATCTTGAACTATCCAATAGAACATATCACATAAGGGATTTTAGAGCCAAAATAGCATATCAAAACGAGCTTTTTAAAAACGTATTCGGGATAGAATCTTTACTTTCGCCCATAGAACATCTTGACTTAGAAACTGCACCTCTTGGTAGTGAATCTTTGGCTCTTTTGATAGATTTCGTGATAGAACACGACTCTAAAATAATCCAAAAGCTTTTACCTCCTACCAAACTAGATGTGGGTAAATACGTGTATCTCGGTAATAATGCCTTAGAACAACTAAATATCATCGAAACACCGCATAATATCTCTTTGCAAAAGATTATCACCCAGACATCGACGGCTATGGGTAAAAGGCTTCTAAAAGAGAGGCTGACAAACCCTATAAAAGACTACAAAGAGATTTTAAGACGTCAATCTTTATCATTAGAATTGTATGATTATTATAACCCTATAGATAAAGAACTTGCCAAGATTTACGATATAGCAAGGCTTGGAAGACGTATTAGACTAAACAGACTTCACCCTTTTGAGCTAAATTATCTATACGATTCCCTTTTTAGTATCAAAGAGATAGTGAAATTTATGGAAAACTATAAATTCTATAAGCCACCTTGTTCAGAAGCTGAAATAAACGGATTTTTGGCTGATATAGATGCTACCTTTGATTTGTTTGCTACGGGTAGATATATGCTCAAAGATGTCAGCGAAAATATGATAAAAAAAGGGATAAATCCAAAGATAGACGAGCTTGTAAGTGCCAATGAAGAGCTTTTGGGTAAATTGGAGCTTATTCAATACCATATTTGTAAACTTCTTGGAAGTGATGATTTCTCACTCGTACAAGTAAATAGGCTTGATAAAGAGGGATTTTTCATAAGTCTTACAAAAAATAGATTTTATTCTATCAAAGAGGAGTTTGATGCGTCCCATGTGATAGTGGATGACGAGTTGCTTTTGTTTAAAAATTTCAAAGTAAAAATCCAGACGAACAACGTAAAAATTACAAATGATTTAACACAAAGCATAACAGACCAATACGCAGGTAATCTATCAAAAATTATAGAGATAAATAAGCAAGTTTTCAAAGAAAAAATAGGTGATTTTGAGAAAAAATACTCTAAGATGATTGAAGATTTGGTTGAGTTTATAGCAGAAATAGACGTAACCGTATCAAATATCAAAGTATCAAAAAAATATAATTTCGTATGTCCGAAAATAGTAAAAACAAAAAACAACGAAAACTTTTTGGAATTAGTAGGGCTTAGACACCCTATAATAGAACAAACCGTAGATATTATAGAATATGTACCAAACGACGTAGTTTTAGGTGATTTGACCCTTATTAGCGATGAGATGAAAAACAACTGTATAGTAGAAAATTCACGCCCTCTTAATATCTTGGAAAATCATGTAAACGGTATATTGCTTTACGGGATAAACAGTGCAGGAAAGTCTTCTTTGATGAAGGCTGTCGGTATTAGTGTAATACTAGCACAAGCAGGATTTTTCGTACCTGCAAAATCTATGAGATTTACCATATTTGATTCTATGTTTACAAGAATTAGCGGAAGCGACAATATCTCCAAAGGGTTGTCATCTTTTGCAGTTGAGATGATGGAACTAAAAAATATTTTCAATCGTGCAGGTAAAAAGTCTTTGATATTAGGTGATGAGATAAGTCACTCCACGGAAACCATGAGCGGGGTTAGTATAGTAGCAAGTGCCATACTCAAACTATCGAAATTTGAGTCGCTTTTTATATTTGCGACCCATCTACATCAATTAACCCAAATAGAAGAGATTGCACGTTTGCGTAACGTAATGCCGTTGCATTTGAGTGTATATTATCAAGAGAGTGAAGATAAACTGATATTTGATAGAAAGCTAAAATACGGGCAAGGAAGTAGTATATACGGCTTGGAGTTTGCCAAATCGCTTCATATAGATAGTGAGTTTTTAAAGGTAGCAAACGAGATAAGAAAAAAGATTTCTGATGAAAATAGTGCTTTGGATAGATTGAAAGATAAAAAGACGAGTAAATACAACAAAAATCTGTATTTGGTATCTTGTGCAATATGCGGTGAAGCGGTAGAGGATGTACATCATAGACTAGAACAATCAAAAGCAGATGAGTGGGGATTTATAGGTCATGTTCATAAAAACCAAAAATCAAATCTAATTCCCCTTTGTAAACTTCATCACAAAATGGTACATGACGGACAAATAGTCATAGAGGGTTTTATTTCAACATCCAAAGGGGTGGAGTTGAAATGGACTAATAAAAAAGGGCTGTAGATGTCAACAAAAGCCGTTTACAAAATAGAAAATTCTAACGGTATGACTCATATCAAATGTTCAGGAACATGGACAAAACAAAGTGTCGATAAAATCTTGGAAAGTATGAGTGATTTTGTAGATATAAAGTCGAATATCGTATGTGATGTAACGGATATTCAAAAGTTTGATACCGCAGGTGCTATGGCGATACTGCATATCAAAAGGGCTATTGAAGAAAAAAAACGTCTATTTACGATACAATCAAGCAACACGAAAAATAGCACTCTGATAGACCTGTGCGGTAAGTTTTCTTCAAAAAATATTACGATAAATCATCAAAAATCATCGGTAAAAGATTTGTTTTATGCTTTAGGCAAACAAGTGCATACCGCTTATACTGTGTTTATAGCGTTTATCAATTTCCTTGGCGGTGTGACTTTGTCGTTTGTGGGGGCTATTTTAAATCCAAATAAATTTAGGTTTAGAGCTACGTTGTTTCATATCGAACAAAACGGGCTTTATGCAGTACCTATTATAGGTATTACCTCTTTACTTATAGGAGTTGTACTTGCATATCAAGGTGCAGTGCAATTACAACAATTCGGGGCTAATATATTTATAGTGGAGATGATAGGAATCTCGGCTACTAGGGAACTAGCACCGCTGATAGCAGCTATCGTAATAGCAGGGCGGACTTCATCGGCATTTACCGCTCAAATAGGGGTTATGAAGCTCACCGATGAGATAGATGCCATGAAAACTATGGGATTTAGGACTTGGGAGTTTGTTATATTGCCACGTGTTGTTGCTATGATGATAGTGTTGCCTTTGCTTGTGGTTGTGGCTGATGCTGTTACGATTTTCGGTGGGATGATTATTGCGAATATTGACCTTGGAATATCTTATGGGGAGTTTATGGATAGATTTCGTGAGACGGTAGCTATGAAACATATACTTATAGGGCTTATAAAAGCACCTTTTTTTGGTATTATTATCGCACTTGTCGGGTGTTTTCGAGGGTTTTTAGTGGAGTCAAATACTCAAAGCGTAGGTAAATATACTACGATAAGCGTCGTCAATGCCATTTTTTGGGTTATAGCTTTTAATGCTATATTTTCGATACTTCTTACACAAATGGGTATCTAAATGATAGTAAAAGCGGAAAATATTATCACAAAGTTTGGTGTAAATACCATACATGACGGTGTAAATTTCGGTATAAACCAAGGTGAGATTTTTGGGCTTTTGGGCGGTAGCGGAAGCGGTAAAACTACACTTCTAAGACAAATGATAATGCTTCAAAAACCAACATCGGGCAAAATGTATGTTTTGGATAAGGATGTCACAAGGCTTAGTATCAAAGATGAAGAAGAATTACGTCTAAAATGGGGAGTTCTTTTTCAATTTGGAGCATTATTTAGTACTCTAAGTGTCCTTGAAAACGTAATGTTACCACTTAAAGAATATACGAAATTGCCTGAGTTTTTTATCAAAGAATTAGCATTATTAAAGATTCAAATGGTGGGGCTTGATATAAAAACTGCCGATTTGTTTCCGTCGGAGTTAAGCGGCGGTATGAAAAAACGTGCAGGACTTGCTAGGGCTTTGGCACTTGACCCTGAAATATTGTTTTTGGATGAGCCGACAAGTGGGCTTGACCCTGCTAGTTCTAGGGATTTTGATGAACTTATTTTGAAGCTTAGGGAACTTTTGGGTATAACCGTAGTGATGGTAACCCATGATAAGGATACCATACAAAATGTTCTTGATAGGTTTATTATACTAGGTGATAAGAAGGTTGCATTTGAGGGGAATATGAAAATGTTAAAAGAATCAAATCCAGAGTTATTACTACACCTGAAAATAATGTAAATAATAGTAGTTTTATTATAAGTTCTATCAAGGCGGAAACTTGAAGCTTACCATCGGTAAGCGAAAGTTGACAACGAAGATAGGGCTTATAAGAGAACTAGCATTTATTTTAGTAGTTCACTCGCATTGTTTACTCATACTCTTTTTTAGAAAAACTTTCGACATACGATGTATGCCTTCAATTTTTTCTAAAAAACAATTATGGCAAAAATGCGGCTATTATTCAAATTATTTGTAGGTGTAGTAATATTACAAGATTTATGGAGTAAATTATGGAAAATAGAGTTCAGTATTTTACGGTAGGTGTTTTTGTTTTTGTTACGTTTATTGGTTTGATTTTATTTTTGTTGTGGCAAAGTAATTATTCAAAAGATAGAGAATATAAATATTATAAAATCAATACTCAAGAGTCCGTATCAGGGCTAAATATCAAAGCACCCGTTAGGCTAATGGGTGTAAGTGTCGGGGAAGTGGAAAAAATACATATTAATTATGATAATACCCAAGAAGTGAGCGTAATAATAAAGGTTGAGAAATCAACACCTATAAAAACAGATAGTTATGCTATGTTAAAACCGCAAGGAATAACGGGCTTGATGTTTTTGGAGATAGAAGGTGGTACAAAAGATGCTCCTATGCTAGAGACAAGTTCAAATGAAAAAGATATGGGAGTTATTAGTGCTAAACCGTCCTTATTTACTAGATATGATGCTACTTTTGCTTCGTTGATTACGAAGTTTGAACATACTCTTGATATTATTCAAAGTGCTTTTGATGAAAAAAACGGTGTTTTACAAAACGGAAATATCAAAAATGTGGAGATTTTACTTAAAAATAGTGCTCAAATTTCTCAAAATCTTGCACTTTTGACCGGTGAAATATCAGGTGAAGGGACTAATATCAAACAACTTATTCAAGATTTATCGGCTGCTTCAAATCAACTGCAAAAAACATCAAAAGAGTTTTCATCGCTTATTGAAGGGGATGCTTCATCTATGGTAAAAAGTGTGGATGAGGTATCAAAATCAGTCAATTCTTTGGTGTCAAAACTCGAAGAGAGAGTGGACTACGGTGAGTTTGATATGGCTACTATTTTGCAAGAAAATTTACAATCGACACAAAACAGTATGGACGAGCTAAATACTCTGATACGGCAGTTACAGCAAAGTCCGTCTGATATAATCTTTAAAACCAATACAAAACCTTTAGGGCCTGGGGAGTAATCATGAAAATCATATTATCATTAGCATTAGGTGCGATTTTATTTACTGGATGTGCTTCCAAATCAAACGGTGAGCAAAATAGTTTTAGACTTTTGGAATCAGGTATAACATATAAAGAGGATACTAAAAAGCATGATTTGGTGATGCTTGTCAAAAAGCCTTTGGGAGTAGGGTATATTTATAATAAAGATTTGGTTTATAGCGATGAAGAGGGTATATATAAAAGCTACGTGAAACACGCTTGGGATGAGCCTTTATATAAACAACTGGAAAATATGCTGGTACTAGAGCTAAATAAAACAGGTATGTTTAAAAGTGTAGTTTCAAACGGTAGTTTACTAAAATATGATTTGGTACTTGAGAGTAATATTTATGATTTTTATCAAATTATCGATGGGAATAAATCAAAGGTAAAAGTACAAATCAATCTAAACCTTCTAAATCAAAAAACAAAAAATTTAGTTGATTCAAAGACGTTTATAATAGAAAAAGAGTTAAAGGCAATAACTCCAAAAGAGGCTTTAGAAGCCTATAATCAAGCATTTGCAGAGTTTATAAATCAAGCGGTAACTTGGCTAAAAGAACAAAAATATTAAAACTATAGGCTTGATTTATTTAGTGCAGATTCGTTGAATTTGTAAGTTTTATAGTTAACCCTTACAAGTATTTCTCTTTCTGTTAGCTCTTTAAAAAGTTTTATAAGTGTCGGTTTGGATATATTGATAATAGACATAATATCGCTGTAAGAACCGGTAAAACAGTCATTTGAATCTAAGTTGTTCATGATATGTTTTATGACATCTACTTGTTTGTTGTCTGTAACTATTGAAATCATTTTTATGATATTGTTTGTTTTTTTAATCTCTTGTTGTTGGATAGTAGGTATCAAAATATCGTGTAAAGTATTTAGAAGTTCTTTGATATTTATAGGTTTTACTATATAGCTTTCCACTTTTAGTTTTATTGCATCAAGAAGATATTGTGTATCTGTATGGGCTGTTGTTAGGATAGTAGGGATAGAGATGTTTTTTTCGTTTTTCAAAAAAGTCAGAAATTCTATGCCGTTTTCGTTTTCAAGTAAAATATCGGATATGATTACGTCTATTTTTTTGTTTTGGAGTATGTTGAGAGCTTCTACTGAATTTGTAGCCGTATAAATATTGCTTACAAAATCTTCTAAAACATCTTTTGTATGGGTAAGTAAATCCACATCATCTTCTATGTAAAGTACATTGAACCATTTTAAAACATTTAAATCTCTAACGCTATTCATCTAAACTCCTCTTATATGTAGGGAATTATATCCAAATTACAATAATATTTTTATCATTTTATAGGTATTTCGATAATAAACAGTGCTGATTTGCACCCTTTACAACCACTTAGGTTATTTGGGATATTTTTGCAAGTTATAGAGCCTTTCATATGTGTTTCTATGATTTGTTTTGACATATAAAGTCCTATACCGGTACCTGCACTTTTGTATTTGGTAGTAAAATAGGGCTCAAAAATTTGGGAAATTATATTTTCCGGGATTCCTCCGCCATTATCTATAAAATGTATATAAAGCTTTGTTTTATAGGGTTTTACTAAGACCTTAATGATTTTTTGTTCTTTTGTGCATCTGTTTTTAAAGGCATCTTTAGAGTTATTTATAAGATTTAAAAACACATGGGAGAGTTCATTATAATAACTGTTGATAACAATATCTTTTTTGATAACTATTTCATGTTTTATGTTTTCTTTTTCCAAAATATATTTTGATAATTCAAATGAGTGCTCTATACATTGTTTGATACTAAAAGTTGTTTTGGTTTTTTCAGGATTGAAAAAATTCCTAAAGTCATCTAGTGTATGCGACATATTATCAGCTAAAAGCATGGCATCTTTTACTTTAGAATCTACAAAATCAGTTGTTAGTTTACCTAGTTCCATTTTGGTTTGAAAACTTTGTATTATCATACTCAGACTTCCAAGGGGTTGACGCCATTGGTGGGCTATGTTTTGGAGCATTTCACCCATTGAAGCTAGTTTTGCTTGTTGGAACATCACAAAATCTTTTTTTCTACTATTTTTTACTTCATGGGCTATTCTTCGCTCTAGTGAACTGTTTAATTCAAGGAGTTCTTTGGTTTTTTGTTCTACTTTTATTTCAAGTAGTTTGTGCATTTTTTTGAAGTTATTTAAAATAAGTATTGAAAGAAGAATAGAAAATAAAAAGACAAATACGATAGATAGTATGGAAAATAAAAATAAGAATCCCAAAAGTCTATCCGTATCCTTTTTTTCTGCAATAATTACTTTTAAATCATAGTTTATAAGACTTGTAATATAAACTTTCACGGAACTGATTTCATAGCTTAGTTGCTCGATATTTGAAGGTTCAAAGCTAGTTAAATAGTGGTCTATTTTAGATATTTTGGTATCTATATTTGAAAGAAGTCTATTGAATAATACCTCATTTTTATAGTTTTGATTTGATGGAAGAAATATTCTTTTGATTAGTGATGTAAATAGATTTAACTCATCATTTTTTTTTGATTCTTTGTAATTTGACCAGTGAGTAAGGATGAGTCCTTGAGAAAGATTTAAAACTTCCTTTGCATCATCTAGTGAAATTTGGTTGTTTTGTAAATCAATGATAGTATCTTTTATATTAATTTCGCATGTGTCTTTTAGATTTTCTAAATCAACAAGTGGTTTTGTACGATTTTCAAAAAGTTTTTCAAAATCGCTTTTTATAGCGTAAGTTGATATTTGCGATAGTATAATTATACATAGCATACCACCCGTTATAATAAAAATTAGAAAATTTGTCTTGTTGGTAAATTCCCACTTATCATATAAATCTAAAATTTTATTGAATTTCATTGAAATACCCGTTTTTGTACTCAAATAAATAAACTTTGTTCAAGAGTTGGTAATTGTAATATTTAGCATTTATTCCACCTATATCTTTATCAAATTTCTTTAAATTGTTAATAAATTTATCTTTGGTAAGATTTCCTTCAATATCAAATAGTGTATTTACAACTATTTTTGCACTAATAAAAGCTTCCAATGAGATAAAACTATACTCTTTATCAGGGTAGTATTTTGAATAAATTTCTCTATATTCTCTGATAATAGGTAATGATGTATCATCATAACTAGGTACTACTTGAGAAAAAATTATATTATCGCTTATTTGACCTATTTGTTTTATCATGGCATTTGCATCACCGAATGATACCGTAGCAAATATTGTATCTTTGAAACTATCGTCACCTTTGGCTTTTTGAATAAAAAATGATACCGTAGCAAATATTGTATCTTTGAAACTATCGTCACCTTTGGCTTTTTGAATAAAAAGAGAATTAGCACGATGAGCACCTATCATGATTACCGCTTTTGGTTTTGCCAATTTTATTTCATTGAAAGCATGGTTTATAGATAGTGTATTTCTTTTATACGTCCCTTCTGCCATTAAAGATAGTTTATATTCATCTAATATTTCAAGTAGTGAAGTGTATCCTTCATGTCCGTAATCATCATTTTGATAAAAAACAGTAAATTCGGTAATATTTTTTTGTTTATAAAGATAATTTACTATGGTTTTGATTTCTTGTTTATAGTTTGGGCGGAGGTTTATTATATTGTTGTTGTAAGTATTTCTCAAAAACATAGCACCCGTAAACGGTGCTATAAAGGGTATTTTAGAATCATCAACAAGCGGCAAAATGCTCTTTACCGTAGGTGTTCCTACAAAACCCAATAAAGCAAATACATCTTTATTTAGTAAAGTTTTAGTATTTTTTAATGCCAAGTCAGGTTCGTATTTATCATCGTAGTGTATAAAAGATAGATGTTTGTTTGGTAGAGTATTTGTTTCATTAACATATCTAAAGTATGAATCTGTACCGCTTATTACGCTATCTCCCCACTCTTTCATTATACCATTTACAGGTAATGAAGAGCCAAATACTATATATTCTCTAGCACTCACAGGAATTATAAATAATAAAGATAACAAGATTAGCTTTACATAAAACAAAAACTACCCCTAATTAAATGTATTAAAAGTATATCAAAAAAGCATTAAAAAGAAGGTAAAATATTTTTAACCATTAAGAATAGGTTAAGAGTTAAAGTGTTAGAATGGTAAAAATATTTTTACCAAAAGGCATAGGTTATGCAAGAATACGTATATTATCATCCAACTGGACTAGATTTCCCTTTAGATGAGTCTATTTATGTAATAAAATCTTTAGATGAACTAAATAGTAAAAGATTTTTAATATCTAATAGCGATAAGATAGATTCCGAAATAGTTTCAAAAGAGATAGATTTTTATATCAAAAACACTTCGGACTCTTTTGCCGACAAAATCAAAAACATAAAAAAACTTTATGACATTTCTGCTTTGAGATTTGATAACTCAAAAGATATATCATTTACCAAAGAGATAGGTAACAAACTTCTTTTGGTTGGAAATGCTGAAGAGTGTGACAAAATCAAAAAAAGAATAGACCACCAAGAATTTGATATGTATCAAATAGACGAGAGTATGCTTGATAGTGTAAGTGGAAGCATAGGGGAATTGAAGGTAAAAGTAAAAAGTAAAGATAGCATTGTGGAGATTTTGGTTGACCAGATAGTTTGGTTTGATGCAAAACAAGAAGGTTTGAAACAAAGCGGTACTTATGACCCTAATATACTCGGCATAGATAAAACACTGCAAATATTAAGAGAAAATGTAGAGTTTTTTGAATATAGAAAATTTACTACGTATGATAGTAATATTTGTCAGTATCATGAAAGACGAGATGATGTATGTGGCAAGTGTGCGGAAGTTTGTCCTACGGTTGCTATAGTCAAAGATGATTCAAGCAAACATCTTGTGTTCTCTCAAATTGATTGTCACGGGTGTGGTGGTTGTGTTTCCGTTTGTCCAAGCGGTGCGATGGATTATGCACCAAGCGATAGATTATCCATATATGAAATAGCACAATTTTATAAAAATACTTACCCTTTAATAATACCGAATAAAATGGATTTACAGGATTTGACGGTTTCTCTTAAATCAAATGTTCTCCCTTTTGCTATAGACGGTGAGAAATTTTTGGATGAGAGTACGTTACTTACTATTGCACAGGTTTCGTCTTCTCAAATTATATTTTATAGTGATTTTATCTCAAAAGGTAGCGGTGATAGTATAAGAATTTTAAATGAAATTTACCAAAAAAAATACGGTAAAGATGCCGTAATAGTTGCAAAAAATAAAGCTGAACTTTTAGATGCTTTAGATGATGTTTCTTTTATCGAGGGGAGTTCTTTTAATATCAACCAAAACGGTATGAAAAAAAGAGAAGTGTTTGCTACAAGACTTGCGTATGTCGTAGGTGATGAAGATTTGGGTGTGATAAATATCGGTGAACATATACATTATGCCCATGTTAAAGTAGATGAGAGTAAATGTACTCTTTGTCTTTCTTGCGTTGGGGCTTGTAACGTAAATGCACTGTGGGCAGATGCAAAAACAAATGAGCTAAAACTTAATCCTTCTGTTTGTACTGCATGTGGATATTGTGAGCTTTCGTGTCCTGAAAAGGATTGTTTGAGTATAGAACAAGATGTTATCAAACTAAATCCTGATTGGTTTAAGTCTGAAGTTTTGGCTAAAGATAAACTTTTTGCTTGTGTGGAGTGCGGTAAAGAATTTGCTACCGTCAAAGCGATAGAAAAAGTAGCAGCAAAAATGATACCTTTATTTAATGACCCTATAAAAGAGAAAACACTTTATTGTTGCGAACATTGTAAACCTAAAGTGATGATGAAAGAATATATAAATCAAGTTAATTCCTAAGGAAAGTTATGAAAAACGATATAGAAATCAATAAAGCAAGAGCGATTTATTACAATATATTTGCTAATTTTTTTATTTTGGACGGTGATATGAAAAGCTATTTTGAGCTTTTGAGAATGTTGAATCTTGTAGTACAAGCCCCTCTTGACGATAGTTGTCAACAAGCAATAAAAAATATTTTATCTAAATTAGATAGGGATTCAAATGTTACATTGATGCAAGAGTTTGATGATATTTTTCATTCACCTCTTTCAAAAAACATCAGGACTACGGCATCATTTTATGATGAACAAGTAGAAAGCGGTAAAAAAAGGGTTCAAATGGTGGAGTTCTTAGCAAAAACACCTATAAGAAGAGATGAACAAAAGTACCATGAATATGAAGATAGCGTAGGTTTTATATTTGCATTTATGTCTGAACTTATAGAGCTTATTAATAGCGGTAAAAGTGAGTATATAAACACTGTACATTGTGTGTTTGAACAAGTATTGAATGATTTTATAGATGAGTTTGCAAAAAATGTTTATGAGCATAAGAAATCTGATATTTATAGAAATCTGATGGTTGTTTTACACTCTTTTATCGAGTTTGAAAGACTTTACCTGCAAGTGTCAAAACCAAAACCAAAAGATATTATAAACCAAAAAGATAATTTGACTGATGAAGAAAGAGCAAGACGTGAGAGAAATAAAGCTTTAAAGGCGTTAGGTCCAAAACAATCTTGTAGTGATGGGAGTTGTGCGTCTTAAACGGTTAAAGCCGTTTAAGAGACTTAAAGAGGAAGATAAAATCTTCTTGTTTAAGTCTCTTTGACTTCAGCATAGGGTATGTTTGTCATAGCTATTAATACTATGTGATGTTAAAAGAGGCTAAATTCTATAAGAGGAGGCAAGTCGTGCAAAAGAGCAGAAGAGATTTTGTCAAAAATGCTGCAATAGTCACAGGTACTGCTGCACTTGGTGCTACTGTATTGACTGCTACTACGGTAAAAGGTTCGACATCGGCTGACGGTCATGGTGTCGTGGTTGGTAAATCTAAGAAAAAAGAGATTTTATACAAAAAAACAGCTGCTTGGGAAGAGTTTTATAAACAAGCTAAATAAAAGGAGTCAATATGTCAGCAAATGCGTATGAGACTTTAAATGCAAAGGTTGGAAGAAGATCATTTCTTAAAATGACTGCTTTGGCAAGTGCATTTGGAGTTACTTCAAGCTTAGCTAGTACTGCTGCTACTAGAGAGGCAACCGCTGAAGAGATTAAAAATCCTTTTCCAGGGTCAAAAGAAGTTAAAACAATATGTACAGCTTGTTCTGTGGGATGCGGAGTTATAGCTGAAGTACAAAATGGTGTTTGGGTAAGACAAGAAGTTGCACAAGATCACCCTGTGAGCCTTGGTGGACATTGTTGTAAGGGTGCAGATATGATTGATATGGTCAAATCTGAAGTAAGACTTAAGTACCCAATGGTAAAACAAAACGGTAAATGGAAAAGAATTTCTTGGAATGAAGCATTAGATGGAATTTCAAAAAAACTTGATGAATTAAGACAAAAAGATGGACCAGATGCGGTACAATTTTTAGGCTCTGCAAAAATTAACAATGAACAGGCTTATTATTTCAGAAAATTTGCTGCAATGTTTGGAACAAATAATATAGATCATCAAGCTAGAATTTGCCACAGCTCTACAGTCGCCGGTGTGGCGAATACATTTGGTTATGGAGCTATGACAAACCATCTTGGAGATATTCAAAATTCTGAAGCTATAATTATATTTGGATCTAATCCTGCGGTAAATCACCCTGTTGGATTCCAACATTTCTTAAAAGCTAAAGAAAGAAACAATGCTAAAATTATAGTAATAGACCCTAGATATACAAAAACAGCTGCTAAAGCAGATATTTATGCTGCAATTAGACCTGGTACGGATATATCTTTTATGTACGGTATGTTGCATTTAATCTTCAAAAATAATTGGCATGACAAAAACTTTATCGCAGATAGAGTATTTGGTATGGACTTGATTATGGAAGAGGCTAAAAAGTGGACACCGGAAAAAGTTGCGGATGTTACGGGTGTAAGTGCGGATTTACTTATTCAAATCACTAAATTATATGCAAGTAGCAAACCTGGTACATTGATATGGTGTATGGGACTTACTCAGCATACCATAGGTACTTCAAATACAAGACTTGCTCCAATCTTACAACTTGCTCTTGGAAATATCGGAGTTGCAGGTGGTGGAACAAATATTTTAAGAGGACATGATAATGTTCAAGGTGCTACTGATATGGGTTGTTTATCTGACTCATTACCGGGGTATTATGGACTTGCAGAAGGTTCTTGGAAATATTTCTCAAAACAATGGGGCGTAGATTTTGAATGGTTACAAGCAAGATTTAAAGCACCTGAGTGGATGGGTAAAACAGGTTTCTCACTAGCTCGTTGGTGGGCAGGAGTTCTTGGAGGAAATCCAGGTGAAGATGCTATAGATAATGCAGGAACAAGGCTTAAAGCTTTGGTTGTATTTGGAAATGGTATAACATCAACTGCTCAAACTGCAAAAGTAAAAGAAGGTCTTGATAATCTTGAATTATTAGTACTTGCAGACCCATTTGTAAATGAAGCTGCCGTATTGACAGATAAAATGGATAATGTTTATATTTTACCTGCGGCTACTCAGTTTGAGACAAGCGGAAGCGTAACTGCTACAAACAGAAGTGCACAGTGGAGATATAAAGTAATCGAGCCTATGTATGAATCAAAACCTGACCATGAAATAATGTTTGAATTGGCAAAAAGACTTGGTTTCTTTGAACAATTAACAGCAGGTATGGGTAAAGGTAAAGATTTCGTATGGCCAGAAGATGCTACAAACGAAATAGCTAGAATTATCAAAACTATCGGTTTGACGGGCTGGACGGCTGAACGTATCAAAAAACATACAGATAACTGGCATATGTTTAATGAAGTAACGCTAGAAGGTTATGGCGAAATGAAGGGCGAGTATTATGGATTGCCTTGGCCTTGTTGGACTACAAAACATTGTGGTAGCCCAAATCTTTATGATATTAATAAACCTGTAAAACTAGGTGGTATGGGCTTTAGAAATAACTTTGGTTTAGAGCACAACGGTGTCGGTCTTTTGGCCGGAGACGGTTCTGCACCAAAAGGTGGAGTACAAACTACAGGTCATGCGGAAATTACAAAAGACAATATAGAAGCGGTACTCAAAATTACACTTAGCGAAGATGAAAAAGCAAAAATCGGAGCTAACTGGAAAGTTGATACTTCAAATATTATTGCGGAAAAATGTATGGAAGCAGGTATTGCACCTTATGGAAATGCAAAAGCAAGAGCTAAAGTTTGGGGATGGGCTGATGAAATACCTCTTCACAGAGAACCATTACACTCTCCAAGAACAGACCTTGTCAAAGAGTTTCCAAGTTTTGCAGATAAGAAAAACCATTTTAGGGTTGATACTAGATATGTTAGTGAGCAAACAAAACAAGACTGGGCAAAAGATTTCCCAATCAATCTTGTAACAGGAAGACTTGTAAATATGAACGGTGCCGGTATTGAAAACAGAGCATCTAAATATTTGGCAAAATTAACTCCTGAAATGTTTTGTGATATTAATCCTGATTTGGCTGGAAGATATGGCATAAAAGACGGTTCTATGATGTGGATACATTCACCTCATGGTACAAAAATAAAAGTAAAAGCAAAATTTGCATATTCTGTTGCTCCTGATAGAATTTTTATACCTTTCCATTTCGCCGGAGTTTTCCAAGGTGTGGATTTGGGGCATAAATATCCTGAAGGTACAAAACCTTATGCAACCGGTGAAGGTGCTAATACTGTTACAAATTACGGTTACGATATCGTTACACAAATCCCTGAAACAAAAGGTGGATTATGTGCGATTAGTAAAGCTTAGGAGTGAAAGATGGGTAATTTAGAAGTAGCTAGAATGAAATTTTATTGCGATGAAAAAAGATGTATTCATTGCGACGGCTGTTCTATTGCTTGTGCAGAAGCTCATGAGCTTCCTGTAAGTATCAGTAGAAGAAAAGTTGTTACAATCAACGAAGGTATTGAAGGTTTAGAATTTTCTTTGTCTGTTGCTTGTATGCATTGTACAGATGCACCTTGCCAACAAGTTTGTCCAGTGGATTGTTTTTATATCAGAGAAGACGGTATTGTTTTACACGACAAAAATAAATGTATCGGTTGTGGATATTGTCTATATGCTTGTCCTTTTGGTGCTCCACAGTTTCCAAAAGATGGAGCATTCGGTACAAAAGGTGTTATGGATAAATGTACAATGTGTGCAGGTGGTCCTGAAGAGACAAACTCTGAAAAAGAAAGACACTTATATGGACAAAACAGAATTGCAGAAGGTAAAGTTCCTATGTGTGCTGCAATGTGTTCAACTAAAGCACTTTTAGTTGGAGATTCTGAAGACGTTTCAAACATATTCAGACAAAGAGTAGCATCATACGGTAAAGGGGTACAATCTGCACCTTATGGATGGACAAAAGCATATGGAAAATAAACAAAGTTTCATAAGTGAATACAAA
>DISL01000034.1 GCA_002421845.1 Epsilonproteobacteria bacterium UBA6211 | reverse complement strand
TTTAAGGGAAGACAAGGGCAAATCAATAGAACTGAAGGAGCGATACTTCTTCTTGCCTATGTAGCTTATAACTCATATTTAGTAGCTACGGTTACATCATTGTAATAACACTTTTAAACTAAAAGCTGAATAAAAAAACTTTTATTCAGCTTATATAATATTACCTTAAGATTTTTTTTAATATAATCCTAAAATAAAAAATAAATGAAATATTTAAGAACTTAAGAGGTACTATAGTGAATAACGAACGATATGTCAAAGATATAATGACAACATCTTTAATACACGCTTCTATAAATAGTAGTTTTGACGATATATTAAAGCTTATGTACAATAATCAAGTATCTTCGGTAGTTATCGTAAACGATAAAAGCCCTATAGGGATATGTTCATATCTTGATATTATAAATGCTATTTCCGAACACAACTCAAAAGAAGATATAAAACTATCAGAAATTACAAATAAAAATATAACTACAATATATCAAAATGAGAGCATATACGATGCTTACCAAAAACTTATACAAAGCGGTCAAAGACATTTAATAGTGCTTGACGAAAATCACCATACTTCAGGGATATTAACAGGTAGTGATTTGTTTAAACATATAGAGTTCAATGAACAACTAAAATTCAAAACAATATTTGATTTGAGTCCTGATGCAATACTCATAATAGACCCTAACAATTTATCTATAGTAAACTTCAATAACAAAGCTGTAAATCAGTTGGGTTTTGCACCAAATGAGCTTCTTAATCTTAAAATATCTGATTTAGACCCTATTACGACTCCGTTTTATACCAATGATGGTGTTGCAGAGCTTGAAAAATTCGGTCATACTACATTTGAGAGTAAACAAAGGGTTAAAAACGGAACTTTTATAGATGTACAAGTTTTTTTAAATACCATAACATATAATGATCAAAAACTTATTATTGCATTTTGCAAAGATATAACACAAGAAAAAATCTATGAATCAAAACTTACAAAGATTACAAATTATGACTCCCTAACAGGTCTTGCAAGTCAATATCTTTTTAAATCATATCTAAAGCATATTTTACTCAAACGTGATATGAGCGATAGATTTTTGGGTGTTTTGAAAATAGATATAGATGATTTTAGGAATATCAATAATAGCTTGGGTCATGATATAGGTGATGAAGTTTTACAACTTGTTTCTACCAAAATACACACTTTCTTGCGTCAAGAGGACTTAATAGGGAGATTTGAAAGTGACTTATTAAGTAGATTCGGCGGTGATGAGTTTGGTGTAATTATAGAAGATTTGCAATACAAAGAAGATTTGATTATTATTGCCTCAAGAATCATTAGTGATTTTAATAAGCTTATTGTACTTAAAAACGGTTTTGAATTATATTTGAGTATTAGTATAGGAATATCGGTAGTACCTTATGGAAGTTCAACGGCAGAAGAAGTGATAGATTTTGCAGATATAGCACTAAGAAATACAAAAGCTGTCCAAAAGGGTGGTTTTATGTTTTATGATGATACTTTGAGCAAAATAGCAAAGGAAAAACTTGAAACAGAGATGAAACTACGTCAAGTGGTAGAAAATGATGAACTTCAAGTATATTATCAACCTCAAGTGGAGATAAAAACAGGTAAAATAAAAGGTGTGGAAGCACTTGTAAGATGGATAAATAAAGACGGTGTAATAATATCTCCTGCCTCTTTTATCCCTATGGCAGAAGATGTGGGATGTATTTTCAAAATAGGTAGATGGGTATTATGTGAAGCTTGTAAAACAACTAAAGTATGGTTTGATGAAGGGTGTGATTTTATACTAAGCGTAAATCTCTCAATGCAACAAATTTTACACGATGATATAATAGAAAGTATCAAAGAGATTATAGAAAATACAAATTTCCCTCCACATAAGTTAGAGCTTGAAATAACTGAAAGCGGTATGATGGCTGACCCAGCTAGGGTTATATATACCCTTTATAAGATAAAATCACTGGGAGTGAAACTTGCTATTGATGACTTTGGTACCGGATATTCATCTTTGGCATATTTGAAGAAGTTTCCTATAGACGTACTCAAAATAGACAAAAGTTTCATAGATGACCTACCAAACGATAAAGACTCCATAGCGATAGTAAAAACAATACTTGCAATGGCAAAGGCTCTTGGATACAAAACAATAGCAGAGGGTGTTGAAAATACGGAACAACTAGACTTTTTGAGACTACTTGAGTGTGATTTGTATCAAGGCTACCTAAAAAGTCAACCTATCAACAAACACGACTTCAAAAGATTGATTATGGAAGAGTCGGTTTAAACTCTATATTTTTAACCACTTGGTTTTCTATGGATATAACTGTCACCATATCATCTTTTTTTGGAAATTGCCCAGCTTTTGCTTCATCTTTAATAACTCCCATTTCAAAAGAGTACGATTTAAATTTAGGAATCATAAACATACTTGTAACAAACGCAGGAGCAGAACTAACATCTGCTAAATAAAGGGCATTTTGATCTTTTAGGTAGTTAGGATTTTTATCTAAAAACTGTTTGATAACTTCACCTTTTTCTTTTGAAAAAGCAACAATAATCTTTTTTGTAGTTTGAGATACAACCATTTTCTTTTCAAATTGGTTTTCACAACTAAAGTTTGAAAGTGTATCACCTACTTTAAACTGGTTTGCAAATAACAAACCTGATAACAACAACATCGATACTAAGAATTTCATATAGCCTCCTAAAATAGATGGGAAAGACTATCATAAAAAAAGTACCGATAAATTAAACAATCTCTATTAAAAGGATAAATTAATCTTGGAAAAAGTTTATTATTTATCCTATTTTGTAACCTATATTTGAAACTAATGTAATAATATTATATGTAGTTTTCTTCCTGACGTTTTTGATAATCGTACGCATCGTAGTTCTAGCCATTTTCTTTTTAGTATCTTGTTTTACTTTTGCCTCAATAACCTCATAAGGAACTATCGTTGATTTTGTTGTTAGTAATATCTCTACAAAATAAGCTTCTTGTGCAGTAAGTATTATATCTTTACCGTTTTGTACAAAACACTTTTTACTTGGAGAATAAGAAAAATCACCTATTACATGTATATAATCATTCTTTGGTTCAACATCTTCTACCGTTTGCATATTATCACCTATTTTATTCAAATATTCAAACAAAATAGATTCTTTAAAAGGTTTTACAAAATATTTATTGATATTCAAATCCAAAGAACGCATAAGATAATCTGACTTATCATGGGCAGAAACTACTATCACTTTAATAAACTTATCAAATGTTCTTACTAAATGTACAAAATCCAACCCGTTGTTGTCACCTTCAAAAACAATATCCGTAATAACGATATTGAACTTATTATTACCGTAATCAAAATGCTTTAAAGCATCTTCATAGGTGGATACAGAAACAACTCCTGCACCCAACCTCTCAAAAACCTGAGTAAATGCTTTTGCAATATCTAAATCATCCTCGACATATAAAATATTAAGATTTTTAATACCTGAATACATAACCTACTCTTTCGCTCTTAGTTGTTTATAAAGTGCTTCATGCTCTTCTATTTCTTCACGACTTGCTTTTCTTCTACAGCTCATATACCCTCTTGAACCATCGCAACTTTCAAATGGGTAAACTGTAGCATATACCCAGTAGTATCCACCTGATTTGGTAGCATTTTTTACATATCCTGTCCAAACATCTCCTCTTTTTACCGTATCCCAAAGGTCTTT
>DISL01000038.1:17302-24256 GCA_002421845.1 Epsilonproteobacteria bacterium UBA6211 | reverse complement strand
GACTTTGTCGGTTACTAAGTAAGCTAAACATAGCACATCTATGTGAAATTGATTTATCACTTGCTATGTCGCTTATAGTAGTATCAAAAGGTTTTTGTATAGGTGTGACTTGTAAAGTTTTCATTATCTTAATCCTATGTTTAACTTCTCGTTTAAGCCTTTTAAAATTTGATCCATAATAGTAGTGATGTCTTCTTCTACCAATGTTTTTTCATGTGATTGGATAGAAAATCTTACAGTTAAACTTTCATTATCTCCTAATTTTTCATCACTATAAATATCCACTAGATTAAACTGCACAAGTTCAGGTATTTGTAAATCATTAATCACTGTTTTTATAGATTTATATTCCATACTTTTTGGAACAACAAGACTCAAATCTCTATAAATTCCTTGGAATTTTGATATTGCACTTGCAAGTTTTAGCTCATCTTTTATTAGTGAGAAATCTATTTCAGCTATAAAAGTATCGCTTAAATCAAATTCTGATGCTACTACAGGGTGTAATTTATAAATTTCACCTAGAGATTGTGAGTTTACTACTATTTTTGCACATTGATAAGGGTGGGCAAATTTATGTGATGCTTGATGGTCTTGTAGTTCAAAGTTACCTATTATAGATGATACATACTCTGCAAATTCAAAGAATGTTATATTTGAAGGTTTACCGTGATTCGCAACTGTTTCATTTTCTTTTTTACCGCTAAAAAGAATACATAGTTTTGAACTCTCTCTTCTTTCAGCGTCAAATATAGAACCTATTTCAAATAGCGGTATTCTATCAAATCCGTTTTTTACATTGTGTGATGCCGACAATACAAGATTTAAAGCCATTGTTGACCTAAATGTATTGAGTTCGTTTGTAATAGGATTTAATATATCCATTTTTTCATTAACCGTTGCAAATCCGTATTTTTCAAGAAGTTCACGTGAGCTAAAAATATATGTGATAGTTTCGAAAAATCCGTTACTTACAGCCCTTGCTCTTATATTGTTGAGTTTTGTTAGCATATTTGAAGTTGAGTTTGTTCTATTTACTTCATCTATGGCAAGAGGTTTTGCTTGGATATTGTCTATTCCTATAATTCTTACTATCTCTTCTGTAACATCGGCAATATTTTTTATATCATGCCTAAAAGTAGGAACGGTTACGTTTATAGTATTTGAACTATGGTCTTTTAGTTCAAATCCAAGAGATTTAAGTATTTTTTCTATTTGAACTTTGCTTACTTCTTGTCCTATTATAGAGCTTATTTTAGCCGAACTTATATCCAAAGAGTGTTTTGTAGGTTCAGTTAGGAAGTATTCCGTTCCTTTGTAAATTTTAGCTTGATATTTCGACAACAGTGACACAAGAGAATTGATACCGAAATTCAAATCAGGTTCACTACCACGTGATACTCTATAAAAAGGGTCTTTATTTGTTTTTACTTTTGTCTCAAATACTTGTTTTGCAATCATATCTGGATTTATATAACTAGCTTCTATTAAAATCTTTGTAGATTTTAGTTCACAATTACCCTTATCTATCCCTATTGTAGAGAGTTTATTTTTGGAATACATTGAGTCAAAACCGTTTTCATCTTTGTTAAGATTGAAAAGTGCTAAGTTATTTGAGTCAATTTCAGTATTGTCTAAATCATATACGTTAAGGACTACACCGCTTTCATAAGTTGCGTAGTTTATAGTATCTTTTATTGTATCGTTACTAAATTCATCTACAAATGCAAGTCTTAATTTATGTAGTAAAGGTAAATTAAAATCTGCAATATCTGCAACTTTGTAAAGTAAAGAACTCTCTATCTTGGAATCACAATTTATATCAACAGCTTGACCGATACTTAGCTCATGTTCATTGATTTGTAGCTCTTTAGTTGTTATTTGCAAGTTATAATAAGCACTAAGTTCTCTTACGATGCCGTGGATACTTAGACAATCACCTCTATTTGGAGTTAAATCAATCTCTATTACATCATCATTTAGGTATTGTATTTGAGTAAGTGGAGTTCCTGCTGTTAATTCACCGAATGATTCATCAAGCTCTAGTATTCCGTCATTGATTTTTGGAAGTCCAAGTTCAGTAGATGAACATATCATACCTGAACTTTCTACACCTCTTAGTTTTGCATCTTTGATTAGAAGGTCGCCTATTTTTGCACCGACTAGAGCTACAGGAACGTATAAATCGGCTCTTACGTTTTTCGCACCGCAAACGATTTGAAGTATTTTATCACCGACATCCACACGACAAACACTTAGTTTATCAGCATCTGGATGTTTGTCGCAGCTTAATACTTTACCTACAACAGTCATCTCAGGCATTTTGTAGCTAGTAAGTCCACCTATCTCAAGTCCTACGGATGTTAGAGTTTTACACAACTCATCAGTGGTAATATTTTTAATATTTATAAATTCGTTTAACCATTCTCTTGTAACTATCATTTAAACTGTCCTAATAATCTCAAATCACTCTCAAATAAAGATCTCAAATCTCCGATTTTATGTATAAGCATTGCAAATCTCTCAACACCCAAACCAAAAGCATAACCGCTTACATTTTCATATCCGACAGATTTGAATACGTTTTCATCTACTATTCCGCACCCTAAAACTTCAAGCCAACCGGTGTGAGAACACACACGACAGCCGTCACCTCCACAGAATATACAGCTTATATCAACTTCTGCACTAGGCTCCGTAAACGGGAAAAAGCTAGGTCTAAATCTAACCTCTACATTTCCAAACATATGTTGTAAAAATTCCGTTAAAACATGTTTTAAATTTGCAAAAGATATTTTATCGCTACTATCTACTACAAGACCCTCTATTTGGTTGAACATAGGTGTATGTGTGAGGTCAAAATCTCTTCTAAAAACACGTCCTGGGGCAATCATTCTAATAGGTGGTTTTTGATTCATCATTGTTCTTATTTGAACAGGGCTTGTGTGAGTTCTAAGAAGCATCATATCTTTACAGTAAAATGTATCTTGCATATCCCTTGCAGGGTGGTATTTAGGAAGGTTTAATGCCTCAAAGTTATGAAAGTCGTCTTCTACCATCGGTCCTATTTCTACTGCAAAATTTAGATTTTGGAAATATTTGATAATTCTATCCATTGTATAGGCAACAGGATGATAAGCCCCTATATTTGAGCCATTTGAATTAAATCTTGTTACATCGATTTTATCTGCTTGAAGAGTTTTTTCAAGTTCTTTTGCATCAAGTTCAGCTTTTTTTATCTCTAGAGCTTTTGTTAAAACATCTCTTTGTTCATTTAGATTTTGTGCAAACTCTTTTTTTTGTTCGTTTGGTATATCTTTTAGTCTTGCAAACTCTAATGTAAGCAACCCTTTTTTACCGAACAAATCAATCCTAATCGTTTCTAATTCATCAATATGTGAAGTTTTGTAAATCTTATCTAACCATTCTTGCAATGTAATACTCCATCTTAAAAGTGCGATATTGTATCCAAAAATTTATTAGAAATAGGTTATAATATTCTAAAATCGTCAGTAGTGAATAGTAAGTCGTGAGTTGTGGAGAGAATACAATTTACGACTCACTACTTACGACTCACGAATACAAAGGAAAATTAAGATGTGTATATTTTGTGCTATTGCAGAGGGTAAAATACCTTCAAAAAAGATTTTAGAAAATGATAAGTTTTTGGCATTTTATGATATTAATCCTCAAGCAAAAGTTCATGCTTTGGTGATACCAAAAGAGCATTTTAAAGACTTCAATGATGTAACTGCGTCAGCTATGGCTGAAATGACTACGTTTATGCAAGAAGTTGTGTCTGTTTTAGGTGTAAAAAATAGCGGTTATAGAATGATTACAAATATCGGAGTTGACGGTGGGCAAGAGGTTCCTCATATCCATTTTCATATCTTAGCGGGAGAAAAACTTGGAAAACTTGTCTAAAAAAAGATTACCGGCAGAGTGGGAAGATCAAGAGTTTGTTCAGCTTATGTTCCCGCACTCAAACAGCGACTGGGGACAGTATCTTGATGAAATGATACCTGTTTTTGAAGAAATAGCTGTGAGTATAGCTAAATATCAGCCTTGTATTGTTTGTTATATGGAAGACGATACAATCAAAAATATTAAAAATATAGATAATATAATACTTAAAAAAGTTGAATCAAATGATACATGGTGTAGGGATTTTGGCGGTATTACAATAGAAAATGAAGGTAAAATCGAGGTACTTGATTATATTTTTAACGGATGGGGAAATAAATTTGATGCTTCAAAAGATAATGAATTGACTAAAAAATTGTTTCAGGATGTAAAAAGCTATGACTTTGTTTTAGAAGGCGGTAGTATTGACTCAAACGGTAAGGGTGTTATTCTTACGACTACGGATTGTCTTTTGGAAGAGAATAGAAATCCAAGTTTTACTAAAGAAGAGATAGAACAAAAGCTCAAAGATGATTTGGGACTTTGTGAAGTTATTTGGGTAGAAAACGGATTTTTAGAGGGTGACGATACGGACTCACATATAGATATGTTGGTAAGGTTTACCGACGAAAATACTATAGTTTATCAATCTTGCGACGATAAAGATGATATACATTATGAAGCGTTGAAATCTATGGAAGATGAAGTGAAAAAATTGCCTTTTCAATCTTTTGCATTGCCGTGGATAAGTGCAAAATATTATGATGATGAGAGACTTCCGGCAAGTTATGCAAACTTTTTGGTTATAAACGGTGCTGTATTAGTCCCTATATACAATGACAAAAGTGATAAACAAGCTTTAGATTTATTTACCGAGTTGTTTCCAAACCGTGATATAATAGGGATTGATTGTTCTAAAATAATAAGACAACATGGGAGTTTGCATTGTTGTACGATGCAATACCCAAGAGGAACTAGAATTAGGTAAAAAGTAAAAGGTAAAAAGTAAAAAAGGATAATATATGGCAAATAACAATTCACGACTCACGACTCACGACTCACGACTCAAAACCGCACTTATTCAACAAAAATTTCATGGTTCAAAGGAGGCTACGATAGCGGTAACTTCGTCTATGGTAGCTGAAGCTGCTAAGGGTGGGGCGAAGCTTGTAGTATTGCAAGAGTTGCATCAAACTGAGTATTTTTGTCAAAGTGAAAATACGGAATTTTGCTCTTATGCAAACAGCTTTGAAGAAGACGTAAAATACTGGTCAAATGTAGCAAAGCAGAACAAGGTAGTATTGGTAAGTTCACTTTTCGAGGCACGTGCTCCTGGACTTTATCACAACACGGCAGTAGTTTTTGAATGTGACGGAAGTGTTGCGGGGAAATATAGAAAAATGCACATTCCCGATGATCCTGGGTTTTATGAGAAGTTTTATTTTACACCGGGTGATTTAGGTTTTGAGCCTATAAGTACGAGTGTCGGTAAGCTTGGTGTTTTGGTTTGTTGGGATCAGTGGTATCCTGAAGCTGCGAGGCTTATGGCACTTAGAGGTGCGGAGATACTTATATACCCTACTGCTATAGGTTGGTTTGACGGTGATACTACTGAAGAAAAAGATAGACAACTAAATGCTTGGATTACTATCCAAAGGTCACACGCGGTAGCAAACGGCTTACCGGTCATATCGGTAAACCGTGTAGGATTTGAAAAAGATAGCACGGAGGTACTTGATGGTATTAGATTTTGGGGTAATTCATTTGTTTGTGGACCTCAAGGTGAGTTTTTGACCCATGCAAATAGCGAAGATGAAAAGGTAATATTTATAGAGATAGATAAACAAAGAACTACGGATGTTAGAAGAATATGGCCATTTTTAAGAGATAGAAGAATAGAAAATTACTCTGGACTTACAAAAAGATATTTGGATTGATGGGATTTCCTATCAATCCATAACTACACAGTTTCTACCGCTTTGTTTTGCTTGGTAGAGTTTCTCATCTGCTCTTTTTAATAGGGTATCTTTTGTATCTGTAGGGGTAGCTATGGCAACACCAAAACTACTACTCAAAAATCCAACTTTTGTGAAATTAAAGTTTGTTATAGCATTTCTTAGCTTGTCTGTTAAAATGTCTAAATGTTCTTTGTTTTTATCTCTTACTAAAATAATAAACTCTTCACCACCCCATCTGTACACCATATCATTGTCTCTGATAGCTTGTTTTACGATGGTTGCAAACTCTTGTAATACAATGTCTCCAATATCATGACCATAGGTGTCATTTACATTTTTGAAATGGTCTATATCAAATAAAATGAAACTATAGTCTTGTAGTTCATCTTCATCTATTATTTTTGATATATCGTAGTTGAACTTTGCTCTTGTATATACCTTTGTAAGCGAGTCTATATATGCTTTTTTCATAAACTTATTTTTTTCATCAAAGAAGTATCTAATCATATAAACCATAAATAATGATATAAATAGTATATGGGAAAAGAACAAAAATATATAATACGATTTTTGTTCTTGATAAATAGAGTCATCTTCCACGTATGAGGCTACATAGGTGTTGATTGTTCTATTAAAATCACTTACCGGTACGAAGGTGATGATATAGTGTTTATTCCCTACTTTTAGAGATTTAACAAATACTTTTCGTGTTTGTAAATCACTATCTATATTTAATGTTTTTAATTGTTTGTCTATGTTACCAAGTTGTACTTTATTGATATATCTACCTTCGCTACTTGTTTGTACACTGTTTTCTTCATAAAAAAAATCACTCACGGAAGATGGTTTGTAATATTTATTTACAAGTTCAGGAAAAACTTTGCTATTAACATACTCTTTTGTTATAAGGAGTTTGAATTCTAAAGGAAAGTTTTTGTGTAGAGTTTCACTAAATGTATCAAAGGAATTGGAAAGTTCAACGGTACCATAAAATTCACCATTAAATATGATAGGAAAAACATTTCTAAATCCATTGAGAATTTTACCCTCTTCAAATCCAAATTGTGGTTTTTTAGTTTTATTAGCTTCTAAA
>DISL01000038.1:0-17271 GCA_002421845.1 Epsilonproteobacteria bacterium UBA6211 | reverse complement strand
TGAGAAGTTTATCTCTAAGTTCTTTTTGTTTTGACTCATCGGTCGTGTTGAGTTCTAAAAGAAGCGTTTTAATATTTTCGTTGTTCAGAATTTCATCTATAACAATAGTTGATGTAGTAGAATAAAAACTGATAACGGTTTTTAGTTGAGTTTGCAATTTTTTAATATGTCTATTTTGAATATCGTTTATATGAAAGTTTTTATTGTATGTGAGTGCCGATACTAAAACAACCTCTAATAATATGAATAATACAAAAAAGTATATGTATCTTAATCTAAACGTCTTTGATTTCATTTTTGTCCTTGATTGGTCATATTATAACATAAAAAAGCCAAAAAATAATAAGCACCTATCTGTTCTTTTTGGTTTTTATGTTATAATCAAGCACAAAAAAAAGAAAAAGGTATTGTTATGAATTGGGAACTTTTAAAAAAACAAATGGTAGAGTTTTTAAAAAGTGAAGTAAATAAAGCCGGTTTAAATAATGTAGTGGTTGGGTTGAGCGGTGGTCTTGATAGTGCCGTGGTTGCAGTGCTTTGTCAAGAGGCATTCGGTGATAACGTACATTGTGTTTTGATGCCTTCACATTATTCAAGTACTGCTAGTATTGACCATGCAAAAGAACTTTGTGAGAAATTCGACCTATCTTATGAACTAGTAAGCATAGCACCTATGGTTCAAGCTTATGAAGCTTCTATGGATGGTGATAAACTTAGAATAGGTAATTTTAGTGCAAGGATGAGAATGGCTGTTTTGTATGATATTTCAGCAAAACATAAAGCTCTTGTGGTAGGTACTAGTAACAAAAGTGAGATTTTACTTGGATACGGTACAATTTTCGGTGATACCGCATGTGCTATTAATCCTATAGGTGAGCTTTATAAAAGTGATGAGTTTGAGTTTGCTAAGTATTTAGGAGTTCCCGATAGTATTGTATCAAAACGTCCAAGTGCCGATTTGTGGGAAGGTCAAGCCGATGAAGATGAACTTGGATTTACATATAAAGAACTTGATACGGTACTAAAAGAGATTTTTGAAAAAAATAAAACAAAAGAAGATTTATATAAAGATGGTTTTAGCCAAAAGATTGTAGAATTTGTCTTATTTAGATATAATTCAAACGAATTTAAAAGAAGATTACCTAAAATAGCTTGTATTCGTTAGTCTTTGGTCGTGAGTAGTAAGTGGTAAGTAGTGAGTTGAGAATACAAAAATATGTTATTAGCAACTTACGATTAACGACTTACGANNACGAGTCACGAATTACGGAGTAAATTATGACAAAAGAGATACCTTTTTATATCCCATCAGTCGGCAAAGAAGAGATTGATCAAATTGATGAAGTTTTAGAACTTAACGGTGAATCAAAAGTAGAAGAGTTTGAGAGTGAAATAGCAAACTTTGTAGGTGCAGATCATGCTATTGCTACATGCAACGGAACTGCTGCTATGCATCTAGCTTTGAGTGCGATGGATTTGAAAAGAGGTGATAAAATCATTATGTCGGTCAACTCTTTTCCTAATGTTCCCGAAGTAGTGAGACATTTTGACGCTGAACCAATTTTTATTGATATAGAGCCAAACTCTATGAATATTGATTTAAACAAGCTTGATGATTATTTATCAAAAAACAAATCAAAAAAACTTAGAGGTGCTATAATATCTTTTATAGCCGGACAAACTCCTGACCTTGAAAAGCTTTATGAAATAGTTGCAAAATATAAAATAGTTCTAATAGAAGATGCTACCAACGCACTTGGTGTTACTTACAAAGATGATACTATAGGCTCACTTAAAGCTGATATGACTATTTTTTCTATGAATCCTTCAAACGGTAGAAGTTCCGTAAGTAACGGTGGAGTTATAGTAACCAATAATGAAGAGTATGCACAAAGGTCTAGATTACTTAGAACTCATGCTATTAGTACGACTTATGATGATTACGGCAATTTAGACTATATCTATGATGTGGTAGATATAGGGTACAAGTACGATATGAGTGAACTTGAAGCTGCATTTTGTCTAGCTCAACTTCAAAAAACAAATAAATTCATCAAAAGAAGAAAAGAGATAGCTGCTATTTATACAAAAAGATTGACAGGTATTAAGCACGTAAGTTTACCTTCATTTAACGAAGAACATATTTTTAGTCAGTATATTATAAAGATAAGTAAAAATAGAGATGCATTTGCAAGAGCCTTAAAAGAAGAAGGAATCTCGACAGGACTTAATTTTATTCCGTTGCATCTTTTGAGTTATTATAAGCATAAATATGGACTAAAAGTGACCTCTTATTTAAACGCTTTGAATTCATATCAGCAAATACTATCTTTACCTATATACCCGTCGTTGAGTGATGAAGATGTAAATTATATTTGCGATAAAGTAACTTCTATTGCCAATAAATGGATATGAGGTTTAAACAAAAATTAATATTTTGGATAGAAGAGTATCTTTTCTATCCAACTCCTTTCCAACAACTTATAAGTGCTTTGTTACTCCCTTTGACCGTTATTTATTGTTTTATTAAATTTGTACAAAAAAGCAGTGTAACAACTTATGATTTTGGCATCAAAGTAGTAAGTATAGGTAACCTTATATTAGGCGGTACCGGTAAAACTCCTTTTACTATAGCATTAAGCAAACATTTCCAAAACAACGCTATAGTTCTTAGGGGTTATAAGAGAAACTCAAAAGGTTTATATGTGGTATCAGATAGAGGAAATATCATACAATCTCAAGACATAAGCGGTGATGAGGCTTATGAATATGCTTTAAGTTGCCCTGATTCGATTGTAATAGTAAGTGAAGATAGGGCAAAAGGTATTTTAAAAGCAAAAGAGCTTGGAGCAACGGTTGTATTTCTTGATGACGGATTCTCAAAAAGGGAGATTTTGAAATTCGATATTTTACTTCGTCCTAAAAATGAGCCTACAAACCTTTTTTGTCTCCCTAGCGGTGGATATAAAGAACCAAAAATAGAGTATTTAAATGCCCATATAGTAGCACGTGAAGAGGTGGATTATACAAGGCATACAAGTTTTACTTTTTATAATGTCGCAAATAAAACATTTGTAAAAACAGATACGTTACCTGATAATTTGGTATTGGTTAGTGCCATATCAAAACCGCAAAGACTTTTTGATTTTTTACCAAATGGGATTAGATATGAGTTTTTTGAAGACCATTATGATTTCCAAAGAGGTGATATTGAAAATATCCAAGAAAAATATAATACAAAAAATCTAATAGTTACAAAAAAAGATTTTGTTAAATTACAAAAGTTTGATATTGATTTATATGTTATTGATTTGGAAGTAAAGATAAATCAAGAGATAGTAGAGAAAGTTGGAGAGTATATAGGTAGTAGGTAGTAGGTGGCAGAGCTTTTTGTTTCTCTACCCTTTCGCTACCTGTTCTCTACACGCTGTTACCTAATTAACATCTCCCGATGCAGTTTAAATCGTTAAAAGCAACTTCAAGTCTAGCTATAAGAGTTTTTTGTCCTTCTCTTATCCAAACTCTTGGGTCGTAGTATTTTTTATTAGGTTTATCTTCACCTTCAGGGTTACCGATTTGACCTTGTAGATAGCCTCTGTTTTTTGCTTCATAAGCTCTTATTCCATCCCAAAATGCCCATTGAGTATCTGTATCAATGTTCATTTTGATTACACCGTAGTTTATAGCTTCTCTTATCTCTTCTAAGCTACTTCCGCTTCCTCCATGAAATACGAAATCAACAGGTTTGTCACTTGAAAGATTGAATTTGTCTTTAATGAATTTTTGTGAATTATTTAGAATTTTAGGTTCTAGTTTTACATTTCCAGGTTTATATACACCGTGTACATTTCCAAATGATGCTGCTATCGTGAAATTTGAGCTGATTTTGCTTAGTTCTTCATAGGCATAAGCAACTTCGCTAGGTTGTGTGTAAAGAAGTGCATTATCAACACTAGTGTTATCCACACCGTCTTCCTCTCCACCTGTTATTCCAAGCTCAATTTCTAGCATTTGTCCTATTGCAGACATTTTTTTGAGGTATTCTTTGCATATTTCGATATTTTCTTCCAGTGGTTCTTCACTAAGGTCAAGCATATGTGAACTAAAAAGAGGTTTGCCTGTTTCTTTGAAATGTTCAGTACTAGCTTCAATCAAAGCATCAATCCAAGGAAGAAGTTTTTTTGCAGCATGGTCTGTATGAAGTACTACAGGTATTCCATAAGCTTTTGCCATAATATGTATATGTTTTGCACCGCTTATTGCACCTGCAACTGCACCGATTTTACTGTCCAAGCCTTTACCGGCAAAAAACGCAGCACCGCCGTTGCTAAATTGTAAAATCACAGGAGATTTTACTTTTGCAGCAGCTTCTAGTACACCGTTAATAGAGTCTGTTCCTACGATATTAACCGCAGGAATAGCAAAGTTATTAGCCTTAGCGTAATCAAAAAGTTTTTTAGTTTCATCACCGCTTAAAACGCCTGGACTTAAAAATTCTAACACACCCATTTTTTACTCCTAATTATTTAATATCTACTTTAGCTTTTTTTCTTAGTTCACCTGCTATTTTAGATATTTCATTTCTGAACTTTTCTTCAATAAGCATTTGTCTAACGTTTTCTTTTACATCTGCAAGTACTAATGTTTTAGAAGGTTTGATGTCGTTTAGCATAATGATATGGAATCCAAATTGTGATTTAACAGGAGTTTTAGTAAAATCACCTTTTTTTAGTGCAGATGCTGCTTTTGAAAATTCAGGTACCATTTGATTTTCAAAAAACCATCCAAGTTCTCCACCTTTTTTTGCAGTGCCTGGGTCTTGTGATTTTGAAGTAGCAAGTTCAACAAACTTTGCTTTTTTATCTTTTGCACCGCTTATCTCTTTGATTATAGCTTTTGCTTCATCTTCAGTTTTTATTAATATATGGTTTGCATTTAGTTCATTAGGAATTACGAATTGTTCAGGATTGTTTTTGTGAAATTCATTGATTTCTTCGTCAGTAACTTTTACTTTTGCGAATTTTTCTTGCATCCATATCTCTAATGCCAAATCACCTTCAACTCTTTTTAGTGCTTCAACATATTGTGGGTTTGATTTTACACCGCTTTTTAAAGCCTCTTTTGCCAAAAGTTTTTTCTCTACAGCTTGGTTTATCACCGCACTTTGAGTATCTTTAGGTAATTGAGCAAAATTTACTTGAGGGTTTCTTATAACTAATGCTACATCATCTGCCGTAACTTCTTCTCCGTCAACCGTTGCATATACAACTGCATGTGACATCGACAAACACAAAGCCAATATTGAAATGGCTGTTAAAAACTTGATTTTCATAAATACATCCTTAGGGGTTTTTGTAGCCGTGATTATATCTAAAATTAGTTAAATTACACAAAAAGATATAAAATATTGAAAATTTTGCTTAAAAATACTTTAAATTTTTAAAAAATTATGATACAATTTCGCAAAAATTAATCTTTACTTAAGGGAAACAGATGAGAATATTGATTGTCGAAGATGAGATTACGTTAAATAGAACCTTACAAGAGGGCTTACAAGATTTCGGGTATCAAGTGGATACTGCAGAAAATTACAAAGATGCGGAGTATTTCGTAGAAATTAGAAATTATGATTTGGTTCTTACTGATTGGATGTTACCGGACGGTGACGGTATAGATTTAGCAAAAGTAATAAAAAGTAAAAGTGCTAGAACTTCAGTGGTAATATTATCTGCAAGAGATGATAAAGATAGTGAGATAGCAGCTCTAAGAGCTGGAGCTGATGATTATATTAAAAAACCGTTTGATTTTGATATTTTACTTGCTAGAATAGAGGCAAGACTTAGATTCGGTGGAACAAATGTTATTGAAATAGAAGATTTGATTATCAATCCTGATGAAGAAAAAATCATATATCAAGGTGAAGAGATAGAACTAAAAGGTAAACCTTTTGAAGTTTTGACACACTTAGCACGTCACAGAGACCAAATCGTATCAAAAGAGCAATTACTTGATGCAATATGGGAAGAACCTGAACTTGTTACTCCTAACGTAATAGAAGTTGCAATTAATCAAATTAGACAAAAAATGGACAAACCTCTTAATATAGCTACTATTGAGACTATCAGAAGAAGAGGTTATAGATTTTGTTATCCAAACATAGAGCCTGAAGGTTCTGATGAGGATTTATAATAACACATTATGAATACAAGAAGTATTTATAGGGAATTTTATACAAAGCTTATAATTGCTACCACGTTTTTTATTATCATGCTCTCTTTTATCTTTTATGGTTTCACAAGAGCTACCATATATGAAGAGATAAAAGATGAGATGGTAAAAGATGCCGAACTTATATACAGAGTATCTTATGATACGGGAACTAATCACGCAAATTTCAATGTAATTACAAGTAATAACGTATTTGTTGACCTTGTAAGGGTTGAACATTTGACTACCACTAGATTTACAGAATACAAAAAAGGAAATGAAACTTTTGTAGAACTTTTGTATCCTTTCAATTTTGCAGACCAAACATTTATTAAAATAGTAAAAAACACTACTTCTCAAGAAAAAATGTTAAGTCGTATTTCAAATAATCTTATATTTTTGATTGTCGGTGGGTCGATATTGATTATATTGTATGCTCTAGCCATATCAAAAACTCTTTTGTTACCTATCTTGCAACTTACTAGTAAATTATCCAAAATGAATGAAAATTTTCTTGAAGAGATAAATATCAAATATCTTCCCATAGAATTTCACCCTTTGGCAAATTCTATAAATGGACTTACAAATAGAATTAAAACGTTTGTTAAATATCAAAAAGAGCTTTTTATAGGTTCGGCACATGAGCTAAAAACGCCTTTGGCAGTTATGAAGCTGAAAAATGAAGTTACTTTGATGAAGAAAAGAGAGATTGAACAATACGAAGATGTATTACGTCTTAATATAAATTCTATAAATGATATGAACAAAATGATAACATCTTTTTTAGATATTGGACGACAAGAGGGTGCTCAGTTTGAAAAACCTGTAGAGATTGATATGATTGCATTTTTGGAGAGTAAATTAAAAGATTATAAGCTTTTGACTACTGAAAAAAACATTAATTTAGAGTTTTTCACCAACACGGATGAATTTAGCACTATTATACAGCCTACACTTGTAGTGCAGATTATACAAAATTTTGTTCAAAATGCTATTAAATTTTCACCGAAAGATAGTACGATAAAAGTAATAGCAAAGAGAAAAAACGATACTCTAAAAATAAGTGTTATTGATGAAGGAAGCGGTATAGATGAGAATATAGACCTTTTTGCACCATTTAAGAGAATAGGTAATCAAGCAGGAGCAGGTCTTGGGCTTTTCTTGGCAAAAAGTGCAGCCGATGCTTTGGGTGCAGTAATAAATCTTAAAAATAGAAAAGACGGAGCTACGGGAACGGTAGCATCTATTATATTTTATAGTAATCCAGTTTGTAAAGTAGGCAAAAACGGTAAATAAACCGTAACTAGTGTGGAGTGTCCACTCTAGTTTTTAGTTTGTTTTGATATATGCTTTTATGATTTTTTGAGTCTCTAGCGGTCTATCTCCGCCGTTTCTACCGTTTGTTTGTACGGCTTCTATTTTTTTTACTACATCCATACCTTTTACAATATATCCAAATATAGTATGATAACCGTTTAACCATGGAGTAGGCACCGTTGTGATAAAAAACTGGCTACCGTTGCTATTTGGTCCGGCATTTGCCATAGCTAGTATGCCTGATTTATCAAAGATAGCTTTTGGAGAAAACTCATCTTTAAAAGGTTTGTTCCAAATAGATTCACCGCCTCTTCCCGTACCGGTAGGGTCACCGCCTTGAAGCATAAAGTTTTTTATAACTCTATGAAAAATAAGCCCGTCGTAGTAGCCGTTTTTTACATGTGTCAGAAAATTCTCTGATGCCAAAGGTGCAATATCTTGTTTTATTTCAAGTTCAATATCACCTTGATTAGTTTGTAGTACTACTATAGGATTTTGTGCAAATGCTATACAAAATCCAAATAATAAACTAGCTAAAATTTTAAACATATCGAGTCCTTATTGTTAAATTGATTGATTGAAGCTTAGATAAAATTTCATATCTATCATTCCCGTTTGTATATTTTTAGTGAATTTTACAGGGTGTTCTATGGTTATACTATAAGGTACACCATTAACTTTATCTATAAATTCAATAAATTCCTTCGGAGAGTTGATAGAGATATTTATTTCAAATAAATTAGAATTTATTTGGTTGTCGGATGATGTTTTGATATAAATAATATTCCAATCAGGAAGCATTAAATTTTTTATAGTTTCTTGCATCATTGTATATGAAAAACTAGTTTTGTTATAGGTATAAATTTTATCTTGATACTGTTGTTGTGATGAGATAGTGTTGTTTTTGATAATACCTGTTAATACCGGTGAAGTTTGCTGTTCTAATTCATCAAAAACTATATCCGTAGTTTCATAAATTTTTAGTATTTCAGGTTGAATTATTTTCACAAAAGTATCTTTTTCTAAGAAATCACATACCAAAATAGAGTCATTTTTGTCTATGATAACTTCATTCAACACAACATTGTACGGTATAATATTGAAAATATCTTGAATCAGGTTATTTACCAATGTATTCTTTGAAACATGGTCAACTAAATCGCTTTTTATAATATCTTGTTTGACAGTTTTATTTTGCTCTATGGTCTTCATATCTTTTGTGTTATAAAAATCATAAGTAAGATAAACAGTTATTATAGTAGCAGCAACTGCAGAAGCTAACCAAAATATATTTTCATAAGAAGATGTTTTTTGTCTAGGATTTATAAAACTTTTTTTAGTGCTTTTTGAGTTTACAAGTTCATATATATAATTATCTAAAGATATTGGATGATAAGTTACATCCATCGCAAAGGTTTCTTTTAGGGAGTCTATTTCACTATTATCCAGTTGTTTTAATGTATGTAAAATATTGATTTTTTCCAAAAAGTCACTTTTAGGATTTTTGGCATAAAAGTCCTCTAAAACTTCTTTGATAATATCTTGAAGTTCAAAGAAATAAATCTCATCAAATAGCTTTTGACCTTTTATTTCATCGTCATAGAATTGAGAGTTTTTTATATCATCAAAAGGGGTTAATTTTTTTATGACATTATATACAATAGATGCACTAGAATCGGTAATCATAACATAAACAATATTTGCGATGATTAAAACAACCATATTGTTTTTTGCAGGATTATCTAAAATATAATGTGTCAAAATCTGATAAGGGGAAAATATGTAGTCAATGCCTGACTTTTCAAAATAGTGTTTAGTTTCGAATATCGTATTTTTTGGTGTTACTATAGTTGTTTTGTTATATAACGATATAAAATCATATTCATTTGATGAGTATTTCGATAATTCATCATTATTGCAAATTAATTGTTCGTCAGTATTGATTATAGTGCTTATATAACACGTTTTATCCTCTTTTTGTAAAGCATCGAGCTTGAAAAGAATGTCGTTTGTCATCGTTTCATCATAGACCAAAAACGAGGCTTGTTCAGTTTTTATTATACTATTCTTTTTAATAAGTTTATAATCCAACTTTAGCTGATTTGGCAACTTGATAACATTTATATAAATAGCAGAACTACTTTTCATTTGAGTCCTTCAAAGTATTAATTATCATTTTTTCTTTTATGAGTTTTTTTGCTTCTTCCATTTCTAGTCCGCCTATATCTAAAGGTTCACTTATAAAAAAATCTATTGTACCAAAAGGTTTCGGTATAACAAATTTATCCCACGAGTTAAACTGCCAATATTTTGACGGTTTTGAGTTGAAAATTACTATTTTTGCACCGCTTTTTTGTGCAATAGCCACAATCCCGTCCGCAACGGAATATCTAGGACCTCTAGGACCATCCGGTGTTATAGCTATATCTACCCCGTTTTTTATCTCTTTGATGGCATTAAGTAAAGCTTTGACACCACCTTTTGAGCTGCTTCCTCTTATACTTCCTATCCCTAAAAACTCAACTGTTTTGGTGATAGTCTCACCGTCTCGGTGGTCACTGATAAGAGTTCTTATAGTTCCGGACGGTCTTATATGTTTATACGTAAAAGGTTGCATTATCAAATCACCATGCCAAAAAGCGACTAAAATAGGCTCATTTGACAAAGATTTACCTATATGAAATACTTTCTTATTTGTTAAATAGATAAATCTAATTAAAAGTTGCATTATAAAAGGCATTATGACTGTATTTATGAAGTGTTTGACTTTCTTTTTCAAACTATCTCACCTTTTAACGTCGTTCTACTAGCACCTGTTATTTTCACATCTACTATTTTTCCTAGTAACTCTTCGCTACCTTTGACGAAAACTTGTATATAATTATCACTAAAACCGGATATTTCACCGTTTGGTTTTAGTTCATCGAAAAGGACTTTCATAATTTTGCCTTTGTTGGCGTACACAAGTTCTTCTTGATGGATTTTGTGAAGTTCGATGACTTTTTCAAGTCTTGCTGAAGCCTCTTCATCGCTCATAACAGGCGTTAAGTCAAGTGCAGCCGTATTTGGACGAGGCGAGTATTTGAAGTTGAATATTTGATCAAACTTTACTTGTTCTATGACGTCCATAGTATCCAAAAAGTCTTCATGTGTCTCAGTGGGGAAAGCCACTATTATATCAGTGCTTATTCGTACATCAGGGACAAGTTCTCTTATTTTCAAAGCACGGTTCAAAAACCACTCTTTTGTATATCCTCTTTTCATATCTTTGAGTACTTTCGTACTTCCGCTTTGCAACGGTATATGAATAGATTTACAAATTTTCGGGTTTTTGGCAAACTCTTCTATAAATTCATCATCCATATGAAGTGGATGTGGTGAAGTGAATCTTATCCTTTGTAAACCCTCTATTTTGCTTACATCTTGTAAAAGTTTAGTAAAGCTAGATTTCGCACTTCCATCACTAAATCTTTTGCCGTAGTTGTTGACGTTTTGTCCAAGAAGCATTACTTCCAAAGCACCTTTGTCCACTGCTTTTTGGATTTGTGATATTATCATTTCACTAGGGATTGATACTTCATCACCCCTTGTAAAAGGGACTATACAGTACGTACACTCTTTATCGCATCCGATGGAGATATTGGCACTTGTTTTATAAAGTGACTGTTCGCTATTACCGAAAGTATAAGTACTTTCGTCATAGTTTATATCTACTTCCACTGCACCTTTTATATCTACAACGTCTTTGATTTTTGATACGTTTCTCGCACCTAGTACAAAATCCACATAAGGTGCTCTTTTTATTATCTCTTGACCCAAATGACTTGCGGTACATCCGCAAACACCTATTTTGGCACCTGCTTTTTTGGCTTTGTTGATGCTTCCTAGTTCGGAAAAAAGTTTTTGTACAGGTTTTTCTCTCACCGAGCAGGTGTTGATTATTATCAAATCGGCATCATCTGCATTATCGGTAGGGATATAATCTTTGTGCAATCTTAATTCATTCATCAGATGTTCGGAATCCAATGAATTCATTTGACATCCAAGAGTTTGTATAAATAGCTTTTTACTCACTCTTTATCCTTCAGTTTTATAACTAAGTCCTGATTAAACTATGTGAAGTTCGTAGATAAATTCACCGTCGCTTAGACCGAATTTTACTTCTCTAAAGTATGCGTTATATCCGTCAGCTTCAAAGCTCTCTACTACAGCCATCATATCTTTGTGTGAGTTGTCTTTGTCAAAGTAGAATATTTTTTCATTACCCTCTTTAAGTTTTTCAAGTTTAACTTTTCTTGGTTTTTCGTTTAGTTCAGTTCTTGCTAACAATATTTCCATTGTTTTGTATCCTCTAATGTTTTTAGTTTTAAGTGGATATTATACCTTAACTTGACTTTTATATTTATTAAGGTATAATATCAATCTACATCAATCACAATTAACGTAAAACAATCAAGACGACTTTTTGATGTTAAAAAAATTTGGAGAAGTACTATGGATAAAATTATAGATATTATTGACTCTATTGCCTATGAAAAAGGGCTAAAGGTAAGTGACGTTGAAGTTGCACTAAAAGATGCGTTGATAAAAACCGCAAAAAAAATGATAAATCCTGATTTAATTTTTGATGCTGAGATAGATAGACCTAAAAAAAGGTTAAAACTTTTCCAAAAAATAGAGGTTGTTCCAAATAATAGTCAGCTACTTGATAATGAAAATAAAAACTATATATCTCTTGAAGAGGCTAAAAAAGTAGATTCAGGTTTGGATTTGGGCGATTTCTTGGAATATGAGCTTGAATTTGAACATATGGGAAGAAATGCCGCTACAATATTACATAGTAACCTTGAATACAATATTCAAAGATACCTTGAAGAGAATATGCTAAAAAAATACAAAGACAAAATAGGTAAAGTAGTAAGCGGAAATATAACATATATAGACAAACTAGAAAACACTTATATAGAAATAGGTGAAGTAAAAGGGATACTACCTAGAAAAAACAGAATCAAAGGTGAGAAATTCAAAGTCGGTGATGTTATAAAAGCTGTCGTTAAGTCGGTAAATATAGACAAAGCAAAGGGTCTTTTGGTAGAAATTTCAAGAACTACGCCAAAATTCCTAGAGGCACTTTTGGTTATGGAAGTACCTGAACTAAAAGATGAGAAAGTGACTATTGAAGCAAGTGCTAGAATACCTGGTGAAAGAGCAAAAATAGCATTAAGTACAACAGAAGGTAATATAGACCCAATAGGTGCCGTAGTAGGAGTAAAAGGTGTACGTATAAATGCAGTAAGTGCACAGCTTAAAGGTGAAAATATAGACTGTGTAGAGTATTCTGCCGTTCCTGAAATCTTTATCTCTCGTGCGTTGTCACCTGCTATCGTAAAATCCGTACAATACACAAAAGCCGGAAATCACGATGAAAAAGCGAAAGCCGTGGTAACTATTACGGCTGATCAAAAAAGTAAAGCAATAGGTAAAAACGGTCTAAATATTCGTCTTGCATCTATGCTTACAAAAACAGATATAGAAATAGTTGAAATAGGTGGAGTAAGCGTAAGTGAGAACGGTGGTGAAAATGCTCCACAAGAAAAAACAAAAGATGTTGCGAGTTTAGAAGCATTATTCAAATAAATCTGTGAGTTGTGAGTGGTGAATCGTAAGTTGTAAAGAGAAATACTAAGTACGACTCACGAATATCGACTCACGAGTTTAAAAGGAAACTAATGAAACCTTTATACATATATGATTCGGTAAAAAAACAAAAAGTAGAATTTATCCCTATGGATAAAAACGATGTCAAAATATATATTTGCGGTCCTACGGTGTATGATAATGCTCACTTAGGACACGCTAGAAGTGCTATAGCTTTTGATTTACTTCATAGGGTTTTACTTCTAAACGGTTACGGCGTAACTATGGCAAAAAACGTAACCGATATAGACGATAAAATCATCAAAAAAATGGGTGAAACAAATCAAAGCTTAGGCGAGATTACAACTTTTTATGCCTCTAGCTACAGTGACGACATGAAAGCACTGAATATCCTTCCAAATACAATAGAACCTTATGCTACAAAAAACTTAGAGCCGATGATAGATATGATAAACGAGCTTCTAAGTAAAGATACGGCTTATATCATAGAAGACGGTGTATATTTTGACGTATCAAAAGACTCATCATACGGTACTCTTAGCTGTAAATGTGAAGATGATAGCCAAAATATCAGTAGAATAGAAAATAATTCTCAAAAAAGAAATCCAAAAGATTTTGCTTTGTGGAAATTTACAAAAGAGGGTGTCAAATACCCTGCACCGTTTGGTGATGGTCGCCCTGGATGGCATATAGAGTGTAGTGCTATGATAGCAAAACATCTAAACAAACAAAACGGCGAGTATCATATCGATATTCATTGCGGTGGGGCTGATTTACTTTTTCCTCACCATGAAAACGAAGCTGCCCAAACAAGATGTGCTACTGGAAAAGAACTAGCAAAATATTGGATGCATAACGGCTTTGTGACAATAGACGGTGAAAAAATGAGTAAATCTTTGGGTAATTCGTTTTTTATAAAAGATGTTCTTAAATCATATCACAGTGAAGTGGTAAGGTTTTATATGATGAGCGTATATTATAGAAATGACTTATCTTTCAATGAAGTTGATTTATTATCATCCAAAAAAAGGCTAGATAAACTATATAGACTCAAAAAAAGGGTAACTATCGCAAATGATGAGGTTAGATATGAGGATTCAAGTATATATGAGCCTTTTTTGGAAGCTTTGAACGATGATTTGAATATTTCCGTTGCTCTTAGCGTAGTAGATGAATATATATCAAAGCTCAACGATTCCCTTGATAAAAAAGAAAAACCGAATAAAAAAGAGATTAACGCCACTTTTAAACTTATAAGTGACGGTCTTGGAATAGGTGGGCTTGAAGCTTACTCATATTTCCAATTCGGTATTAGTGATGAAGAAAAATCTAAAATAGAAGATTTGATAACTAAAAGAAGTGAAGCAAAAAAAGCAAAAGATTTTGCTACTGCAGATGCCATAAGAGATGAGCTTACACTTATGGGAGTTTCTATTATGGACACTCCAAACGGTACGGTTTGGGAGATTTTATAAAGAGGGGTGATTTATTTGATTGTCGCTCCCACCCAACACTGCCCACAAAAAAAGGTAGGAAGTAAAACTCCCTACCTTTTCTACGACAATCCAAGGGTCATCACTCCCTAAGAATTAAATGTCATGTTAACCAATGCCGTCATTATATACAAAATATTTATAAATGTCAAGAAATTAACATTCTATTTGTATCTCTTCTTTTATTTTTAAATTAAACCCGTTTAGTCCTACAAAAGAGTGTTTACTTCCACCGCTTGTGATTAGTTTTATCTCTTCGATACCCAAATATCTAAGTATTTGTGCTCCTACTCCATAATCTCTCATGGTTTGGTTATCACTTGTGCCGTTTTGCATAAATACTAGCACTCCACCTTTTGATTGGAGGAAATTGATAGATTTGAGGATTGATTGGAGTTTAGTATAGTTCAAAAATAGTTCAATATCAGCTTCGACATTGTGGAATTTTGCCAGTGAGCATTTTTCTATTTCTCCAAATTGTATTACCGTGTGCGTATTTTTCATATGGTCTTGGAATACTCTTTTTTGTACATTTACCCCAAAAAAATCTACTGTTTCAGATGATACTTCTTGTACAAGCATTTCAAAGGCAAGTCTGTATTCTACAAGGTCAGATATATAAACTAGTTTCATATCGTGTTTTTGAGCAAATATATCAAGATCGTCACGTCTAGCCATAGTACCGTCATCTTTCATTATTTCACATATTACGGCTTCACCGCTAAATCCTGCAAGTTTACATAAATCAAGAGAACCTTCCGTATGTCCGGTACGTACGAGTACTCCGCCTTCTTTTGCGATAAGAGGGAAAATATGTCCAGGGCGTACAAGCTCCGTAGCTTTTGAGATATTTGAAGCAAGTATTTTGATGGTATCATCTCTTTCACTAGCCGATATTCCCGTACTTGCACTTGTAGCATCTACGGACACGGTAAAAGCTGTTTCATGACAAGAAGTATTACTAGCAACCATAGGAGTAAGCTCTAGCCTTGAGGCTGTTTGTTTGCTTACGCTTACACAAATCAGACCCTTTGCATGAGTTGCCATAAAGTTGACGTGTTCAGGAGTACTAAGTGCTGCAGCATATACCAAGTCCCCTTCGTTTTCTCTATCTTCATCGTCAAGCATTATGACCATTTTCCCTTTTTTTATCTCTTCTATAGCCTCTTTAACTCTTTTTATAGCTTCCGACATTTATTACTCCATCAATAAAATATATAAATTTTAGCCGCATTTTTGCCATAATTGTTTTTTAGAAAAAATTGAAGGCATACATCGTATGTCGAAAGTTTTTCTAAAAAAGAGTATGAGTAAATAATGCGAGTGAACTACAAAATAAAATGCTAGTTCTCTTATAAGCCCTATCTTCGTTGTCAACGTTCGCTTACCGATGGTAAGCTTCAAGTTTCCGCCTTGATAGAACTTATAATAAAACTACTAAAATTAGCATATTTTATTGGTGGAGTAATAATAAAACCTTTTTATATTTTGGGAAGATTATAGCACAATAAATCATAATTTTATATAAATTCTTTAAAATACCTCTTGACAAATTGAAAAAAATTGTGTATAATTCCACCCACTTAAAAAGATACTGGGGTATCGCCAAGCGGTAAGGCAACGGTTTTTGGTACCGTCATTCGAAGGTTCGAATCCTTCTACCCCATCCACTGTTTTTAAGAACCTTAGACATAAGGCACACGGACATATCGCGGGATAGAGCAGTCCGGTAGCTCGTCGGGCTCATAACCCGAAGGTCGTCAGTTCAAATCTGGCTCCCGCAACCAAAAAAATCTAAAAATATTTTGAAATAATCATAAAAACTATATCTTGTATAATAATCTCTTCTATTAAGTTATAAATCAACAATCTTTTGTTACAATTTCCGTAATATCATACGGAAATTTATTTAGGGGATGTAATATGGTTACATACGCAAACAATGAACTTATACCATCAACGGAATTTGCAAAAAAATTCGGTACTTTTTTATTTCAATTACAATCCAACAGTGTAGAAAAAATAGCCGTATTAAAAAATAATCATATTGAGGCTGTTCTTGTATCAAAAGATGAATATGAAAAGATGAAAGAGGCATTGGAACTACTTGAACAGCAAGAAATCTATCAGATTATAAAACAAAGAGAGAGTAAACCTTACCAAACACTGTCTTTTGAGGAAATGGCTAAAAAACATAATGTAAATATTCAAGATTTATAATAATGTACACTATAGTATTTCACGAGGATGTTGATAATGATTTGAAAGAAATAGGACATACTAGTGCTTTATTAGTTTTCAAAAAGTTAAAACAAATTGCTATAAATCCTAAAATCGGTCAAGATTTAGGTAATAAAGCCAATTTAAATCTGTCAGGTTACAAAAAAGTTTATGTTGATAAAAAGAAAATTAGAATTGTGTATAAAATCGTAGATGACAAAATTGAAGTTTTTGTTGTAGCAGTTGGTAAACGAGATGAAATGGCTGTTTATAAGACGGCTAGTTCAAGAATACAGTAAAAAACTCCCAAGCTATTTGAGCTTAGGAGTTTGCGTATAGTTATATTAGAAACGCCCATTCAAGAGATAAATGCATA